>CANFBW010000032.1 GCA_947444925.1 Flavobacteriales bacterium | reverse complement strand
TTCGAATACAACATTAACCTATTCCAACGCCGACGTTGCTAATTTTAGTCGCGTAAGGTACTATCGCCTGAGTCAGGTAGATTTTGATGGAAAGAAAGAGACTTTTAAAATAGTGTCGGTTTCAAAAGCATCAACTTCGGTGTTCAATGTTGTGCCTAATCCAATGAAAGAAGAGGTTTCGGTGCTGTATCCGGCCGATGAGGAGGGCTATTACAGATTTAAAATTTTAAGTGAAACCGGACAAGAATTGTACAGCGCGCTCGTATTAACTATGAAAGGTGAAAATAGTTTTAAATTCAATACGTCATGGCTGGCACCAGGTGCGTACATTTTTAGTATTAAAAATGTAAATGGGTTTATATTGACGAAAAAAGTAGTGAAATACGATTAATAAAATCATTCATGAATTTTAAATTCACATTGCAACGAGCGAGGAATTGCATTATTTGACTCTAACAAAGCGTGTTCAACAAAATACAGAGGGCGATTTTGATGATCTTATTTATACTTGCAACAAATGCAACACTGTGTTTAAGCAAGTGGCGATGCAGTATAGTATTAATTTTGAGTTTGTATTTTTTAAAATCGTGGAGCCTAACTTTACAGCAGATATTGGACGGGAAGTGGAAATCCCCATTCCTTTATTGCAAGGTTTGTTTGGATTTGAAGAGCAAGAAATAGAAAAATGTGCTAAGGATTTTAGACTTGGAAATGCAGAAGAGGTGTTTGAGTACCTCACGGCAAGGGCTTAATTTTATGGACAAGTATTGGATGTTATTAAAATAAAAATCCCCGACTTTCAATCGGGGATTTTTTTATGCTAGTGCTGGTATTTTACACCGTCATTATTTCTTTTTCTTTGTCGGCGATGATTTTGTCGACCGTTGCTATAAACTTATTGGTAATGTCTTGAGAACTTGTTTCTGCTTTTTTGGCCAAGTCTTCAGGCAAGCCTTTTTTCTGAATGGCTTTGATGCCTTCGTTGGCTTCCTTGCGGCCTTGACGAATGCTTACTTTGGCATCTTCGCCTACTGTTTTCGCTTGTTTAACCAAGGCTTTTCTTCTTTCTTCAGTCAAGGGTGGAACAGAGATGATGATGACTTCGCCATTGTTTTGCGGATTGAGTCCAAGGTTGGCATCGGTAATTGCTTTTGCAATGGGATTCAACATTGTTTTTTCCCAAGGCTGTACGCTCAATGTGCGGGCATCTGGCGTATTTACGTTGGCAATTTGAGAGATCGGTACCATGCTGCCGTAATAGTCTACTTTAACGCTGTCTATCATTGACGGATTCGCTTTGTTTGCGCGAATTCGGATGAGTTCTTTTTCCATGCGGTCGATGCCCTTATTCATGATGTCTTCGGCGCTGGCGAGTACTGCTTTTACTAATTCTTCCATTGTGATTTATTTTTTATAAAAATATAAAATTCGTTTAAAATTCAACCAAAGTTCCCACTTGTTCTCCTTGAATGACTTTGTTGAGGTTGCCCGGTTTGTTCATGTCGAAAACAATAATGGGTAATTTATTTTCTTTACAAAGGGTGAAGGCTGTGAGATCCATGACGTTAAGTCCTTTTTCGTACACTTCGGTAAAAGTAACTTTGTTGTATTTTGTTGCAGTGGGGTCTTTTTCAGGATCGGCAGTGTAAATGCCATCAACACGGGTTCCCTTCAAAATAACATCCGCTTCAATTTCAATGGCGCGCAACGAAGCAGCCGTATCTGTAGTGAAGTAGGGATTTCCGGTACCTGCGCCAAAGATAACAACGCGTCCTTTTTCAAGGTGACGAACGGCCCTTCTTCTGATGTAAGGTTCGGCTACTTGATCCATTACAATGGCAGAAAGCAATCGCGTTTTTACATTTATTTTTTCAAGAGTAGCTTGAAGTGCCAAGCTGTTGATCATTGTTGCCAACATTCCCATGTGGTCACCTTGCACTCTGTCGATACCTGATTTCTCGGCATCTATGCCTCTGAAAATATTTCCGCCACCAATAACGACTGCTACTTCAATTCCTTTTTCGACTATCGTTGAAATTTCTTTGGCGTATTGCATCAATCGATTGGAGTCGATGCCATACTGATTTTCACCCATTAGCGCTTCACCGCTCAGTTTTAAAAGTATTCGTTTGTAGGTCATAGTAGGATTATAGTTTAAGGTTCAATGTATAATTGTGCTGCATTGCTCAAAGATGGGCAAAAAAAAAGAGAGAATGAATTCTCTCTTTTTTAGTTGGGCTGAATTAATCAGCCAATGAATATCTCTTGAAGGCGGTAACGGTGAGACCAGCTTTAGACTGGTTCAAGTACTGCGCAACAGTTGATTTGTTGTCTTTAATGAAATCTTGGTTCAACAAGGTGCTGTCTTTGAAGAATCTCACCAATTTACCTTGAGCGATTTTATCGATCATTTCTTCGGCTTTTCCTTCTTGTCTCAACAAGTCCTTAGCGATTTCAATTTCTTTTTCAATAACAGATTGAGGACAATCAGCTTTGTCAATAGATACTGGATTCATTGCTGCAATTTGCATGGCAACATTTTTCACTACTTCAACATCCACAACATCATTCACTGCAAGAATTGCAGCTGTTCTGTTGCCTGGGTGATTGTAAGAGTAAACTTGCGCTCCTTCAACAACTTCGAAGTAAGAGATTTCTAGTTTTTCACCGATAACGCCTACTTGTTCGATTACTTTTTCTCCGATGGTTACACCGTCGATAGGCAAAGCCAATACTTCTTGCAAAGTAGTAACGCCAGCAGCCATTGCGATGTCAGCGAAACGCTCCACCAATTTACCGAAGCTTTCGTTTTTTGCAACGAAATCAGTTTCACAGTTCAATACCAGTATGAATGCTTTTTTAGCGTCAGTGCTTGACTTCGCCAAAACAAATCCTTCTGTTGCATCTCTGTCGGCTCTTTTGTTGGCTAATTTTTGTCCTTGTTTTCTAAGGATGTCAATTGCGTTTTCAAAATTCCCGTCAGCTTCTGCCAATGCTTTTTTACAATCCATCATGCCCGCGCCTGTTTGCGTGCGTAATTTCATTACATCTTTAGCGCTTATTTCTACTGTTGCCATTGTAATTTCTGTATTATATTATTCTTCTTCGCTTGCAGCTGTTTCTGCGCTTGCGCTAACTTCTACTTCTTTCTCTTCGTCGTCTTTCTTCTCTCCTTTGATAGATTTTCTTTCTTCCAATCCTTCAGCAACTGCTGAACAGATAAAAGATAAAAGAAGATCTACTGATTTAGAGCTGTCATCGTTTGCAGGAATTGCAAAGTCAACCAAGTTTGGATCAGAGTTGGTATCAACGATACCAAAAGTAGGGATGCCCAATTTGTGTGCTTCTTGAACAGCGATGTTTTCTTTGTGAATATCAACGATGAACAAAGCACCCGGTAAACGGCTCAAGTCAGAGATAGAACCCAAGTTGCGATCGAGTTTCTCTCTCATACGCATGATGCTCAATCTTTCTTTTTTTGACATGTTCTCGAAAGTACCGTCAGTCGCCATCTTATCGATAGTGCCCATTTTCTTAACCGCTTTTCTGATTGTAGCAAAGTTGGTCAACATACCACCTGGCCATCTTTCAGTAACGTAAGGCATTCCAACAGCTTTTACTCTATTAGAAACGATTTCCTTTGCTTGTTTTTTAGTTGCAACGAAAAGGATTTTTTTTCCTGATTTAGCAATTTGTTTCAAGGCAGCAGAAGCTTCGTCGAGTTTCCCTATCGTTTTATTTAAATCTATAATGTGGATTCCGTTTTTCTCCATGAAGATATACGGAGCCATATTCGGATTCCATTTTCTAGTCAAATGCCCGAAGTGTACTCCTGCATCTAATAATTCTTTGTAAGTCGCCTTAGCCATCTAAACAGTTTTATTATTGGTTGAATATTAACGTTTACTAAATTGGAATCTCTTTCTTGCTTTCTTTTGACCTGGTTTCTTTCTCTCCACCTCTCTTTGGTCTCTAGTAAACAAGCCTTCTTTTTTCAAAGGAGCTCTTAATTCTGCATCATATTCTTGCAATGCTCTAGCCATACCCATACGGATAGCTTCAACTTGACCAGTGATTCCACCGCCGGCTACGTTAACATTGATGTCGAATTTGCCTTCCAAGTCAGCGATTTTCAAAGCTTGGTGCAATTTGTACTGAAGAAGTGTAGTTGGAAAATATTCCGCTGCATCTCTTTCGTTAACAGTGATTACGCCACTTCCTGCTTTCAGGTAAATCCTAGCTACAGAGGATTTTCTTCTTCCAATAGTATTGATTACTTCCATTTGGATTATTTAATTTCGTTGATATTGATTACTACTGGTTGTTGTGCATCTTGCTTGTGTTCTGCACCAGCATATACATATAGGTTGGTGAACAAGATGTTCCCCAATTTATTTTTAGGAAGCATTCCTTTTACTGCTTTTTCAATCAAGGCAGTTGGTCTTTTTTGGTGAACCTCTCTTGCAGAAAGAATTCTTTGACCACCTGGGTACCCAGTGTAGCGGATGTAGTCTTTTTCATCCCATTTAGCACCGCTCAACTCCACTTTCGAAGCGTTGATTACAATTACGTTGTCTCCACAATCAACATGGGGAGTGTAATTGGTTTTGTGTTTTCCACGGATCATTTTGGCCACTTGTGAAGCCAATCTTCCTAGGTTCTGTCCGTCAGCATCTACTACTACCCACTGCTTTCTAGCTGTGGCGCTGTTCGCTGAAATTGTTCTATAACTTAATGTATCCACTTGACTAAATTTTAATTTATTTCGTCCCTCCCAAGGGGAAAAACGGGCGACAAAAATAGAATTAAAATTCAATTATGGCAAATTATCAACAGTTTTTTTTTAATAAACTTTATAAGCACAGGATTTTAGGGTGAACTTTGTGCTTTTTTCGTGATTTCTCGTTTGTCTTTTTACTTTTACTCTTTCACTTGTATATATGAGCCAAGAAAAATTTCAAGCCCTTAAAAATAAAAATATCCTTGCCGAAGAAGGTGGTGGTAAAAAAAGAATTGAGGCCCAACACCATAAAGGTAAGTTGACGGCACGCGAAAGGGTGAATTTTTTATTAGACAAAGGTACTTTTCAGGAAATCGGCAAGTTTGTTACCCACCGCTCTTCGGACTTTGGATTGGGTGATCAAAAATATTTAGGCGATGGTGTAGTTACTGGCTATGGCTTGGTGAACGGACGCTTGGTGTACGTGTTTTCTCAGGATTTCACGGTGATGGGTGGTTCGTTGGGGGAGGCCTATGCCGAGAAAATTTGCGCCATTATGGATTTGGCCATGCAAAATGGAGCACCGGTCATTGGACTCAATGATTCAGGTGGTGCGCGTATTCAAGAGGGCGTGGTGTCTTTGGCGGGCTATGCAGATATATTTTATAGAAATACAATGGCTTCGGGCGTTGTGCCGCAACTGTCGGCTATTATGGGACCTTGCGCCGGTGGAGCAGTGTATTCACCAGCGCTGACCGATTTTGTAACAATGGTGGAGGGTACGTCTTATATGTTTGTAACCGGGCCAAACGTGGTGAAAACAGTGACGCACGAACAAGTGACATCTGAAGAATTGGGTGGAGCAGAAACACATGCATCAAAATCAGGAGTGACTCATTTTACGGCAGCATCCGACCCTGAGTGCATTGAATTGATCAAAAGGCAATTGTCGTATCTCCCTCAAAATTGCGAAGAACAGGCGCCAGCGCTGCCTTACGAAATTGGAAATGAAAAACGCCCGCTGCTTGACAGCATCATTCCCGACAATGCGATGCAGCCTTATGACATGAAGGTGGTCATTGCCAATATTGCCGACACTGACAGCTTTCTAGAAGTGCACAAAGATTTTGCGCAAAATATAATTGTTGGTTTTGCTCGATTGGCGGGCAAATCGGTAGGCATAGTGGCTAACAATCCCCAACATCTCGCGGGTGTGCTCGATATTGATTCTTCAGTAAAGGCGGGGCGCTTTGTTCGCTTTTGCGATTCATTCAACATTCCTTTGGTGGTGTTGGTGGATGTTCCTGGTTTTTTGCCTGGTACCGATCAAGAGTGGAATGGCATTATTTCAAATGGCGCTAAATTGCTGTATGCATTTTGTGAAGCCACAGTGCCACGCATTACTGTTATTACGCGTAAAGCATACGGTGGTGCTTACGACGTAATGAATTCGAAGCACATTGGAGCCGATTTGAATTTCGCTTGGCCCTCTGCTGAAATTGCGGTGATGGGCGCGAAGGGCGCTGCTGAAATTATTTTCAAAAACGAAATTTCTGGTGCCGCTGATCCTGATGCACAGTGGAAGGAAAAAGAAAAAGAGTACGTTGACAAGTTTGCGAATCCATACATCGCCGCTGAACGCGGTTATGTTGATGAGGTGATACTGCCTTCGGATACCCGTGAAAAACTGATCATCGCAATGCAGATGCTGAAAAATAAAGTGGCGAAATTGCCAAGAAAGAAACACGGAAATATACCTTTGTAAAAAGGTTCAAAGTTCAATGTTGGCAAGATCAAAGTTTTAGATCTTGCCAACATTGAGCTTTATACATTGAACTTTAAACATTGAACTTGACTTATGAATGTATTGATATTGGGCTCTGGTGGCCGAGAGCATGCTTTTAGTTGGAAAATTGCCCAAAGCAAAAAGTTGTCAAAATTGTTTATTGCCCCAGGGAATGCGGGCACAAAAGATTTTGGCGTTAATGTGCCCATCGCTGCTGATGATTTTCCGTCCATCAAGAAATTGGTACTGAAGGAAAACATCACCATGGTGGTGGTAGGTCCCGAAGATCCGCTGGTGAAAGGGATTTACGATTTCTTTTTTGCCGATAAAGAAATTGCACATGTAACAGTGATCGGGCCTTCAGCGCAAGGAGCACAACTGGAAGGAAGCAAAGAGTTTTCTAAAAAATTCATGATCAAGCACGGTATCCCAACGGCAGCCTATGCTTCTTTTACCAAAGAGCAATTGGCTGAAGGCTTGAAATACCTCGAAACCATTCAACCTCCCTTTGTTTTGAAAGCCGATGGACTCGCAGCAGGCAAGGGTGTAGTGATTTTAGACAACGTAAAAGAAGCGCAAAGAGAATTGACCGATATGTTGGCCCACGCGAAGTTTGGTGTTGCGAGCAGCAAAGTGGTGATTGAACAATTTTTGAAAGGCATTGAATTGTCGGTTTTTGTATTGACCGACGGCAATGGCTATGTTATTTTGCCATCAGCCAAAGACTACAAGCGAATTGGCGAAGGCGATACTGGTTTGAATACGGGTGGTATGGGGGCTATTTCTCCTGTGCCCTTTGCCAATGCTGAGTTTTTGAAAAAGGTGGAAGAACGTGTGGTAATACCAACGGTGGCCGGACTCAAAAAAGAAGGCATCGACTACAAAGGATTTATTTTTATTGGCCTCATGAACGATGGCGGTGATCCGCAAGTGATTGAATACAATGTGCGCATGGGTGATCCCGAAACGGAAGTGGTGATGCCCCGCATCAAATCTGATGTTTTGGAATTGTTCGAAGCTGTGGGACAAGGAAAATTGTCGGAAAAGAAAATTGAACTCGACGACCGTACCTGTGTTACTGTAATGCTCGTGGCTGGCGGTTATCCCGGAGATTATGAAAAAGGCAAAACCATGACAGGTTTTGAAAATTGCACTGGCAGCATGCTGTTTCACGCAGGTACCAAAAGCGATGGAGATAAAGTATTGACCAATGGCGGACGTATTTTAGCGATTTCTACCATTGCGCCAACAATGAAAGAGGCATTGGCCACAAGCTTCGCCAATGCTGAGAAAATTAATTACGAAGGAAAATATTACAGACACGATATCGGCTTTGATTTGGTTTAAATATGCAGGTGTTTTTAGCCTTGTTTTTTTGGATCATACTTTCAGTAGTGCTTTTTATTGCATTTGTATTTGTAGTGATTTTGGGGTTGATTAAGAAAAACAGAAAATTAATCTTTCCTTCTGTTGTTTTGTTTATTTGTCTGATAGTTTCGGTTGTACTGACCTTAAAGAAATTTGCAAACATCTCGAAGGTTGCATATTCCAAAGTTTCAAACGCCTTAAAATCGAGAAGTGGCGAAGAGATATATCTTGCGTTATTTGGCACGTCCCAAAATGAGTGCGTGAAAGTTCTTGAGAAAACAGATCAGTTAATTCCAAGGATCGACGATGCGATTTATCTGCATTTTACAACTTGTCCTGCGGAACTCAATAGGATTTTAAATCAAAACCAATATTCTTTTCGTAAGACGTCAACCAAAGATTTTACCAATCAAAATTGGTGGAAACCTCAAACGCTTGGTGATTCGGCATTGTTTTTTGAGTATGTCCACCCCGACGGTAGGAGGGTTCAACAAGTTTATTCATCAGCAGATAGCTCGGAAGTATACTACAAGGACATATTTGATTGATGCTGAAAACAAAAAAACCCTTCGGAATTCCGAAGGGTTTTTTTTAAATATTTTAGAAGAAGGATTATTTACCTGCCTTAGCGTCTTTGGCCAATACTCTCAACCAGTAAACGAAAATCAAAAACATGATGGAAATGAATCCCCAGTTGGCTACATCGCCCAAAACTGGAAGCAATTCAAAAGTTGAATAGGCAAATGCGTGTATTGCGTGAAAAAAAGAATTCATATTCATAGCACAAAGTTTATGGGCTAAAGGTAAAAATTCTATTGAAAAGAAAAAAGTGATTTTTTGTCCCCCAACAAAAAACACAATAATTTTTCTTTTTGTCTGTCGGCTTTTAAGTTTTGACTTACTTTAGCACTATGTTTTTAAAGGCCTTAAAAAATAACGGTTTTGCGTCTTATCTGTTTTTCGCCTTTTTGGTGTTGGGCTTTGGCTTCAATGTGTTTTCGCTGCCTCTTGAGAAAAATTATTTTGCGCTCAGTGATTTACCACGTCTTTGTTTATATAGTGACACTTTGATGCGGGTTTTATTTTTGCTGGTATGGCTGATTTCGGTGTACTGGATGGCAAAAGTGGTGACGCATTATAAACTGATGGAGGCCAAAGGAGGTATCATTCTTTTTTTGGCTGCCATGCTCAGTTTTTCTTTTTGGAGTGAGCACATCAATCTTGATGTTCAAATTGCGCTGCTTTTTTTGCTGTTTTGTATCGATCAGTTTTTTGCGATATATCAGTCGCAGGGCAAGTTGTACCAGTCGTTAAATCTCGGATTGCTTTTTGGTTGCGCTGTCTATTTTTATTTCCCTTTGATAGTGTTGTTGCCTTGGTTGCTTATGGCTTTGGGTATTGTGAAGTCTTTTCAGTGGCGTGATGTTGCGCTGCCTTTGATTGGTGGACTTATTCCATTTTATATATACTCCGTGTACCAATTTTTTACTGGTGACAGCAATTTGTTGTTTACAAAACGCTTGTTGGAGTTCAATCCTAAAGTGCTTTCTCTTTTTATGGAGGGCATTACTTTGAAGTTGTATTGGCTTTTTGCTTTGGCGCTGTTGCTGCTTTCTCTAGCGTATTCTTTTAGAATTATGGACAAGCTCACGGTGAAGATCAGAATGTTTTATTCTATTTTATTGTGGTTCACCGTTTTCACCATCGGTCTTTTGTTTTTCACAAAGGGCTTTCATTTTGAATCTACTTTTTTACTTTTCCCTTTGGTTTTTTTAGGGGCCAATTACCTCAATACAATCAAGCGGCAATGGATTTTTGATGTAGGCGTGTTGGTGTATTTATTTTTATTGGTATCGGCGCATTTGTAGTATTTCGCATGGACGCAAAAAAAATCCCTTCCGGTAATGGAAGGGATTTTTTTGTTTTATGAATGTGGTTTGTTACATCATTCCTGGCATTCCGCCGCCCATACCACCTGGCATTGCAGCGCCTTTTTCTTCAGGTATTTCAGCCAAAACGCATTCTGTTGTCAACAACATAGAAGCGATAGATGCAGCGTTTTCCAACGCAACTCTTGACACTTTTGTTGGATCGATAACACCTGCTTTCAACAAGTCTTCGTATACTTCCGTTCTTGCGTTGTAGCCGTAATCACCTTTTCCTTGTTTCACTTTGTCAACCACTACTGATCCTTCGCCACCAGCATTTGCAACGATTTGACGCAATGGTTCTTCAACAGCGCGACGAATGATTTGAATACCTGTTTGTTCGTCAGCATTTGCGCCTTTCAAGTTTGCTAGGGCACTTACAGCTCTGATATAGGCAACACCTCCACCCGGAACGATTCCTTCTTCAACAGCTGCTCTTGTTGCGTGAAGTGCATCGTCAACTCTGTCTTTTTTCTCTTTCATTTCCACTTCAGTGGCAGCACCTACGTAAAGTACAGCAACACCGCCAGCCAATTTAGCCAAACGCTCTTGTAGTTTTTCTTTGTCGTAGTCAGAAGTAGTGCTTTCGATTTGTGCTTTGATTTGCGCTACTCTTCCTTTGATGTCTTTTTTGTTGCCACTTCCATTAACGATGGTCGTGTTGTCTTTGTCGATGGTGATTTTTTCAGCTTTACCCAACATGTCTAAAGTTGCGCTTTCCAATTTGAAACCTTGTTCTTCAGAAATCAATACGCCGCCCGTCAGTATCGCTAAGTCTTCCAACATTGCTTTTCTTCTGTCACCAAAACCTGGTGCTTTTACCGCTGCGATTTTTAATGAACCACGTAATTTGTTTACTACCAAAGTGGCCAATGCTTCACCATCTACATCTTCAGCGATGATCAACAAAGGTCTTCCAGATTGAGCAACTGGCTCAAGAATAGGAAGAATGTCTTTCATAGTTGATATTTTTTTATCAGTGATCAATACGTAAGGGTGGTCAAGGTCGGCCAACATTTTTTCAGTGTTGGTTACAAAGTACGCCGACAAATATCCTCTGTCGAATTGCATACCTTCAACGATTTCAGAATATGTTTCTGTTCCTTTTGCTTCTTCTACAGTGATCACGCCTTCTTTACCCACTTTTTCCATGGCCTGGGCAATGATTTTCCCGATAGTATCGTCGCTGTTTGCAGAGATAGTAGCAACCTGTTCGATTTTTTTAATGTCGTTGCCAACATTTTTAGAAATCTTTTTCAATTCTGCAACTATGGCCGTTACAGCTTTGTCGATACCTCTTTTCAAGTCCATTGGATTTGCACCCGCTGCAACGTTTTTCAAACCTGCAGTAATGATGGCTTGTGCTAAAACAGTTGCAGTAGTTGTTCCGTCACCAGCAATGTCAGCTGTTTTAGAAGCAACTTCCTTCAGCATTTGTGCGCCCATGTTTTCAATTGGATCTTGCAATTCAATTTCTTTGGCTACTGACACACCATCTTTAGTGATGATGGGAGCACCGAATTTTTTTTCGATAACAACGTTTCTTCCTTTTGGTCCGAGGGTTACTTTAACAGCATTTGCTAAAGCATCTACACCTTTTTTAAGTTGGTCTCTCGCGCTTACGTCGAAATTTATTGATTTGGCCATTTCTTTATTTTTTTAGAGTTTAATTATTTTGTGAGTACCGCAAAAATATCGGCTTCTTTCATAATGAGGTAGTCTTTACCATCAATAGTGATTTCTGTTCCTGCGTACTTTCCGTACAAAACATTGTCACCAACTTTTACAGTTAGCGGCTCGTCTTTTTTGCCAGTACCTACTGCAACGACTTTTCCTTTTTGTGGTTTTTCTTTTGCGGAATCAGGGATGTACAATCCACCTGCTGTTTTTTCTTCTGCTACTGCGGATTCAATAATCACGCGATCAGCCAAAGGTTTAATTTTAATTGCTGCCATTTTTCTATTTAGTTTAAATGTTATGAGAATTTTTGTGCTGCATTGTAGACACAATATGTGCCAAGGCAAAAACCGTTGTGGGATGAAGACAAATTTTCAGATTTTGCTTTTCTGAAGAGCTGAATTGACAGATGCAATGTCAAAGTGACAAAGTAAATACGTTTATTTTGTAACTGGAATGCCTCCTGCAGGAGCTTTTGGAGCTTCTTGTTTTTCAGAATTTCTAACCGCGCTTGCGTTTTCTTTTTTGCCTGAACCCAACATTAAAGTAGAAGCCAAGCAAAGAACAGCAAGTGAAGCAGCAACACCCCAAGTAATTTTTTCAACGATGTCAGTCGTTCTTTTTGCGCCGAAAGCCGACGATTGTGATGCAAAGCTGGAATCCAATCCTCCTCCTTTACTGTTTTGTACCAAAACAACGATAATTAGGAGGATGCTAGCTATAAGGAGAAGAATAGTCATGATTTTCTATTTTTTTTTAACTCTTCAATTTGATGAATACGGGCGGCAAAGTAAGTGCTTTTTTTCGGAAATTTCAAACTTAATTGTTCGAAGGCTTTTAGTGCCTTGCTGTAATGTCCTTGTTGCACATATAAATTGGCCAATGTTTCTGATACAATAGTTGTGTCTTCCTCTACGCTCTTGCGGGCCATATTGATGGGAGAGAAGAATTCTTTCTTGGGAACAATGCGCGGTTGGTTCGTTAAAAATTTGTCGATAAGATGCTCGTATTTTAACTTTTGTTTTGGTTCTTCTTTTGGTTTAGACAGCCAATCGTAAAAATTTTGTTTGGTATCGTTGGGTACTATTTCTTTTTCTATGAGCGATTCTTGCACTGGCATTTTGCTGATTTCTTCAACTTCTTGTTGTAAACTGAAGTTGACGGCTTCCGACAAAATTTGATGGTTTAATTGATCCAGCAAAGGGTCAGAAGCGCTAGCGGTAATGTAGTTACTCTCCGTTATTGATATAACCGGTTTTGTAATAGCTGGTAATGCCGTGTTTTCTTGTTGACGCAAGTAATTACGCACTTTATTTCTATCGCTTGAATACACCACGGTAAGCTTTAAAGTGTCTTCAAAATCAATGTGATTGTTGCTGTAGTAGTGACGCAGCAGGGGCAAGTATGCCGATTGAAAATACGGGTATTTCTCAATGATGTGCTGCAAATCACGCAACTGTTCTTCGTTCAGCGCCGTCGCATTTTTTAAGAGGGTGTGAAAATCTTGTGCTTGCATAGTTTTACCAGGCAGGAATAATGTCGAGATACACTTGCTGTGCTAATTTTTTTACAATTTCATTGATAAGGTCTTGCTCGATACTGCTAAGACTTTGGTCAATTCCAAAGTCGGCAAACTCTGTATATGTTTTGGGTGCGGAGAAGCCTTTTTTGGGATCAATGTTGTTGATGTAGTTTATTTCAATGGTAACCGTCAATCGACTCATGGCTGCCGTTGTTCCGCTGGTGGCTGAAATTTGCGTGATCTTGTAATCTTTAATGCTGCCAGAAAAAAGAAGATCGGCTGAGGATTGGGTATATTTCAAATTGGATTCGTTGACGATTTTGTTGCGCAAACCATCTACAAAAGACTGACTAAGCGAAGGCTGTACGATGGGCGCGTAGTTGGGGAAATCTCCAATGTTAAAGGTTTTGCCTTCGATTTTCCCGCCTGTAAATGAAACACTCATCTTGCAGGAAGCAAGAAGCAATGTGCAAAAAAGCAGGGTAAGGCAGTTCAGTTGAATTTTCATTTGATGTCGTATTCTTTTATTTTTCGGTACAGTGTTCTTTCTGAAATGCCAAGTTCCTTGGCGGCATTTTTTCTTTTGTTGCGGTGTTTCTCCAGTGCTTTGATGATGAACTCGCGCTCTTTGTCCGAAAGTGAAAGCGATTCTTCTACTTCTTCGCTGGCCTGAATTTCAGTGTTGTGGTTGTCGGCTACCGGGTAGGCAGAATAATTATTGTTGTCAGTGTCCTCTTGATAAATACTGTTCATCAGCGGTTCATTGCTGTGATTCATTTCAAAAACATTGGCCGCGGGCACCTTGCCAAACACAATTTTTTTGAGGTCATTCAATTCTTTGCGCATGTCGAAAAGAACTTTGTACAACAGTTCCTTTTCTTTGGCATCAGTGCTGCCAGTGAATGTGGATTGTTGGTCTCTGCTGATGAGCATAGGCAAGTTGGTTCCATCAGCTGCGGGTAAATATTTGAGCAAAGTAATTTTAGTGATGACTCTTTTTTCTTCGATCACTGAGATTTGTTCGGCAATGTTTTTCAATTGGCGAATATTTCCCGGCCATCGGTAGTTGATCAAACTGTCTACAGCATCTTCTTCCAACCTAATAGGAGGCATACGGTATTTATCAGCAAAGTCAACTACGAATTTGCGAAACAGTAAATGAATGTCGGCTTTTCTGTCGCGCAATGGCGGTATTTTGATGGGTACAGTATTCAATCGGTAGTATAAATCTTCTCTGAATTTTCCGTTTTGCACCGCTTTCACCAAATCAACATTGGTGGCGGCAACAACGCGTACGTTGGTTTTCTGTACTTTCGATGAACCAACTCGAATGTATTCACCGCTTTCTAAAATGCGCAGCAAACGCGCCTGCGTTGGCAATGGCAGTTCGCCTACTTCATCTAAAAAGATAGTGCCTTTGTCTACTACTTCAAAATAACCTTTTCGCGCATCGTGTGCGCCAGTAAATGAGCCTTTTTCATGGCCAAACAATTCAGAATCAATCGTTCCTTCTGGTATTGCACCGCAGTTAAGGGCAATGTATTCAGCGTGTTTGCGCGGACTGTTTTGGTGAATAATTTGCGGAAAAGATTCTTTACCAGTCCCACTTTCTCCCGTGATGAGCACTGATAAATCGGTGGGTGCCACCTGAATGGCAATGTCTATGGCCCGGTTCAACTGTTCTGAACTGCCAATGATTCCTAATTTTTGCTTAACTGCATCTATGCTTGCCATACTATTTTACTGCTTTTCCAATCAATGTTGCTCTTGTTCCGCCTGTAATTTCAACATTGACATAATCACCTATTTTGTAATGCTCACGTGGAAAAATAACCACAAAGCTTTGTGTGGTGCGTCCCATCAATTCATCGTTTGATTTTTTGGACACGCCTTCCACCAATATTTCAAATGTTTTGCCTACACTCTTGCTGAAGTTTTGTGTTTGCGAAGCGTGCTGAGCAGAAATGATTTCCTGCAATCTTCGTTTTTTTTCTTCTTCGGGAATATCGTCGGGATATTTTTTGGCTGCCAATGTTCCTGGTCGCTCAGAGTAATAGTACATGTAGGCCATGTCGAATTGCGCCCATTTCACCAATTCTACAGTGTCTTGGTGCTCGGCTTCGGTTTCGCTGCAAAAACCAGCAATGATATCAGTGGTAATGCCACAGTTGGGTATTAATTCTCGTATGCGTTCCACTTTGCTCACGTACCATTCACGCGTGTAGGTGCGGTTCATGATTTCAAGCACGCGACTATTGCCGCTTTGCACAGGCAGGTGAATGTGTTCGCAAATGTTGTGGTGTTTTTGAATGGCAAAAAGCACATCGTCGTTGATGTCTTTTGGGTGAGAGGTTGAAAAGCGCACGCGCAAATTTGGCGAAACCAAAGCGACCATTTCCAGTAATTTTGCAAAGGTAACGATTTGCTCTTTTGGCGCTTCTTTGAGTGCTTTACCTCTTAATTCTGGGTTTTCCGACCAGCAATACGAATCTACGTTTTGCCCCAGCAAGGTTACTTCCTTGTATCCAGCGTTGTGCAGATCTATCACTTCTTTCACAATGCTGTGCGGATCTCTGCTTCGCTCTCGGCCGCGGGTAAATGGTACCACGCAGAATGTGCACATATTGTCGCAGCCCCGCATAATAGAAACGTAGGCGCTGATACCGTTGCTGTTCATGCGCACCGGAGAAAGATCTGCATAGGTTTCTTCGCGCGACAGCAAAACATTTACTGCTTTTTGACCACTCTCTACCAAGGCGATTAGTTGCGGAAGCGCTCGGTAAGAGTCGGGACCAGCCACAAGGTCAACCAATTTTTCTTCTTCTAAAAATTTTGATTTCAATCTTTCAGCCATGCATCCTAAAACCCCAATCACCAATTCGGGATTGTTTTTTTTGAGTACATTGTATTGTTTCAATTTGTTGCGGGCAGTGGTTTCGGCATTTTCGCGAATGGAGCAGGTGTTGATGAATATCACATCGGCTTCTTCCACGTTTCGGGTAGTTGCAAAACCGTCCTTCTGCAAAATAGAGGCAACGATTTCGCTGTCTGCAAAATTCATTGCGCAGCCGTAGCTTTCAATATACAGCAATCGGTCGGCAACTAAAGCGGGAGTGTTTTGCATCTCCAAAGCTTCTCCTTGGCGACGCTCGTCGATCTCCTTTTCTAAATTTTGCTGCATTATATAAGGTATGAATGTTGGGCGTCAAAGGTAGATAAAAAACAATCGAATGACAATATGGCATATGTGCCTGGATCGCTTTTTTAATTTTTTATCTCCGAATTAAGTCATTAATATATTAATGACTTAGTTTGGTAAAAAAAAATAACGTTTGGAATTAATGTTTGCTTTTGCTTTACTTTGCAGTCCATACTTTCACGAATCAGCACTTATTCAGTCCCTGTTCATATGATTAAAAACCTTGTTATTGTTGAGTCCCCCGCTAAGGCGAAGACCATTGAAAAGTTTCTTGGAAAAGATTTTATTGTGAAGTCGAGCATCGGTCACATCCGGGATTTGGTTAAAAAAGGACTTGGTGTCGACACCGCAAACAACTACGAACCCACCTACGAAATCTCTGAAGACAAGAAGGATGTTGTTAAAGAATTGAAAAAATTAGCAAAAGAAGCAGACACGGTTTGGTTAGCGACGGACGAGGACCGCGAAGGAGAAGCCATTTCTTGGCACTTGGCGGAAGCACTTGGTTTGGATGTGAAGAAAACAAAACGCGTGGTTTACCACGAAATCACGAAGGAAGCAATTCAAAAGGCAATTGACAATCCGCGTTTCATTGATATCAACTTAGTGGATGCGCAGCAGGCACGAAGAGTATTGGATAGATTGGTGGGCTTTGAGTTGTCGCCTGTGTTGTGGAAAAAGATCAAGCCGTCATTGTCGGCCGGCCGCGTGCAATCAGTTGCAGTGCGTATTATTGTTGATCGCGAACGCGAAATCAATACCTTTAAAAGTGAGAGTTATTTTAAAGTACAAGCTCATTTCGACTTAAAAGGAAAAGGAATATTAAAGGCAGAATTGCCTCAGAAATTGGAGAGCGAAAAAGAAGCTATGGCCTTTTTGAAAGAGTGCGTAGGTTCAACTTTTAACATCGAAAGTTTAGAGACCAAGCCTGCAAAACGCTCACCAGCGCCTCCATTTACTACCTCTACTTTACAACAAGAGGCAAGCAGAAAGTTGGGTTATTCGGTAGCACAAACCATGTCAATTGCACAGCGTTTATACGAAGAAGGTTTGATTAGCTATATGAGAACCGACTCCGTTAACTTGTCGGAAACAGCCATAGAAGCAGCGAAAAGTGAGATTACTTCGAGCTACGGAAAGGAATATGTAGAAGTACGTCGCTACAAAACCAAAGCAAAAGGTGCGCAGGAAGCGCATGAGGCGATTCGTCCCACCTATTTTGACAAGCACGAAATCGAGGGTGAGCCACAGCATGAGAAATTGTACAATCTTATTTGGAGACGTACCATCGCTTCGCAAATGAGCGACGCTGAATTGGAAAAAACCAGTGTGGTAATTGGTGTTTCAGGTAGCAAAAGAACACTTGCAGCATATGCTGAGGTGATGAAATTTGATGGTTTCTTGAAAGTTTATTTGGAATCAACAGACGATGAAGGGGAAGAAGGTGAGTCAAACAGTGTTTTGCCAGGATTGGATGCTGGACAAAGTTTGATTTTGACCGACATGATGGCGAAACAGAGATTTACTTACCATCCTGCAAGATATACAGAGGCTAGTTTGGTTAAAAAATTAGAGGAAAAAGGCATTGGCCGTCCTTCTACCTACGCACCAACCATTTCAACTGTTCAAAAGCGTGGATACATTGTTAAAGAAACAAGAGAGGGTGAAGAAAGAGCCTATAAAATAGTGACCTTGGAGAATGGTTTGATTGATTCTTTTGAGCGTACTGAAATTACTGGCGCCGAGAAAAATAAATTGTTCCCAACCGATATTGGTACTGTGGTGAATGACTTTTTGGAAAAGCATTTTAGCTCGATCGTCGATTACAACTTTACGGCCTCTGTAGAAAAAGAATTTGATGAGATCGCTTCCGGTGAAATCAAATGGAAGAAGATGATCGATGCGTTTTATCAGCCTTTTCATAAAAATGTAGCAGACACCACTGAAAACTCTGAAAGAGCTACAGGGGAGCGTCATTTGGGCATTGATCCAAAAACCGGAAAAAATATTTTTGTACGTATTGGTCGCTTTGGTCCAATGGCTCAAATGGGTGAAACACCTAAGGAGGAAGATGGAGAAAAGCCAAAATACGCGAAATTGCAACCCAATCAGCGTTTAGAGTCGATCACTTTTGAAGAAGCTTTAGAGTTATTCAAAATGCCTAAGGAATTGGGTGAGTATGAAGACAAAAAATTGACGATAGGCATTGGTCGTTTCGGACCTTATGTGTTGCACAACTCTAAATTTATTTCAATTCCTAAAGGAGTAGATCCAATGGAATTGGATTTGCCAGCGGCAATTGCTTTGGTTGAAGCGAAGCGTCAAGCAGATAAAGACAAATTTATCGCTACTTACGAGCACGAAGGAGCAGAAATCGAAGTGTTAAATGGACGTTTTGGACCTTATATTAAAAAGGGGAAAGAGAATTTTAAAATCCCGAAAGGAACAGAAGCCAAAACATTGACACTTGCCGACTGTGTTGCCATTATGGAGACGGCGGCTAAAGAGCCTGCGAAGAAGAAAAGATTTTTCAAAAAGACGAAATAACCTGCGCAACGCATGAATCTGTCAATCTATTTTTCGCCTACCAACCTGCATGAGGTAGGTCAAGACAATTGGAAAGCCTTTTCATTGGGGAAGAACATTTCTTTTTACCAAGGTGAGGACGAAGGAATTGTTTTGAAAGATTTCAATATTGCGATCATTGGTATTTGCGAGGAAAGAAATGCGGTGAATAACGCCGGATGTGGTTCCGCTCCTGATGAAGTTCGGAAGTATTTGTACCAGCTTTCGGCTGTTCCGGGTATCAAGAACATTCTCGATTTAGGTAATATTTTGCCCGGCGAAACAGTGGAAGACACTTATTTTGCGGTGCAACAAGTGATTGCGGAATTGGGCAAGAGTCAGGTGACCACCATCGTTTTAGGCGGTAGTCAGGATCTTACTTTCCCTATTTATCAGGCTTTTGAGCAATTGGAGCAAATGGTGAATGCTGTAGCCGTTGATCCAATGTTTGATATCGGAGATATGTATGGTGATTTAAACGCGGGCAATTATTTAAGTAAAATCATTGTGCACCAGCCCAATTATCTATTTAATTTCAGCAATATTGGTTTTCAAAGTTATTTCATCAACAGCGAAGAACTCGCGTTGATGCAGCGCTTGAACTTCGATGCATACAGACTTGGATGGGTTCGCTCGAACATGGAAGAAGTTGAAGCAGTGGTGCGCAATGCGGATATTTTGACTTTCGATATTTCTGCTGTCAAGTATTCTGATGCACCTGGCAACAACAATGTTTTGCCAAACGGATTTTTTGGTGATGAAGCATGTCGCATTTCTAGATATGCTGGTATTAGTGATAAAATGAGTTGCTTTGGACTCTTTGAAATCAATCCAGCTAAAGATCAGCGAGGCATTACTGCAAATCTCGCTTCGCAAATTGTTTGGTATTTTTTAGATGGGTTTGCTGGCCGAAAAGGCGATTATCCCGTAAGCGACACTTCAAAGTATCTGAAATACAATGTCACTTTTCAAGACAATGAGCACTTGGTGGTGTTTTACAAAAGCAATAAAAGTGAGCGGTGGTGGATGGAAGTGCCGTTTCCAACAGACGACCAATCAAAATATATGCGGCATCATTTGGTGCCTTGCAGTTATAAGGATTATCAAACCGCTTGTGGAGGAGATATTCCCGACAGATGGTGGCAAACCTATAACAAACTGAACTAATTTGAAATTTTGGAGTAGAAAGAAAAAATGTTGAAATTTTGTTATCGGTTAAAATTTAATTAGTTTTAAAATTATATTGGGGTTGAAATACCAATGATTTCTTATCTTACGAGGGATAATTTATGAAGAAAATATTACTTTTTTTAGCAGTCTCTGCAATGATGACTTCTGCTGTAGCACAGCAAGATGCGCAGCTTACCCACTTCTTTTTTAACAACCAAACTTTTAACCCAGGAGCAACTGCGATCAACGATAAAATTTGCGTTGGATTGACCATGAGAAACCAATGGGTTGGGTTTACTGGGGCTCCGAAAACGGGTGTTTTGAACTTTTCAATGCCCTTTGCGCGTCAAAATGGTTTTGGAATTACAGCAATTGCCGACCAAGCTGGTCAAGCAAATGATGTAAGTGTGAAAGCAAGCTACTCTTTTCATGCCGATTTGAAAAATGGAAGAAAATTAGGCCTCGGTATTGATGCAGGTATTATAAATAAGGGTTATAGTCCAGGATTTAAAGCTGTTGATGCTGGCGATGCCTCAATTGCTGTGGGTAGTGCAATGACACCAGATGTTGGTGTAGGTGTTTTTTACAAGAGTCCAAGTTTGTATTTTGGCGTTAGTTCTCAAAAATTATTGGAATCAAAGGTAATCATAGGTGGTACTTCGGAAACTCATATTAGAAGACACTACTATATAACAGGGGGTTACAACTATCAAATGAATCCAATGTGGTTGTTGAAACCTTCATTTTTGATTAAATCAGATGGTACTGTTCCTCAATTTGACGTTAACGCACTTGCAGAGTGGAATCAGAAAATCTTTGCTGGGGTAACTTACCGTTACCAAGATGCTGTTGCAGCATTGGTTGGATATAAGGTAGGTGATTTGAGTATTAGTTATGCTTATGACTTTACTACCAATGGTTTGAAAGAGCCGAAAGTCGGTGGAAGTCAAGGCACTCATGAAATTTATTTGGCTTATTGCATGAAGCCGCCAACGCCTCCGAAACCTCCTGTATACAAGGACGTGACGTGGTTGTAAAAAAAAGTTTGACCGACGATAAAAGATGTTTTGTCGGAATATTTTGTGAACATGTTGTTACTTTTGAATATAATTGCATTGTTGAATTGAAGTTTATATAAGATGCGTACATTAAAATTAAATATGTTAAGTATGAAAAAGTTTCTTTGCTTTTTTATTGTAGCATTAGCTATAAGCAGCTGCAGCAGCGGTCCAAAAGGAGAGCTGGTGGGCACAAATAGAGCTCCATTTTTTCAGGAAGATCCATTTGGAATGTTATTCATTCCCTTAGGAGCGTTTCATATGGGGCCAAGTGATCAAGAGATTACATTTGCCACTACAGCCCAATCAAAGGTTGTTTCGGTACAGTCATTTTATATTGATGAAACAGAAATCACGAACGACGAGTACCGTCAATTTGTGAATTACGTGAGAGATTCTATCGCCCATTTCAAATTGGCGGAAGTTGATCCTGACCACGTTATTACTCCAGGAGAATATGGAGAGCATATTGATTGGGATGTTAAAATTAAATGGGATGCTGAAGCAAACGTAGAGGCATTGTCATATTTATTTTTGCCTGAAGCAGAGCGTTTCTACAAAAACAAACAAATTGATGCAAGAAGGTTGAACTATGTTTATTGGTGGACCGACTTTAAAACAGCTTCTGTAAAAGCGAACCGCTATAAATACGACGATGCTGAAAAAGATAAAAAGGAAAGAACTTTCGAAACTTGGGCTTATCCTGATGCTTATGGCGAAGGAATTACAGACCGTTCTCAATTTATCAAGCGTGAAATCGTAAACATTTATCCTGATACTTTGGCGTGGGTGCATGATTTCACCTATTCATTCAATGAACCAATGACCAAAATGTATTTTTGGCACCCGGTATACGACCACTACCCAGTTGTAGGTGTTAACTGGAACCAAGCAAAAGCATTTTGCGTTTGGAGAACTTTGTTGATGAACAACTACAGAACAAATGTTTTGGAACAACCGATTGTAAACGACTTTAGATTGCCTACTGAGGCGGAGTGGGAATACGCTGCGAGAGGTGGTTATGATCAATCTCCTTATCCTTGGGGTGGTCCATATATCAGAAATAGCAGAGGATGTTTCTTGGGTAACTTTAAGCCTTTAAGAGGAAACTATGTGGATGATGGTGGTTTGCATTCAATTGTTGTTGCGCACTACTGGCCAAATGGTTTTGGATTGTACGATATGTCAGGTAACGTTGCAGAATGGACAAGTAATGCTTTCGAAGAATCTTCCTTTAACTTCGCACACGATTTAAATATGGATTATTCGTACGAAGCTTCTGAAACAGATGCACCTGCCTTGAAAAGAAAAGTAATCAGAGGAGGTTCATGGAAAGACATCGGTTACTTTATGCAAACAGGTGCAAGAACTTACGAATATCAAGATACTTCAAAATGTTACGTTGGCTTCAGATGCGTTGAAACCTACCTTGGACGCAAAAAAGGAGACGTGAATGATTCTCAAGTTTATTAACCAATAACAACTAGTCCATTAACTTAACCTATTAACAACTATTTTTTATGTCAGGAGCGAGTTTTAAAAAGAAAAAATTTCAGATGATGGCGACCGGTTTTGGTGCCGCGATTGTAATTGTAGGAGCGATGTTCAAGATTCAACACTGGCCAGGTGCGTCAGTGATGCTTGTAGCTGGTTTGTCAGTAGAAGCGTTTTTGTTTGTTATGGGTGCATTTGAAGAGCCGCACATGGATATTGACTGGACTTTAGCTTATCCTGAATTGGCTGGTGGTCACGCTGAACATGAGGAGCATGAAGAAGAGGCTCCTGAATTGTTGGAATCTACGGATCCTATTTCTCAAAAATTAGATAAATTATTGATGGACGCGAATATCGGTCCTGAATTGTTGGAGTCTTTAGGAAAAGGAATGAAAAACTTGGGCGACACTGCTGGCAACATGAACAACTTGGGTAACGCAAGTGCAGCTAGCAATGAATTTGTTGAAAAAATCAAAGGTGCTTCTGAAAATGTGGGCAAACTTTCTGATTCTTATTCAAGAGCTTCTGTTGCTTTAACAGACTTAACAGACCTTAAAGGAACTGGTGCTTCTTACGCAGAAGAATTGACAAAAATGACACGTAATCTTTCTGAGTTGAACGATGTTTATGCTAAACAAGTTACTTCAACAAACGAAAGCATGAAATTGTCTACTGAGGTTTCTGACAATATCAACCAATTGTTAATTAGCTTAAGTTCTTCTGTAGAAGACACTAAGAAATACAAAGAAGAAATCTCTGTTTTGGGTCAAAACTTGAGTAAGTTGAACACTATTTATGGCAACATGTTGTCTGCCATGACTGTTCGTTAGTATTATCTGAACAGGATAATTAAATAGTTTAACTAAAACTTAAAGAAACTTATAACATGTCAACAGAGAAACTCAGTCCGCGCCAGCAAATGATCTCCTTAATGTACCTTGTACTTTTGGCGATGTTGGCGATGAACGCATCGAAGGATTTATTAAATGCCTTCGTTATGCTAGAAGATGGTATTGGAAGTACAAACAAGAACTTCTCCGCCAAAAATGAAAAATCGTACAAAGCAATTGCTAGTGCTGCATTGAAAATTGAAAGTGCAAAGAAGCTGAATGTTATTGCGAAACAAATCAGTAAACAAGCCGATGAAATATTTAACTTCATTCAAGAAGATAAAGATTACATCGTTAATTCATCTGGTGGTCGTGATGAAGATTCAATTCCGTTAGCAAAAGACAATCAGGAATTGGCAGCTGGATACTACATTCTTAACGATGTCCCTAATGATAAGGCAGAGCGTTTAAAAACGAGCCTTAACAAGTTTAAGGACATGTTGTTGGGTCTTGATTTGGTGAAGAAGGACAAGCCGCTTATGAAGAGATTAGCCAAGATGTTGGCTACAAAAGACAGCGTTATTGAAGACATCAATCACGAGTGGATTTCGTTAATGGTTGACCACTTGCCGATGGCAGCTGCTACGGCAAACTTAACATTGATTCAAACCTACGTTCGTAATGCTGAAACCGAAGTAATTGATAAAATTGCTGTGTCATTGGAAGGTGACGGTATGGTGGTAAACGTTGTTAATGGTATGGCTGTGATGAATCCTGCCTACGTTTTAACTGGTGACTCTATCAAAGGTGATATTTTCATTGCAGCTTATAACAAGGACATTACTCCTCGCATCTTTTCAGGTGTTGTTGATACCACTAAATTCATTGGCGGTAAATACGAAACGCAAAACGACAAAGAAGAAGAGACCAATACCTTGTTCAAAGGACCGTTTAAGGAAATTAAATCCCTTGGTGGAAAAGGTTTGTTGAGAGAACGTGCTTCTAGCCCAGGTTTGCAAGATGTTGCAGGCGTTATTAGAATCGCTGGTAAAGACAAAATCACTTACTACAACTACCATTCATCTTACATGGTAGCTGAGCCTACGGCTACTATTTCCGCCACTAAAATGAACGTGTTTTATGTTGGTGTTCCTAATCCAATGTCAGTTTCTGCTCCAGGTGTTGCTTTAGACGGTATACAAGTTGCTGCATCGGGATTATCTATTAGCCCTAGTGCAAAAAAAGGCGAATACATAGTTACTGCAAAAGTACCAAATCCTAAGGGAGTTGAAGTTGTTGTGAGCAAAAAAGGTGGAGGTCGCTTGGGTGGAATGGTGTTTCGTGTGAAAACCCTTCCCGATCCAGTTGCCGAGGTGATGCAGCAAAGAAGTGGTTTGATCGCCTCTGCAAAGTTGAAAGTTGTTTCTACTGTGATTGCGAAGATGGATAATTTTGATTTTGACTTAAAGGTAACGGTAGTTTCTTTTGACTTGACGATGAATTTGAAAGGTGACTTGAGAACTTTGTCTTCAACAAGCGAGGGCTTGACAAACGACATGAAGTCTTTGTTGAGTGCTGCGAATAAAGGAACTAAAGTTTATTTTGAAAACATTAAAGCAAAAATGCCTGATGGTTCTGTAAGAAAACTGGGTACCATTGCACTTACTGCAAACTAGATTTATTTAAAAGCGATAGCTATGAGGAAGGTAATGAACAAATGGATGCTGATGGCGATGGTGGCTGTTCTATGCTATACATCTTCAATCGGACAAAACGTTTTGGACGGTGTTTATGTTCCTGAGCATCATACCGCAAGAAAAGTAATTCCATATACTCCCTTGAGAGAGGCTGATGTAATGTGGTCAAAAAGAGTTTGGCGCGTGATTGACTTGAGAGAGAAGATCAACCACCCTCTTTATTTTCCTACTGAAAAAATCAACAACAGAAGGAGTTTAACGCAAGTTATTATTGATGCTGTTCAAGAAGGTGGTAGTGGTTTGACTGCTTTTAGCTCGATGGACGATGAGTTTAAAGTGAAATTGGAGCCAAGTGAAATTCAAGCTATGTTGGTTAAAACCGACACTTTGTTTGACTTTGATGCCGATGGTAACTCTATTCCTAAGCCTATTGTAATTCCTTTTGATCCATCTTCTGTAAAAAGATATCGTTTGAAAGAAGACTGGTTCTTCGACAAGCAGAAATCAGTTTTGGAAGTAAGAATTATTGGTATTTGTCCAGTGCAAGAAAGTTTTGACGAAGAAGGAAACTATCGAGGAGAGAGCCCCTTGTTTTGGGTGTACTTTCCTGAAGCACGTGAGATCTTTGTAAATATTGAAGTGTTCAACCGCAACAACGATGCTGAAAGAAGAACATTGGAAGATGTTTTTTGGAAGCGTCAGTTCAGTAGCTACATCATCAAAGAAAGCAACGTTTACGACAGAAAGATTGTTGAGTACAAAAACAACTTGGATTTGTTGTTGGAAGCAAAGAAAATCAAAGATGAGATTTTCAACAAAGAGCAAGATCTTTGGGAATATTAAAATCTCTTGAAACTTTTATGAAACTCCTCCGTACGCACGGGGGAGTTTTTTTTTGTTTCGCATTAACCCCCAATCCGCAAACTATGATTTTTAAAAGATTTTCATTGATGGTTCTTATGTCGGTGTCACTGACTAGTGTTTTCGCTCAATACAGATCCGCCCTTGGGGTGATCGGAGGAAAAGAAGGTTTTGGCCTTACGTACAAGCAATTCATTCAGCCCGAGCAGAATATTGAGATCAACTTTTTATACAGCCGTATCACAGGTACTGCCCAAGATGGTGGAGTGCTCATTGCACTTTATCAATTGCACAAAGAAATTCACGCTTCTACTTTACATACGACCAATTTATCGTGGTCGGTTGGAGGTGGTTTGCATGCTGGCTACTGGAATGACTTCAGTGTCTCTAATGGCTATGCAGCTGCAAATACTGCCTTTGGTATTGATGCTGTTTTGGGATTAGAATATCAGCTCGGTTTTGTTCCCATTACACTTGGTGCGCAAGTTCGTCCCAACTACGAATTTGTACATACAGAAAGCGCTCCACAGCGCTACTTTGATATGGCTGTAATGGTGCGTTATATCATTGCTGATTAATTATTTTCAATGTGATTGGGATTCTGATAGAATTCAGTAATGACGATGCGGAGTACTGAATATGCCGGTACTGCAAATATCATTGCAACTATTCCCGCTATATTGCCGGTGAGCAGTATCACTAGAAATATCTCTAAGGGATGGGCATTTACGCTGCTTGAATAGATGTAGGGTTGTAGCACAAAACTATCAATCAAATGTACTGCAATAAGCACACCTATTGTTTTGTAGATTAGTGGAAGTACTTCGCTGTAAAACGGCAGGTCGTGAGCGCCAGTGATCACCAGCAGGCAGGCAATGGTCATGGCGATGATTGGTCCAATAAAAGGAATGATATTCAATACCGCAGCAAAAAGCGCAATGATGATGTATTCTTCCACATTAAAGCACCACAAGCCAATGGCTGCTAGCACAAAGATGGCTGCTGTTTCAATCGCTACGCCAATAAAGTAGCGTGAAAGTTGGTTCATTGAATTGCGGACGATTTTTTGCACACTATTTTTTGATTTTTCTGATAGGTAGGAAAGAAGTGTGTTGAATATGGCTGTGCCATCCTTCATCAGAAAAAAGGAAATAAAGGCAATGCAGAATAGTGCAACTATGAAATTGCCTGTAAATGAAGCAACGCCATTGATCCAAAAAGACAGGTCTGCAATGTCGAGCATACTGTCAACACTTTTGCTCGTATAATTTACTATTGAAAAGGCATTGTTACCACTGAAGATGCGCACTTTGTTGTCGATCTCAGCGATAGGTTGCTGCAGGTTGCTGAGCATATGCGTAAAGTCGATATTCGCAAATAGTTCAATTTCACTGCTTACAAGAGGAACGAGCATACTCAAAATAGCAAATGAAAATAGATATATACTCCCAATGAAAACAAGTGCAATCAACCATCTCGGTAGGTTTCTTTTTTTAATTTTGACGGCTTCGATTTTAAGAGCGATTTTGTTGCCTACAACGGCGATTCCTGTAGAGATAAGTAAGTAAAATAAAACACTCGTTGCTTGCCAAATAATGACAGCGAATACGAGCGCTAAAAAGCCGTAAATGGCGTTGGTTTTGATGCTGCTATTCATGTATGCAAATTAAGTAAAAAAGGGCAGTTCAATTTCTAATTGTAAAATTAAGGCTTCTGTTTACAACTTTTATTGTAGGTTTAGGTATAAAACATAAATTTTGGTCAAATAATGCAGCTTTTTAATTGGCTTAGTCTTAAGCAAAAACTATTTCTTACCGCTTTTTTTCCTTTGCTGATCCTTACGTGGTTCTCGGTTGATAAGATCTTGATGGGTTACGAAAACGAGCGAAAGTTAGGTGTGGTGCGACAAAAGACGAGTGAAATCCATTTGATGTCGGTGGTTGTTCACGAGATACAAAAGGAGCGAGATTATTCGGTGCTCTACATTAACAATCCAATATTTGAGATTCAAAGCAAATTGGTGGGGCAAATCAACCAAAGCGATTCGATAGTGCGCTCTATTAAAATAGATGCCTTACAGTCGCATCTCGACACTAATTTTTTTAAGGAATTCCGTGACATCAAAGAAGTGCGCAGCAAAATTAGTTGGTTTCAAATGTCATCAGAAGAAGTCGATGTTTATTATTCCAACGTGATAGAGCAGCTCATTGAGCGCATAGCGTCCATTGCTACGGCATCGGGGATTGAAAAAACAAATGAAGCCATGCGTGCCTATATTTCATTGATTCGTACAAAGGAATCGTTGGGCAGAATGCGTACCACCATCAATAAAGCCTTTGATATGGGGCGTTTTGAAGATTTGGATTACGGTAAATTTGCTGGGCAGAAGGGCGCCTTTGAAAGCAATTTGAAATCATTTTTAAAATTGGCTTCTCCTGAGATCAACGATGTTTTTCAACGCGATTTCTACCATGGTAATGTGGCACGAATGCTAGAGATGACCGACTATGCTTTTGAGCATCCTCAAGACCGACTCTACACCTACACCGCCGAAGATTGGTGGATCAGCGCTACAGGTGCGCTCAACATTCTTAATGAAATTGAAGTATTGGCATTGCATGGAATAGAATACTTGATCAAAGAAGAATACAAATCAGCGCAAGATAAAATTAACGCATCATTGATCATGATTTCATCTACAATATTGCTTGTTGTGTTGTGGGTATTGTTGTCCATTAATTCCGTTAATTATCAAATGCGTTTGCTTGGCGCTGCAGCCAATAAAATTAAAAATGGTGACACGGATATTGAAATCGAAGTTTTTTCAAACGACTCTATTGGCGAATTAACGAAGGCTTTTCTTTCCATGGTCGACAATACCAATGAACTCGCCTTGGTTGCCAATAAGATCGGAAAGGGAAACTACGATGTGCCGGTGAACATTAGAGGAGACAAAGACACTTTGGGTTTGGCTTTGCTCAATATGCAGGATTCTTTAAAAACCACCACTGTTGAACTTAGAGATACTGTTGAAGAATTGAAGCAAAGCAATCGCTATAAATCTGAATTTTTAGCGAATATGTCGCACGAGTTGCGCACTCCCTTGAATAGTTTGCTGATTCTTTCAAAATTATTGGCCGACAACGGTCCTGGCAATCTCACCAAGGATCAGGTGGATTCGGCAATGGTTATTCACAAGTCAGGCAATAGTTTGCTGGTGCTGATCAACGATATTTTAGATTTATCAAAGATAGAGGCTGGGCGATTAGACATTGAAATTAACGAACATTCCTTTGTCGAGATTGTTGATGATCTGCATCCTTTGTTTAAGCCCATAGCGAATGAAAAAGGAGTACAACTTGAGTTTGAAGTTCAAACGAAGCGAGAAGCCTTACAAACCGATAAAATGCGTTTGGAGCAGATATTGAAAAACATCATTTCTAATGCAATAAAATTCACGCCCAAAGGCGGAAAGGTTCGCGTGGTGGTGCGCGATATGGATGATGATAGAGAGAAAATGGAATTGGGTATTTTCAAAGATGCCATTGCTTTTGATGTCGTTGACACGGGAATTGGCATTCCTAAGGACAAACAAAGTCAAGTGTTTGAAGCCTTTCGTCAAGCCGACGGCTCTATCAGTCGACAATATGGAGGTACAGGCCTGGGATTGTCTATCACCAAAAAATTGGTGGATTTGCTCAATGGAGAATTGAAATTGAAAAGTGAAGAAGGTAAGGGGACTACTTTTACAGTAGTTTTTCCGATTGAAACAAGTTATGTGGCATACGAAGAGCCTAACAATGAAAACGAAGTGCAAGCAAGTAAAGAAAATACTTGGATCATTGGAGACGGCGGAGCTGTTGCTGCCCAACATTGTAAGGCGCTAAAAGGCAGTAATATACTTTTTTTTAGCAAAGACATCATGCATGTTTACCAAATGAGTGCGTTGTTCGATAAATACGCGTTGCCGCTTATCGATGCCAATGACATGGAAGAACTGCAGGAAAAATTGAGTCAGGGAAATGTGGATTTGTGTTTGGTGGAAGATGTAGATTTGTCGCTTGCCGAAAAACAAAAAATAAAAGAGTTTCCATTACTGATTTGGATTAGCGCTATTGAAACAGGTTCTTTTGTGCTCACACTTCCTTTGCAAGAAAAGGTGTTGATGGAGAAATTGAAAAATGCGTTGACAAATGTTTAAGAAATTACAAAATAAAATAGTGCCTACCAATATTTTGTTGGTGGATGACAAGAGCGAAAATATCTTTGCACTTGAAAAATTGCTTGAAGGAGAAGGGCGTCATTTTTTGAAGGCGACGTCAGGTAAGGCTGCCCTTAAAATGGCGATTAGCCATGATATCGCACTGATATTGCTCGACGTTCAAATGCCTGAAATGAATGGTTTTGAAGTGGCCGAAATATTGAAGTCCAATAAAAGAACAGCCAATATTTCCATCATTTTTGTAACGGCGATCAGTAAGGAACAAAAATACGTACTCAAGGGTTACGAGACTGGTGCAGTGGATTACTTATTTAAACCTTTGGATATTGAGATTACGAAGGCAAAGGTGAGTACTTATTTAAAGCTGTATCAGCAACAAAAGGAATTGGCTGAACAATATGTGATCCAAGAAAACTTGGCGAGTTTGGTCGACAATTCCATGGACATCACTTGTATTTTTGATCTGAATAGTTTTGTTGTAGAAGAGGTCAATCAAACATTTTATACATTGTTAGGATACAATGTGGAGAGTGTCATCGGTACTCCGTTGGTGCAGTATTTTCACAGTGAAGACGTGAATGAAACCAAAAAAATTATTCAGGAAGAGCTGGGTAGCAACAGTGATATTTTTGTGTTCGAAAACAGAATGAAATGCAACGACGGAACAGAGAAATGGATGCGTTGGAAGTTGATTGTAAAGAATGGTAAATGTTTTGCAAATGGCGCAGACATTACCATTCGAAAACAAACCGAAAGAAAGTTGAGTGAGAATTTGGCGTATCTCGTTCGCATTAACAAGGAGTTGGGTGAAGCCAAAAGGGTGGCCGAAGCTTCAGTGAAAGTGAAGCAAGATTTCATGGCCAATATGAGTCATGAAATCAGAACGCCAATGAATGCGATCATTGGGTTTACAGGCTTGCTGCTCAGAGGTGAACTAAGCGATGAACAGCGCAGCAGTTTGGAGTCGGTAAAAATTTCAGGCGAAAATTTGATTGTCATCATCAATGATATTTTAGATTTTTCTAAAATCGAAGCGGGGAAAATGTCGATCGAGGCTTCTGAATTTGATTTGCGCACTATTTTGAAAGAGCTGGTGAAGTTGCAAAAACAAAGTGCCGATGATAAGGGTGTTTCGCTGGTGTTGAACATTGAAGATGAAGTGCCAGCGAAAGTGATTGGTGATTCAGTTCGTGTGAACCAAATTTTATTGAACTTAATGAGTAATGCGATTAAGTTTACTTCGAAGGGAAAGGTGGAGTTGGCGGTGAAAGTGCTACATGACAGCGAAAAGGAAGTGCAGTTGGAAATGACTGTGGAGGATTCAGGTATTGGCATTCCCGCAAACAAACTCAGCGATATTTTTGAAAGTTTTACGCAAGCAAAAGGCGATACTACACGAAAATATGGAGGTACAGGTTTAGGACTTACCATTGTTAAAAAATTAGTTGATTTGATGCAGGGCGACATCAAGGTGATTAGTGAGCCTGAAAAAGGGTCTAAATTCATCGTGACGTTAAAACTTCCTAAGGAAAGCGCAGCGAATGTGCAGGCCAAAGAAGAAGACGATGGTAAAGATATTGTGTTGGGTAAACTTCAAGTGTTGCTGGCTGAGGACAACGAGTTGAATCAAATATTGGCAAAGCGGGTGTTGAATAATTTTGGTTGTGAGGTCGTGATTGCTGAAAATGGAATGATTGCACTTGAAAAATTGAGGGAAAATGATTTTGATGTTATTTTAATGGACATCATGATGCCTGAAATGGACGGTATTGAGGCGACCAAGATCATCAGAAAAGATTTTCCGGAGCCCAAGAAAAATATACCTATCTTGGCAATGACCGCTTTCATCTTTACGGAATCGAGCGATAATAAATATTTAGAGGCAGGAATGGATGATTATATTTTGAAGCCATTTAATCCAGATAAATTGAAACAAAAAATAGCCAAGTTGGTACAAAAGCAAGCATAAAGAAATTGTACAATGGGAAAATACAAACACATTGATCTGAATTATTTAAACGATCTTTCACTTGGGAGTAAAGATTTTATAGAAGATATTATTCAGTCGTTTATCAAAACAACGCCAGAATCCATTCAGAAAATGCAAGACAGTTTGGTCAAGCAAGATTGGCAGATCATCGGCGGAGTGGCGCACAAACTCAAAACAAGTTATTCTTTTATGGGCATGGATGACATGGTAGAGGTGAGCAAAGTTTTACAGGAATGTGGTCTCAATGCCAAGGAAGTGGAAAAAATTCCTGCTTTATTGGACCAAATGGTGGTGGCTTATGCTTTGGCTGAGGTGGAATTAAAAGAAGAATTGTTACAATTGCAGAACTAATCATTAATTAAACAAAAGAATATGGCAAATACTTTAATTTACTTAGTCGACGATGATGACTTGTATTTAAAGACGGCGGTACATAACCTGAGTCAAAATAAGAGTTTTACAATCAAAACTTTTACCACAGGGGAAGACGTGTTGAAGGCGCTGAGCAAGAAACCCGATGTCATCATTTTGGATTACTTTTTAGATAGCGAGAAACCCAATGCCATGTCGGGCATCAAAGTGCTTCAAGAAATCAAGCAAATAGCGCCCGATGTAGAAGTGATCATGTTGTCGGGTCAAGAAGATATTGATGTAGCGGTGAATTCGGTAAAGTATGGCGCGGTGGACTATGTGGTGAAAAACAAAAGTGCTTTTATTCGTGTTCAAAATGACATCAAACGCGTTACCAAAACAAAAGCCAAAGACAAAGACCAAGAGAGCTTCAAGAAGTTTGCGAGAACGATGATTATCTTTCTGATTTTCTTGGTGATCTTTTTAATATTGTATTTGATCGATGAAACCTTATTTGGCTTAATACCTTCTCCTGGAGAAGTACCTCCGCCGGTTGAGGAAATTCCACTGCATTAAATAATAATTACGATTGTTCTCAGAAACATTCTTCTTAATAGGAGAATGTTTTTGTTTTTTATAATCTTTGTGTTTCATAAAAAAAGCAACCATGTCAGAAGAAATGAATAAGTACAGTAGAGTGATCACGCAAGATCCCACGCAACCCGCGTCACAAGCAATGCTTTATGGAGTGGGCTTAACCGATGAAGACATGAGCAAGGCACAGGTGGGCATTGTGAGTACGGGCTACGAAGGCAATACGTGCAACATGCATTTGAATGGTTTTGCGGTAGACATTAAGAAAAGTGTTGTAGAAGCAAATTTGGTGGGATTGATATTTCACACCATTGGCGTTAGCGACGGCATTTCTAATGGAACAACGGGAATGAAGTATTCATTGGTGTCGAGAGATATTATAGCCGATTCCATAGAAACTGTGGTGCAAGCGCAGTTTTACGATGCAGTGATTCCAGTGGTAGGTTGTGATAAAAACATGCCTGGAGCGATGATCGCTATGGGCCGATTGAATCGCCCAGGTATACTGGTATATGGTGGATCCATTGCTTCCGGAAAATATTGCGGCAAAACATTGAACATCATTTCAGCATTTGAAGCTTTAGGTGAAAAAGTGAATGGTACTTTGAGTGACGAAGATTACAAAGGAATTATCAAGAATTCATGTCCTAGCGCCGGTGCATGCGGTGGCATGTATACTGCCAATACAATGTCTTCAGCAATTGAAGCGATGGGTATGAGTTTGCCATACAGTTCGTCGAATCCGGCTTTGAGTCCTGAGAAGACCATGGAGTTGAAAATGGTAGGCGAAGCGATAAAAAACTTGATGAAGAAAGACATCAAGCCACGCGATATCATGACAAAAAAAGCATTTGAAAACGCGATGCGTGTGATCATCGTTTTGGGTGGATCAACCAATGCAGTATTGCATTTGATTGCCATGGCGAAAGCGGTGAATGTAGACTTGACCTTGGATGATTTTCAAAAAATGAGCGACAGCACGCCATTCTTGGCAGATATGAAGCCAAGTGGTAAATATTTAATGGAAGACCTTCACGCAGTTGGCGGCGTTCCGGCGGTGATGAAAATGTTGTTGGCAAAAGGGATGTTACACGGCGATTGTATGACCGTTACCGGAAAAACATTGGCTGAGAACTTAGCGGTATTGCCTGATTTGATTGCAGGACAAGATTTGATACGTCCTTTTGACGCGCCATTAAAGGAAAGCGGACACATTCAAATTCTTTATGGAAATTTGGCTGAACAAGGTTCAGTGGCGAAAATCACGGGGAAGGAAGGTGAAATATTTGAAGGACCTGCCGTTGTTTTTGACGATGAGTTTGCAGCGATAGATGGTATTTTGAGCGGAAAAGTGGTGGCGGGTAATGTTATTGTTATTCGTTATGAGGGTCCGAAAGGAGCGCCGGGAATGCCTGAAATGTTAAAGCCAACCTCAGCTGTGATGGGAAGAGGTTTGGGGAAAGACGTGGCCTTGATCACCGATGGTCGTTTTAGTGGTGGCTCTCACGGATTCATGGTAGGGCATATTTGTCCCGAAGCACAAGAAGGTGGATTGATAGGTTTGGTGAAAGATGGCGACATCATTCGCATTGATGCGGTGGTGAATAAGATTGAAGCAAAAATAAGTGATGAGGAAATTGCAAAACGCCGTGCTGCATGGAAACCTAAAGTTGGTCCAACCAGTGGCGTGTTGTATAAATACGCTAAATGCGTTAGTCCTGCATCACAAGGTTGCGTAACAGATTTATAAAATGATGAAAGCAATTCATAAAATGGCGTTGTTCCTTATTGGGGCAACGCTTTTTTTTGCTTGTATTGAAAGGGTGCCCATCACCAACAGAAGGCAATTTAGTGTGGTTCCTGAATCGGAATTGATTTCGATGAGCTTAACGCAGTACACCAGCTTTTTGCAAAGTAATCTCACGCTTTCTGCTAATGACGCGCGCAGCGCTCAGGTGCAAAGGGTAGGCGCCAAAATTCAGGCAGCAGTAGAAAGTTATTTTGCAAGTATTCGCAAGAGTTCGCGTTTGAGCGGTTATGCGTGGGAATTTAATGTGGTAGACGATAAAGCGGTCAACGCATGGTGCATGCCGGGCGGAAAAGTAGTAGTGTATACGGGCTTGTTGCCAGTGACGCAGGGCGATGCGGGTTTGGCCATTGTTTTAGGGCATGAGATTGGGCACGCAGTGGCGCGCCATGGCAATGAGCGAATGAGCGAGGCTTTGGCAATTCAGTTTGGTTCATCTGTTTTGCAGGTGGCGTTGGACGCTAAATCGGAACAAACGCAATACTTGTT
>CANFBW010000031.1 GCA_947444925.1 Flavobacteriales bacterium | reverse complement strand
GATTTGTACCTCAATACTGTGCTGCTTTCTACTTTGGCATTTCCGGGTAACAACTCTTTTTTTGATTTCAATGCCGGCAATTTAAGATTAAACGCAGGTGTAAATACCATTAAAATTGCTGCAAGTTGGGGCTATATGTATTTTGATAAGTTTACGCTCACATCGGTTGCACCACATGATTACACGCAAACAACAAGTGCCTTGATTAATGCCAATGCGAATGCCAAAACCAATGAGGTGTACGCTTATTTGCGTGCCAATTATGGTAAAAATATTATTTCGGGACAAACTGCATACTGGAATGAATTGATTGCCTTAGTAGGTAAAACACCAGTTGTAAGAGCCTTTGAATTTCAGCATTACACTGTGGGTTATCCTTATTTATGGAGCAATCAAATCAATGGACAAGTTTTTGGTTGGGAAGACGATGGCACTACACAGGCGGCAATTAATTGGTACAACAGTACTGGTGGAAAAGGAATTGTTACTTTTCAGTGGCATTGGCATTCGCCATCAGGTGGAACCGTGGGCACAAATACCTTTTACAGCAACAGCACTACTTTTGACGCAAGCAAAGCCGTGCAGTCTAATACCGCTGAAAACACCGCGGTTCTTCGAGACATTGATTCTATCGCAACGCAATTGAAACGTTTGCAAGCTGCAGGAGTTCCAGTTTTGTGGCGCCCACTGCATGAAGCAGGAGGAGCTTGGTTTTGGTGGGGAGCTAAGGGAGCAACAGCTTGTTTGCAATTGTATGATATTGTTTACGATAGATTGACAAACTATCATGCTTTAAACAATTTAATTTGGGTGTGGTCAACACCCGAAGCAAATTGGTATCCGGGAAATGCAAAGGTCGATCTCATTGGCTATGATTCCTATCCGGCAGCATACAACTATACCACACAAAAATCGGTTTTCGATCAGCTCTTCGCCTTGGTGCAAGGGCAAAAAATAGTCACCATGTCGGAAAACGGACCCATACCCGATATTGACAATTGTATAGCTGACGATGCCATGTGGTGCTATTTTTCATCATGGGTTGATATGGTCGCATCAAACAACACAACGCCCCATGTTGTTGCGGTGTACAATCACGCGCAGGTCATCACTTTAGACGAAGTCATTACCTCTATTTCAAATGTAAATGTTGAAGGCAAGGCCTTGCGTGTATTTCCCAATCCGGCTGCGGCAAATGCTCAACTTAGTGTTTCATTTGATGCAGCAATCAGTGGCATTGATGTGTACGATGCCTTGGGCCACAGCGAGCATTTTTGTAGCCCGGTGTTCACCACCACCTTAAGTGGCTTATTGCTGGTGCGCGTGCATTCAAGCGAAGGAGAAAAAGTACTGAAGGTCTTTGTGGAGTAAGCGCTAAGGTGTTGGTGGTGCGTCAACGGAGTGCTGTTGCCTAAATTCTCTTCTTAAAAATTAAGTAGGCTTATTGTGCTGAGCGATGATCCCTTTTTTGAAAAATGTTGATAAAATGCTTGCTGTGTGAACAGTGACTGTAGTGCTTTTCTATACATTTACCAGCGTTGCCAATTAAAGTGTTTTTTGTGGTGAAGGTCATCCCAAAAAAACAAAAATAAAACGATATCTTTTCACGTGAAATTTAACGAAGACTCTCGAGTAAAAATACCAACTATTTTGCACCTTGTGCGATTAGGGTACGAGTACCTTTCGTTGAAAGGGCAGCTCTGGGATGAAAGCACCAATATTTTCACCGATATTTTTAACAGCAGCATCAAGCGTTTAAATCCCTGCCAAACAGGGGACTGCCAAACAGGGACAAACAGGGGACAGACGTATATTAATTAGTTCATTGACATATTGAAAAATAATATACGTCTGTCCCCTATTTCCTTGTTGAATTAAATTTCATTTTTGCAATGAAGGAAAGTTTAAAGAGTAAATTATTGAACGCATAGATTATGAAAAAACTACTATTACTCTGGATAACATCTTTGCTTTTAATGAGTGAAATTAGTGCTCAGAGTACTACTGAGTCTGATAAAATAGCAACATTTTGTAAAGTTTGGGGATTCTTAAAGTATTACCATCCTAATGTGGCAACTGGTGCTATTGATTGGGACAAAGAATTTATTATTAAAATAAAAAAACTGGATTCACTGCATTCAAAACAAGATATAAATACATTTTATCTGCAATGGATACAAGGATTAGGAAAAGTCAATAAATGTTGGGGGGTTGACAAGGGAAATCGGAAGCCAATAAAATTAACCCCTGATCTAGAATGGTTAAATGATACGAGCAAATTTTCCCGTCAATTAGTCACCAAATTTCAGCACATTAAACGCAATAGAAGTCGTAAAGAAAATTATCACGTAAAATCTGATCTTTCCATTGGACACTATAGTAGCTTTGAAACAGAAAATTGTTACCCCGATTCTGTTTTCCCTTCGCCACAACTTAGGTTATTAACCCTTGCAAGATATTGGAATGTGGTAAATTATTTTTTTCCATATAAATATTTAATTGGGCAAAATTGGGATGTAGTACTTAGCGAAATGATCCCGGAATTCAGAGATTCTAAAGATAAACCTTCTTACCATCTGTCAATACTGAAATTAGTAGCAAAATTAAATGATACGCATGCCAAATTCGAAACTCCCTACACTAACAAATATTTTGGGTTCAAATGGGCTCCATTCCGTTTCAAATTAATAAATAATAAAGCCGTCGTAACCAGTTTCTATAACGATTCCCTATGTAAGGTTAATGACATTCAATACGGAGATGTATTTTTAAGTGTAAACTCTAAAAGCATTGAACAAATAATAAAAGAAAAATATGAATATATTGAAGCTTCAAATAATCCATCAAAACTAAGGGATTTCTATTACGCCATTTTTAACGGAAATACTGATTCTGTTGAAGTTACCTTTGAAAGAAATGGAATAATTTCAAGCAAGATTATTACCAGATATTACTATTCAGAACTAAATTTCGATTGGTTGAAGTACTACAACCAAAGAGCACTTTGTAAAATTATAGATGGCAACATAGCATATGTGAACGTGGGACACCTATCATTGGCAAATGTCGATTCAATATTACGTGAAATTCAAAACACATCTGGTATAATCTTCGATTTGCGAAACGGAGCCAACGGTACAATGTTTAAAATTGCGGAATTTCTAAACACCGATCCTCAACCATTTGCAAAACCAGCTATTCCAGATATTTCTTATCCCGGACGGTTTATCTACACTAACACATATTATTGTGGCCTGAAAAATAAAAATGCATATAAAGGAAAAGTTATTTTGCTATTTAATGATTCAACGCAAAGTCATGCGGAATTCACATTAATGGCATTAGAAACCGCTCCCAACGTTATAAGTATTGGAAGTCAAACTGCCGGAGCAGATGGTAATGTATCATGCATCTGTTTGCCGGGAGATTTTAAAACATGTTTTTCTGGCGTAGGAATTTATTATCCAGATGGGCGGGAAACCCAAAGAATTGGAATTGTCCCTGACATTGAAGTAATGCAAACCATTGAGGGAATTCGTCAGAAAAGAGATGAATTATTAGAGAAAGCAATTGAAGTAATTAGAACTACTAAATGAAGATGTTAAACAACTTAGAGTATATTTCTTATAGCATCTACTTTAATAAGTATTCTTGGAATCAATTAATTTTCAACGCTGTTGCACCATTTTTAAAAAGCATTGAACACGATAAATTGTTTGAAAATTTCATGTTTTTTAAAAACTCTATTCGAGGAGAGAATGTATCTATCGTTTTTAAATCAAATCCCTCCTCTAATGCCTTACTAGATCAAAAAATAAAACATTATTTTGAAGAATATTTACATAAAAACCCATCTCCCGATAACAACGGAATTTCTGCAAATGAATGGTTTTCAAATTACTCTAACAACTCTATCCACAACAATGACTTTACCTTACGTAGAAAGGTTATTCAAGGGCATACGGGGGGCAAACATTTGTTTCCTGCCATAAATGAACACTTGGCATCGTCCTCTGAAATAGCTATTGATTTACTTCAAACTTATCAAAATAGTACGCAAGAGGAAATAATAAATAGGGTGACTAAATAGGGTGACAGCGACCCAATTTAAAGCTAAAAGAGTAGCATAAAAAGTTCATTGAAATGTTGACGCGATGTAGACAAAATCAGAATTACTTTTTGAGATTGTTTACTATATGTTAAATATTTATGAAGCATTCAGGGGGTTGTGATGCGTTTTTCGATGTAATTTTAGCTACAAAAAGATATGCCAAGAATAGCAAGAGTAGTAGTCCCGTCCGTTCCATATCATATAACTCAGCGTGGAAATTATCGTCAGGAAATATTTGAAGACGATTTTGACAGGGAGAAATATTTGGTTTTTTTTATGATATACAAAGAGAGTTTTGATTTGAAATTATACGCATGGTGTTTAATGAGTAATCATGTTCATTTTATAGTAGAGCCGAGTACGGAAAAAACATTGGCTCAAGTATTTAATGCAACTCATGTTGCCTATAGTAAATATTTTAATAAGAAGCGCGGTGTTTTCGGTCACTTGTGGCAAGGAAGATTTTATTCATGTGCATTGGATAATGACCATTTATATGAAGCTTTGAGATACGTTGAGCTCAATCCTATACGAGCAAGAATGATAAAAAAAATTGAGAGTTATAATTGGACGAGTGCCAAGATGAGAATTACAGGAAAAGGAAAAATTCCGCTCGATTCAATAAATAATTATTTAGAAATTGATGATTGGCAGGAGTATTTAAAAGAGAAGTTAAACGATGATATTATATCTGAAATAAGAAGTAAAACAAGGACAGGTCGTCCTTTAGGGAATGAGAAATTCACAACGAAAATAGAAAAATTGAGTGGAAGAAGTTTTGCGTTAAAAAAAGCAGGGAGACCAAAAAATGAAAAAATAAAAGCAAAATAATATGGTCGCTGTCACCATATTTCGCACCATATTTCATTTAAAAAAAATGATGAAACTACTTGTAAATATTATACTCAGGATTCTTTCTGTTATCCCAAAAGATAAGCAGATGAATAGAATCTTTTTTTACTTGGTAGTAAAGGGAATTGTGTTTGGTGATAACCGCTTTTCTAATATGTTTGTGCTGGGAACTAACAAACATTTCAGGAGTTTTAGCGATTTGGATAACGGTTTTTTGAGTTGCGGAAGTAAACTTTTTAACTTCTTTGCCAGTCCATTTTACAAGAATAAAATCAATGACGTTGCTAAAGGTACGTTCGGCATCGGGTGTCCAAAACACTTTCTTTACACCCATTGGCTGTACTTCTTCATTACCTCATCATGTGAAGTTAGCTGTCCGCTATTGGCTTGAGCGATACTTTTTTCAATAGCTGATTGTAATTCAGGTGAAAGTTCATCCCAAAAATCAGTTGTATCTTTCTGAATTAGTTTTTCCATTTTCTCTACCAAAGATTCACTTGAGGTAAGGGCTAGGAACTGAATAAGCTGTATTTTTCTTGCTTGTAAATCCATATAGCTAATATACGAAAATCTAATTAAATAGTTTAAAAGTCTTTAGAAGTGAGGACTTTTTTATTGTTAAAAACAGGGGACAGACGTATATTAATTAGTTCATTGACATATTGAAAAATAATATACGTCTGTCCCCTATTTTCCTATTTCCTATTTCACTATTTCAAAACCATAATCCCCTTGGTATTGGTATATCGAAAAAGGAAGAATGATTATTAAGGGAATAAAATACAGCCACCTTTTTTTCATTGATGTTTTTTTTTAACTCTTAATAAAGCTACAAGATTAAGCAGCCAATGCAAACCAATTGCAAACATCAAAAAAATAAGCCAAACCAATCCAGCTCCATATTGAGACTTAAAAGCTAAACCATAAAGAAAATACGAACTATAAAGAATATGAATTGAGAGATTTGTGACCAGTATCTTCTTTCTGTTTTCGCTATAAATTGTAAGAATGACAAGCGTTACCCAGTATATTAGGAAACAAAGAAGTAAAATTATTTGGTCTTCATTCATGTGAAATTCTATTTTCAATTAATCGCCGCAGGCTGTATCCTACTTCGCTAAGCCAATCTCCCTCAAGCGTTGCATTAAAAATTCTTCTACCGTAGCATCTTCAAATTTCTTTGGATGGCTTTCGTCGATACAAGAGTCCAATGCTTTCAAACTCATATCAGGATTGCCATGCATGAAGAAAGGAACGGAATAGCGTGCTGTTCCTACTTTTGCACTTGCGGGATTCACCACGCGGTGGTGTGTTGATTTTAATTTGCCATTGCTGAGGCGCTCCAGCATGTCGCCTACATTGACCACGAGTTGCTCGGGAACAGCGGTGATGGGAATCCATGTTCCGTCTTGACGTTTTACTTCAAGTCCTTCGGCACTGGCGCCCATCAAAATAGTGATGAGGTTGATGTCGCCGTGTTCGGCTGCGCGCACCGCGCCTGAAACTGATTCTTCGGAAGTCAACGGATAGTAATGTATGGGGCGTAAAATGCTGATGCCTTTGTCGACTTTGTTTTCGAAATAATTTTCGTCTTGTTTCAAATAAATAGCGAGTGCTTGGAGAATGGTGCGCCCCACTTTTTCCATTTGCGCATAGGTTTGCAAGGTATGCGCGCCAAAATCGGGTGTTTCAGTGGGGAAGATATTGGCTTGGTAATGGGTGCTTGTTTCATTGGGAAGCGCTCTTCCGATGTGGTAAAATTCTTTTAAATCACCAATGTTTCTGCCCGCGGCGTGCTCGCGCATTTTTCCGGTGTAGCCTCTTTGTCCGTGCGTTTTAGCACCGTCGTATTGTTCTTTGATGTGTTGCGGCAATGCAAAAAATTGTTGTATGCTGCTGTACAAATTGTTTTGCAGGGCTTCGCTGAAACCATGGTTTTTAACGGCGATGAATCCGATATTGTGGTAAGCTTCGCCGATGGCTTGTGCGAATTCATTTTTGCTTTGTTCGTTGCCTTTTGTAAAATCATTTAAATCAAAGGAAGGGATGCTGTTGTATATGATTTCTGCCATTTTGCTTTATATTTATTCCGAAGTTATCAATTTAGTTCAAAGTTTAATGTTCAAAGATTAAAGTTCGACGGTGGATTTTTGTTAGCTAACATTGAGCCTTGAGCTTTTAACCTTGAACATGATTTATGAAATACAATTTGAGCGAGTTGCGCGAGATTATTAGAAACCGACGCACGATAAAACCCGAAGATTTTTCGGCACGCAAGGTGCACAAAGAAATTGTGGTGGAGATATTGAACAATGCTTTGTGGGCGCCTACACATGGCATGACACAGCCTTGGTTTTTTAAAGTTTTTGTGGAAGAAGGCATTCCGCGTTTGGCGGATTTTTTGGCCGGTACTTACAAAGCACAAACGCCTACTGAACAATTTACGCAAAAGAAATACGATCAGCTGGCAGCGCGTCCGCGCCTATCAACGGTGGCAATTGCAGTATGTATGAAGCGTCAAGACAGCGAGAAAGTGGCAGAGTTAGAAGAAATTGAAGCGGTTGCCTGTGCTGTGCAAAACATGCATTTAACGGCAACGGCTTATGGCTTGGGAGGCTATTGGAGCAGTCCGGCATTGATATACACCCCGGCCATGAATTCTTTTTTGGATTTGGGCGCTAAAGACCGCTGTTTAGGGGTTTTTTACCTCGGTTATCCAAAAGCGGAGTGGCCACAAAGTCACCGTCGTCCATTGGAATACCAAAGTGATTGGATAGAAAAATAGTCCATAAAAAGGATTTTTTTTATTAAATTCGTCCTCCTTGAAAAAAAGGAAGGATTGTAGAACCTTACGTGGGAATTGAGAGTTAAAGGTTCAACTAAAGAGAAGTTATGAAGAATAACAGAACAGGAAAGGGTTTGAAAGCGAGCACATTCAGGTTTATTTCGATAAGCCTATGGGGTGTTTTGCCTGGCGTGGTGCAAAGAAAAATCTCTCGAACTTACGCGAATATTTACAACAAGAAGTGGACGAAACATTTGATTAAACCCTACTGTCGTGCCCACTACGACGATCCAAATTATCTTGACAATTACCTGCCTGCCAGCAGAGCCAACGACTACAGAAGTTTTCAGGATTTCTTTACGCGTGTGCTGAAGTTTCCGCCCAACATCATTGGCGAAACCATTTGGGCTTGTGAAGGTTTGTTGTGTGAATACGGCATGGTGCGCGAGTTGAGCTTGGTGAAAGTAAAGGGTGAAAAACGCCATTTGCGTGCGGTTTTTGGTGAAGAAGGACACGCTATTCCCGACGATTATTATTTTTCAAACGTATTTTTACACAACAACAATTACCATAGAATACACGCTCCTGTGCAGGGAACGGTGAAGAGAATTGAACACATACCGGGTGACTTGGTGCTGCTTCGTCCGTGGGCTTACAAAGAACCATCTTTGCCGGCATTGCGCAATGAACGCATTAACGTTGATATTGAAGACAACAAAGGAAGAAAGTGGTACATGAGCATAGTGGGCGGTCCTGGGGTTGGTAGCATTGTTTTGGCCAGCTCTACTTTTGTGGGCGCTTCGGTGTTGATTGGACAAGAGGTGGCTACTTTCTTGTTGGGTTCTACCTGTTGTGTTGCCTCTCCTGATCCTTGCTTAAACACAAAAGTTGGTGATCAAGTAGAAATGGGTGAACCACTATAAAGTATGCTTACAGCTCTTGGATTGATACTCATTTTGTTTTTTTTTGGAATCAGTTCCGGATTTATTTCCTCAACACCCCTAGGACCTATTAATTTATTGATTGCTGATCACTATTTGGCGCGTCCGCGACTTGCTGTGCTTCCTTTTATTGTGGGCATTATTTTGGCCGACGTGCTAATTGCATTTTTGTCGTTTTGGGGTTACCATGTTTTTATTGAGCAAAGTAATGTTGGTGTGTATGCCGCACTGATTGGCGGATCTATTGTAGTGGTGATGGGCGTTGTTGGCTTGGTAGGTGCGTATAAATCAAAAAGCAAAGTTGATGAAGCACATGAAGAATTGCCTAAAACTGCAGGTAAGATGTCGTACGACTTCATTAAAGGAGTGGTGCTGTGCGGCTTCAACCCCGGATTGTTGTTTTTTTGGATCTTTATGGCTTCACTGTTGCAAAGCATGACGGACAAACTTTTTGGTTTGGACTATGATTTTAACAGCTATTACTATTCATTGGTGCTCTTGGGTATCGTGATTGGTGAAATATTGTGGTTCATGCTTTTCATTCGTTTGCTAAAAATTGGTGCGCAAAAATTCAGCAATAAAATTCTTTTTACAATTCGTTTCTCCATCTCTGCGCTCCTTGTAGTACTTGGTTTCTACCTCATATTTATAGAAGGAAAACTCCTTTAATCATTATTTTATTTTATAATTTTTGGAACATTATTGAAGCCTTGGCCGTACTTATGGGTGTGTTTAATTTTTTATCTATGAAAATTGAAAATAGCTCTCAGTACAACGCGGTTCTCAAAAAGATAGATGTTCTTTTAGATAAAGAGGTGCTTAACGATCGCCAGTCGGACATGTTGAAGGATTTGTTGACGGCTGTTGACCACTACCAAATGAAATTATACAAAACTCAGTTGCCAGCAGAAGTTAAACTGGTAAATGATTTTTTAAAAATACAACAAATGTTGATGAATTAAAGGGGAGTATTTTACGCTAACAAACCGAAAGGGCCATCTTGAGAAAATCAAGATGGCTTTTTTATTTTAGTAAGGTGACGCGCCCGACTTGCTCTCTGATTTTGTGGCCTTCTTTTTTGTCGGCCCAGTAACGGTAGTTTATTTTCCAAACATACACATCAATTTGTGCGTCGCGCATGTTGTTGTGTTTTTTGCCATTCCAGCCTTCATTCATGTCGGTGCCATGGTAAATGACTTCGCCCCAGCGGTCGAAAACAAAGAGTTCGAAATCGTAAATATTTTCTCCCTTTACATAAAAAACATCGTTGATGTCGTCGTTGTTTGGGGTGAATGCGTTGGCTACAAAAATGGACGAAGGACAATCTTCACTAATGAGCACCGAATCGTTGGCTGCGCAGCCGTATTGACTGAGCAATGACACCTTGTATTTTCCTCCCTCGGTGATGGTGATGCTGCGGCCTTGCTGTCCGTCGCTCCACAAATATTGATCGGCAGTAGGCCCTGCATCAATTGACATTCCGTTCGGCAATTGTAAGAAACACACAGTGCTGTCTTTGATTCCAGTTATTTGTGGTGAGGCGTGCACAAATACTTCTATGGTATCTATGGCGGAGCAATTGCCTCCGTTGTTGGCTGTTGCGATGGCCAATCTGGCTGAGTTGACGGTGATGGACAATCCGATTTCTTTGCTGTCCCAAGTAATGACTGATGACGATGGTTGCACGTCGGCAGTGATTACTTTGCTTTGACCTTCGCAAAGATGAATGTCGCTGCCTAAGTCCAATTGTGGCACTACAATAAAAGATGCGCTAGCTGCTCCAGTGCCAATGCAGCCCTTGCCATCGGTGACCGTAACAGTGTAGGTTCCATCGGTAGTCACGGCGATGGTTTGCGATGAAGCATTGTTGCTCCAAAGGTAAGTTGCACCCGCATTTCCGGCATCAAAGTGTGCCGTAGTTCCACCGCAATCTTTGTAGTTTGCCCCTAAATTGACTTGTGGCAAGGGATTGAAACTCAGTGCCGCAGAAACAGGGGCTTTGCAACCTTTTGCATCGCTCACTGTTGCGGTATAGGTTCCTGCTACAGTTGCTGTAATGGGATTGCTGCTGCTGGTAAATGCATTTGGACCAACCCAGCTGTAGCTGCTGTAGTTGCCTGCGTTGAAGCTTGCACTTTGGCCTTGGCATTTTGCAATGTCGGCCATTGTTGGTGTTGGAAGGGGATTTACTTTCAATACTACATCTCCATCTCCCTGACAACCTAATGGATCTTGCACATGCACGAGGTAGGTGCCTGCACTCGTAACGGTAATTGATTTTGTGTTGTTGGTGTATCCGCCAGTGCCTGTCCAAGCATAGCTAACGCCATTGCCAGAGTAATTGGCCGTGAAGACAATGTTGTCACCCGCACAAATTTCTTTGTCGACACCCAAGTCAATGCTTAGGTTAGCATTTACAGTGACGTCGATGGCATCAGTTTTTTTACAGCCATTGCCATCGGTAATTGTCAACGTGAATGTTCCAGCATTTCCAACAGAAATAGTTGCGGTGTTTTCGTTGTTGGGCAGCCATTTGTAGTTCGCGAAATTGCTTGCTGAGCCCAGTGTTGCCGTGCCTCCAGGGCAAATGGTTTGATTGGGTCCGAGTTCTAAAGCTGGCAGCGCATTGACGGTGAGTACGCCCGTTGCAGAAGCCTTGCATCCTTTGCTATCGGTGACTTGACAAATGTAGTTTCCTGCCGCAGTGCCCGAAACAGTTTGCAAAGCGCCACTTCCTTTGTCACTCCACAAATAAGAAGTGTAAACTCCAGCATCAAAGGTTGCTGCAGCATCGCCCGCGCAAATACTTTTTGGCGCTATGCTTGGCGTAGGCAATGGATTCACCGTTAACACGCCCGTTGCAGAAGCTTTGCAGCCTTTGCTGTCGGTGACTTGGCAAATGTAGTTCCCGGCTGCAGTACCTGAAGCACTTTGTGTAGTGACATTTGTGTTGCCGCTCCACAGGTAAGAAGTGTAAACCCCCGCATCGAAGGTCGCTGCAGCATCGCCCGCGCAAATACTTTTTGGCGCAAGGCTTGGCGTTGGTAGCGCATTTACAGTAAGTACGCCCGTTGCAGAAGCTTTACAGCCTTTGCTGTCAGTGACTTGACAAATGTAATTTCCTGCTACGGTGCCAGAAGAAGTTTGCAAAGCGCCACTTCCTTTGTCACTCCATAAATAAGAAGTGTAGACCCCTGCATCGAAGGTCGCTGCCGCATCACCAGCGCATATACTTTGCGGCGCTATGCTTGGTGTAGGTAGTGCATTCACAATAAGTGTAGCGCTAGCAGTATCTTTACAGCCCGAACCCGAAGTGACAATAATCGTGTATGTTCCGGCAAGGGCAGAGCTAATTGTTCTTGAAGAACTCGTCGCAGGACCTGTCCAAGCATAAGAAGTATATCCAGCGCCAGCGTCAAAAGATGCCGCTGCATCACCTGCGCAAATGGTGTCGTTAGGAGGCGAGATATTGGGTTTTGCATTCACTGCTAAAGTTGCAGAGGCGGTGTCTTTACAGCCATTAGCGTCAACAACGTGCACGGTGTAGGTGCCAACTGCTGTTCCAGAAGTTGTTCGAGCAGCACCAGTTCCGTTGTCCATCCATGCATAGGAAGTATATCCAGCGCCAGCATCAAAAGTTGCTGCAGGATCACCTGCACATATGATGGCATTTGTTAAAGTCACGTTCGGCTTAGTGTTTACGCTAAGAGTAGCAGAAGCGGTGTCTTTACAGCCATTGGCGTCAACAACGTGCACGGTGTATGTTCCCGCTGTTGTGCCAGAAGTAGTTTTGGCAGCACCACTTCCTTTGTCAACCCAAGCATAGGAAGTGTATCCAGCACCAGCGTCAAAAGTTGCGGCTGCATCGCCTGCGCAAATGGTTGCATTGGTGAGCACAACATTTGGTTTTGCATTCACTGTGAGTACAGCTCTAGCAGTATCTTTGCAGCCTGAACCCGAAGTGACAATAATGGTGTACGTTCCGGCAAGGGCAGAAGTAATTGTTCTTGAAGCACTCGTCGCAGGACCTGTCCATGCATAGGCAGTATATCCAGCGCCGGCGTCAAAAGATGCCGCTGCATCACCTGCGCAAATGGTGTCGTTAGGAGGCGAGATATTGGGTTTTGCATTCACTGCTAAAGTTGCAGAGGCGGTGTCTTTACAACCATTGACGTCAACCACGTGTACGGTGTAGGTGCCAACTGCTGTTCCAGAAGTTGTTCTCGCAGCGCCAGTTCCGTTGTTAATCCATGCATAGGAAGTATATCCAGCGCCAGCATCAAAAGTAGCTGCAGGATCACCTGCACATATGATGGCATTTGTCAACGTTACATTGGGCTTTGCAAACAAGGTTAAAGTTGCAGAAGCAGAAGCAGAGCAATTCGCAGCATTCGTAACAAGCACAGTATAAGTACCAGCAGCGCTTGCGTTGGTGCTTTGTAAAGTGCCAGTTCCCAAAACACTCCAAACGAAAGTTGAACCTGCATTTCCAGCATTAAAAGTAGTGGAAGTACCAGCGCAGATAGATTGATTTGCGATTGTAACAATTGGGAGCGCGTTCACCACAACGGTTCTTTCAGAATATTTCGGACAACTCGGGTCGGCAGGGGCCGGACTTAAAGTGTGGCGAACAACATATGATCCGGCAATGGTGGTGAGGGGTGTTGCGTTGAAGGTTGTTCCTGTGATGGTAGCTGGTGTTGCACCTACTGGGGCACTTTGAATGGTCCAAGTGCCGGGTGAAGAAGTTCCGGTGAGCATGCTTGTTAAGTCGATGTTGTTGCCCACGCAAATGGGTGCTGCGCTTTTGAGTGTGGTATCTAAACACATGATGGTGCATGACGTGACGTCAATCCAAATGGTGTCATCGACGCTGCATTTGGTGAAAATAATTCGGTGGAGTCCAACGCCCGCCGTTGTTGGGTTGAATAGGCCAGTTGCTGCATTGATACAGGCGCCGCAACTCGCAGTGTAAACACTTGGAGGCGTACCCAAAGGGTCTTCGGCATTTAACCCACTGCACAACCAATTGGTAGCAAGATCAACCGCATCGTCATTGTTGCAATAGGGACCAACTTCTTGTATATCGGGTTCTTCTTGTGGAGGTAGAAACATGGTGGAAAGACCATAGGTGGATATGGTTCCAGCAATAGCACTTTGCGTGAAAGGTCCTCCTGCATTTAGACTGCCGTTGTATTGGTAAACTGGTCCGGAGGCATTGCTGCCAGAAGACCCATAGAGCGCACCACTGGCACTGATTTCAATGGCGGTAACTCCTGTGGTGATGGCGGTCAATGTGCGCGATGCAGTCATTGTTGCCGGCACTCCAGAACTAATGTCGTAGTAAGCCAAGTTGCCCTGTAGCTGTGAGAAATATATTTTTTTGTTGTCTGGGGAAAAGATCACGTCATAGGGTTTGTCTATAATTTGAGACGACGTTAGGTAGATTCTATTGCTGATAATTCCGGTGGCATTGTCAAAATTATACAAGGAAACGTCTTGCCCACCGCCCAAAGGCATTGCAGCTGCGAGCCGCTTGCTGTCCCAAGAGAACGCTAAACCTCCACGTTCCTTATTTGTTCCCTGACCTGGTACATTGGGAGCGACGCCGGAAACCACTGGGGTTTCATTCAAGCCCGTACAGGTCAATTTATAAGAATAGAAATTACTGGTTCCTGAGCCCAAAACAGTGATCCAAATGTCAACACTGTTTTGATGAAATGTTGCTGTAATTCCTTCTGTAGTTCGGTATCCGCCCAGTCGAGTTGGTCCAGCTGTTTTGTTGCCGTTTTTATCGAAAACACAATAATTCAAGCCGAGTGTGCCACCAATGTTGTCGTCTGTGGTAAAAACGAAGTAGTTGTTGGGGTTCAAGGGATGTCTAACTGTTATGATGCCTTGTACAGCACTACCAGTAATGCTTAATCCACCTTCATTTCCTTCTAGTAAACCGCCGAATTTTAGTGTTGTGGCAGCGCCGGTTCCTGTAAAAAGTCGACGACCATTGGTGTAGAATAGTAAATTGCCTTTGTCGTCACTTGCTGCAGAGGTTCCCTCATAAGTGCTTACGGCTGGTGATCCGCCGGTTCCAGCGACAGTGACGGTGTTGGTAAGTGTATTGAGTATTTGTCCGTTCCATAAGTTAGGAGGTCCTATCAGCCAGTTTCGGTGTGATGGCCATTCCCAAGGGTTTCTGCTTGTTGTTGAGCAAGCCTGTGAGAAGGCCGTACTGCTGAACAAACCCATTAGGGTGATGAGCAATATTCTTTTCATAATTCGTAGTAAAGTAGTAGTCGTAATTCCCCCTGTTCTAATTGTAGGACAATTTAGGGAAATCAAACGTTACACACAAATTTTATTTTACCCAATAAATACGTGTTTATTCGTACTAGTGCTTACTCGAATTCTGAGGTGAAATGAAATTCAATATCGGGATATTTTTCTTTTGAAATATCTATGGAATAAGCTGAGTCGGCGAGAAATACATCTTTTCCGTCTTTGTCGCGCGCCATATATGGGGCCTTGCGCATTTTGAAATCGATCAGTTGCTCTCTGTTTTTGCTCGATATCCAACAGGCTTTGTGCAGCTGCAGTGGCTCATAGGCACAAAGCGCACCGTATTCGTGCTCGAGTCGGTATTGAATTACCTCGAACTGAAGTTGACCAACGGTGCCAATGATTTTGCGGTTGTTTTGCACGCGCACAAATAATTGTGCAACGCCTTCGTCCATCAGCTGGTCGATGCCTTTGGCGAGTTGTTTGGCCTTCATTGGGTCGGCATTTTCAATGTATTGAAACAATTCGGGGGAGAAACTTGGAATGCCTTTGAAATCAAGTTTTTCGCCCTCGGTCAACGCGTCGCCTATTTTAAAGTTACCGCTGTCGTACAAACCAACGATGTCACCAGGGTAGGCGTCGTCGATGACTTCTTTCTTTTGCGCCATAAAAGAAGTGGGGTTCGAGAACTTCATATGTTTGTTCAGTCGAACGTGGTAGTAGTTGGTATTGCGTTGAAATTGACCGGAGCAAATTTTGACAAAAGCAATTCTGTCGCGGTGCTTGGGATCCATGTTCGCATGTATCTTAAATACAAAGCCGGTGAATTTTGCTTCTGAAGGCTGAATCACGCGTTGCTCGGTGGCTTTGGGCTTTGGTGTTGGTGCGATGCGGATGAAGCAATCCAACAATTCTTTGATACCAAAGGTGTTCAAGGCGCTGCCAAACATCACGGGAGATATTTCACCAGAGAGATAAGTGGAGTTGTCGAATTCAGGATACACGCCGTTGATGAGGTCGAGGTCATCGCGCAGCTGCATGGCCGCTTCATCGCCAATCAGCGTGTCGAGTTCGGGTGAATCCATGTCGCTGATTTCAACACTTTCTTTGGCAATTTTCTGTTTGTCAGCTTCGAATATGTTGAGTTTTTTTTCAAATATATTGTACACGCCCTTGAGCTGTTGGCCACTGCCAATAGGCCAGCTGAGCGGATGTACCTTTACGTTCAATTTCTTTTCAATTTCGTCGAGCAAGTCGAACACATCTTTTCCGGGGCGGTCAATTTTGTTGACGAAAATAAGCATGGGTGTGGCGCGCATCTTGCAAACTTCAACAAGTTTCATTGTTTGCGGCTCAACGCCTTTGGCAACGTCAACCACCACGATCACGCTGTCAACAGCGGTGAGGGTGCGGTAGGTGTCTTCAGCAAAGTCTTTGTGGCCCGGTGTATCGAGAATGTTGATTTTAACGCCATTGTATTCAAAGCCCATCACTGAAGTGGCCACAGAGATTCCTCTCTGCTTTTCAATTTCCATCCAGTCGGAAGTCGCCGTTTTTTTGATTTTGTTCGACTTTACGGCCCCCGCCGTTTGTATCGCTCCACCAAACAACAATAATTTTTCGGTTAAGGTTGTTTTCCCTGCATCGGGGTGACTAATGATGGCAAAGGTTCTGCGTTTTTCAATTTCTTCTAAAATACTCATAAGTGCAAATATAGTGTACAGCGGTGAGTTCATCATTCTGTATCCCTACGATTTTTGATTTTCGCTACTATTACAAATAAAGTTTTGTAAACAAAAGTGTAGAAGCTATATTTGGAAATACGTCAATTTTAAAACTAACTGGTATGCTGCGACTAATATTTTCTGTGTTTCTGTTATTGGGCTGCTCTGTTTCGGTATTTTCGGTTTCGTCGGTATTTTGTAAGAGAACTTTTTCTACCTACCAAGTGACTGAGGGTGGTGAGATTGAGGTGACTGTTGAAATAAACAAGGGTGATGCGGTTGGCATAGCAAAATTGGTTGAAGACATACCCTCAGGATTGCACGCCTATGAATACGAAAGTATAGGTGGTGTTTTTACTTTTGAGCAACAGAAATTGAAAATCGTTTGGTTGACCATTCCTTTGCAACAAGTTTTTAAAGTAAAATACAAATTGAAACCAGTTGGTCAATTGATGAAGGATTACCATTTGGTGGGCCGATTTTTATATGTTGTTGGCGATAATAGATTGGAAGTTATCTTGTCAGATGCTATTTTGTTCGGCAAAGCAGAAGCTGCCGCCGTTACAGCTGTAGCGACAGATCATGCAAAGGACATGGCAAGCAAATTGGATACCATGCAAAATGTGATTTACAAAATACAGTTGGGCGCTTTTAGTGTGAAAAAGGAAGATGCTGTTTTCAATGGATTAACGGGAATCAGCGTTGAGACTGGTGCTGGTGTTTACCGCTATTTCACGGGATCTTTTGCCCTAAAGTCGGAGGCGCTTGTGCGCTTGCAGGAAGCTAAAGAGAAGGGATTTCCAACTGCTTATATTGTGCCCTTTGTGAACGGAAAAAGGCTCAATTAATAGTCAAATCAAGAAAATACAGGCGTATGTTTTTTTGACTTCGGCCTTTTATTTTATTTTCCAATGAAAGGAATTGAGTCTGAAATAAAATTTAAAACTTCACGCAGCGGAGGCAAAGGTGGGCAAAATGTAAACAAGGTGGAAACCAAGGTGCAACTGCTGTTTGATGTTCGCAACAGTGCTGTTTTGAGTGAGGTGCAAAAGGACTTGATTGCGCACAAAGCTGCCAATAAAATCAACGAAGAAGGTATTTTGATGGTGAGCGAAGAAAGTGATCGCTCGCAGTTGCGCAATAAAGAATTGGCGGTAGAAAAATTTTTGGCCTTAATAGCCCAATGTTTGCACAAAGCTAAAGTGCGCAGAAAAACAAAGGCCACGCGCTCTTCAAAAGAAAAAAGATTAAAGGAGAAAAAAAGTCGGGGCGATGTGAAAAAGTCGCGCGGAAAATTAGAATAAGTCCTGCAAATATATTTTTCCGCTATTGCCCTCACTTGTTTTGTAAAAAAACAATCCTTCAGGTAAATCAATATTGCTGGCGGGAGGTGCATTTGATCTGAACACTTCAATACCTTGTATGTTGAAATATTGGTATTCTATGTTGTGGATTTTGTTTGTTGTGTAAACGAGTACAGTAGAGTATGAAATAAAGCCATCATCATCAATGCTTTTAATTCGGTAATAGGTCGTCGCCAATGGAATTGGTAGGTTGAAGTAATAGTTGTGAATGATATTAATAGATTGCAGCGGAAGTACTTGATCAACTTCATTGAAATGTATTCCGTTTTCAGAAGATTCAACGCTATAGTAGGAGAGGTTTTTTTCAAATCCTGTTGTCCATTCTAAGGCTATGTCCTGTTGATTTTTATGCAGCTTGAAACTAAGCCAAGTGACGGGAAGTGGATCGTCGATCTTGGGCACTAATGTCCAAAAAGAAAAGGAGCTGATGTTTTGCGCGGTGAACTGATTTTTTAAGGTGTCTAAAGTGCCGTCAAATTTCCCCCAGTTGTTCACGCCGTCTTCTGATTTCCAAAGCTCTAAATTTGCTTTTTCAAGTGGTTTTGTTTCACTGTTGAGAAAAGAAAAAATTACGCGCTCGTTCAATTGGGAGTTCACGTTGGGAAGTATGTGGTAAATTCTTTGGATGGACTTAAACCCGTTGATGATTGTAGATTGGTGACAGCGCGATAGGGTGGTTAATCCTAAGTTTTTTGATGCACTAATGACAATTCCTAAATTGCCCATGGAATCATTCACGCTGCCCAAAATGTTTTTGGTAATTTCTATTTTCCCAGCATCACCGTAAATATGATTCTGTTCACTTTCGTTGACAATTTTCGAAGTTGATGACAGATGAATGTTGTAGTCCCTGAGATTTAATTTTCCGCTAATCATTTGTAAATTGTGCGTAACGCTAATGGATGATGAAAGCGTCAGCGTGTTGCTTTTTTTGTTGATGCTTAAGTTGTAGAAAGTGCTGTTTCCGCTAATTTCTTGTTCAGTGATGCTATCGGAAAATACAACTTCTCCTTTTCCAGCAGTGAAAGTTCCAGTGTTGCTCCATTGCCCTAAAACATGAATTGTTGTTGCTGTTTTCATTAGCACTATTCCTTTGCTATCGATGATGAAATGCTGAAATTTTTTACTCTGTTTTGTTGAAGTAAAAGTGAGTGCGCCTTCTATCCATATGCTGTCACTCACATCAATGGTTTCATTGCCAATTTCAAAAGTTCCTTTTGCGAGATGAAGTAATTTTCGCACCGCTAAAATATTGTTACTTCCTTTTAAAACCGTTTTCCCAAAAGGCTTATCAATACACAGTTTGTAGTACTTGCCTACTTTGACAATTTGATCACTTATACCATTGTAAGTAAAGGTGCTTGTCCCTCCTTCGAAAACGCCACTATTGTTGCCGTTTCCTTGAAAATTGAAGGTGCCATCTGTCATTTTTAAATTGCCGTTTCCATTCCAATCTCCTGAAAGTTGAATGACACAATGTTTGCATTGCACGAGCACAGAACTTTCTTCTAGCGTTAGGTTTCCAAGTACGGTCAGTGAATCGGTTTGAATATATTTTACACTTTGTGTGACACTGCCGTCGTCGATGTTTAAGTTTCCATAAACAACATTTGACGCTATGTTTTCATCGCCTTTCGCTTGGTATTTTACTGTTGAATAGTGGTGCAGATTTATTTTGTTGAAATTTGCTGGAAATCCAGCGCTCACTGTGCTTTTGTTGTTTCCGATAATGAGTGTTGCGAGTGAATCTAAAATGAAAGATGCTGCCTTATTGCCTTGCAATTTGAAGGTGTCAAGATGTAGTGTGGTCAAGGGTTTAATTGTGCAATTGTTATTGATGAGGAGGTTGCCTTGCAACTGTTTTACGCCGTTTGCCAGTTCTAGATTTTCATAGCTGCCGCTGTTGGGTTGAAAGATGTTTTGCATTGCAGTATCATTGTAAATGACCGTGTTTTCAGGAAATTCGGTGGAGAAGGAACTCACGTGAAAAGTAAGCGGTGAAAGGGCGATGTATAGTTTGCCCTGGTTAATTAAATGAGGAAAACCATTGATTGCATGTGTAATTGAGAAGCGTCCAGCATTCGTAAAAGTATTGGTGCTGTTGCCTTCCATACGTGGCAGCGTAACAAGTGAGTCGCCACTGATGCTGCTTGTATTTGGGAAATGGTAGGTGCAGGCGCTACCTGTACAAGCCTTCCAGGTGCCGTCGTTTTTAATGTTGCCGCGAATGATAGGATCGCTGTTGCTTTGGTTGTTCCACACGCCAAAGGGAAAAACGCAAATGTTGTAAAATGTTTTGCTGCCGGCATCAGAAATCATAAGTAAGGTGCCTCGAATGTTGCATTGGTTGTTGCAAATGAGATTAACGTTGGCTACCGTGCAAATGCCTTCTTCAATAGCGTACAATTCATCAATTTGCAATGTTCCCGTAGCAGAACTGCTGAGAAAGGTTGCTCCTTTTTTGCTGTAGAGCGTTTTGCATTTTGTTGTGTAGGAGGAAGTCCATTTTAAGGTGCCTTGTACTTCAATTTTTTGCACTTCAATGTTGTCGCTGTTCATAATGATTTCATGTCCAAACAGGATGACTGTGCTGTCGTTTTTTTGCGGTACAAAGCCGTCCTTCCATGTGGAGCTGCTGTTCCAGTTTCCGGATTGCACGGAATGAATTACATTGCCGAAAGTAAACTGAAAGCAAAGTAAGGCCGATGAAATGAAAATAATTTTCACGGTGCTTTTTTCTTTGGCGGGAAACTGAATTTACGAAATAGCACAAAAGGAGTGAAAGTATTTCTTTCACCAATTGTCAACTAAAATTAAAAGTAATTGCTGTTATTCCTTTTTGATGAACTGCAAACTAGAAGTGCTGTTGTCGCTAGCGGTGAGGCGAATGAAGTAGCTTCCTGCTGCGAAATTCGATAAGGATAGCGGGAATCTGTTTTCTCCTATCATTGCTGGTACATAGGCAAAATAGAGAGCATCGCCTTCGGTAGTGATGATTTGTAGCTTGTACAAACCACCTTCTTGTGAATTGAAAAATAAAGTAGTGTGCTCATTAGACGGGTTGGGATACAATTCGGTGAGCAAATTGAAGTCTGAGGTAAAGTTGATGGCAACAATTTTAGATTCCTGCGTTTTGCCATCTTGGTCAAATTCTTTGAGTTTGTAGTAGTTGATGCCTTTTTTAGGTGCATTGTCAATCATTAAATAATCTAATACTTTAGAACTATTTCCTGCTGCGGTTTGTGTGCCTATTGAGCTGAAATTGTTGCCGTCATATGATTTTAGCACAGAAAAGTAATCGCTGTTGATTTCTGATGCAGTTGACCAAAGCAGTTCAACACTTTGGTTGAGTTTGTTTGCATTGAAATTAATGAGTTCCACCGGCAATCCGTTGTCGATACCTGCAGTGGTGGCGAAAGTCCAACGGTCAACACCACTCCACGAAGTCCACGAATCAGTGTCAATAGTTCCAGCAGAAGTAGTTCCTGTTAAATTGTTGCGTCCTGAATTTGTCCACAGCGGTGTGGTATTGTAATAGGCGGTGGTTAACGAAGCCAGCGCCGTGACACCACTTGCAGCATCCCATGTAAGAGTGACTACACCGTTTGATGTGCCGCTGGTGCGCGCAAGTGTCCAGTATTCTGCCGTAGAAACATGAACTATTGTTAAGTCTTGAAGATTTGTAAATGCATGTTTTGAAAAGAAATATTCTCCTTGCCAAACAGTGCTTGCTGTAGTGGTGGGCGAGATGGATGCGGGGCGGTATTTGGTTCCGTTGCCAATGGGGAAGGTAAAAGTGGCAGTAGCCGTAGTTGTTTTATTCATTGGTCCGTGTACGTGATTCCCATTTGCCGCACCTGTGGCAGTAGCGGCAGCGGTTAGACTTAAAATATTGGTAGCATCAGTATTCAAGTCGCCACTGCTAAAGTTAAGGTTGTTGGTCACTGTTGCTGCGCGAGTGAGCGTTACGTCACCACTGGTGTTGCTGATTTTAAGGTTGTATAAGTTGTCGCCGCCGAAGTTGGCGTTTTGCGCAGCTGCGCCCACGAAGGAAATTGTGCCTACGCCGGCAGTTAAAATGCCTGAAGTATTATTTGTGAAGTCGCCTTTGAGTTGCATTAAACTTGAAGACGCGCCGTCGAATTGCATGGTGGCATTGGCTTCATTGCTTACATTGGCATCGCAATGCACGGTGTGGTTTGGGCCTATGTAAAAAGTAGCGGTGGTGCCTAAATTTGTCAAAGACGATTGCGCAGTGATAAAGTCACTTGCAAGAAGTAGATTAAAAAGAAGGTATATTTTTATTAATTGACGCATTTTATATTTTGAAAATCAGAGCTGTTTTTTTTAATGAAGTAGTTCAGTAACCATTAATGTTTGGTCTTCATAGGCATTGGATCCACTGCCTGTTGTTACGTCTCCTCCTTCATTCTGCCAGCTGTACATTTCAATATAATCACCTGCCGCAAGATTTAAAATGATGGAACCTGTAACAAAAACATTTTGGTCGGAGGCTGCGCTTTCAAACCAAGCATTCATAGGCGATGTACTGTTGTTGATCTTGATGTCGATTGATGCTCCTTCACCTAAATCTAAAACGGCATTTGTTCGCAATGAACCAACGATTAAATATCTGCCTGCTCTTTTAATGTCAATTCTATCGTTGGTAGTGTAGTCGGCAATATTTCCATAATCGTAAGTCTCGTTGTCAAATGCTAACTTCGTATTGGTTGTATTGGGTATTGTTTGGTCGGCAGTGTTAGACATAAATGCGGAATGCGGCGTGAAGTGCTGCTCAAGCACATACCATGCTGAACCATCACAAACAATTCTGCAAGCATCATTTTGTATGTACAACACCAATGTTGTTGCGCCGTCAATAGTTTCAGCGCCATTTCCATCAATCGTAATGATGTCTGAACTGCTGTTTGTTTTTTTGATGTAGTAAGTTCTTGCTGCATTTGAGGCAGCAGCAGGTAAGGTAATTGTGAAACTGCCACCTGCATCACTTGCCAATACAACGTTGTGGGCTGCGGATAGGGTGGTTGCCGAACTGAGTGATGTCACTTTTAAACCCAAACTTCCCGAAACATCTAAAGTGCTTAAAGGCGCAGTAATACCAATTCCAACATTTTGCGATGCATCAATGGTTAATGCTGTTGACGTTTCAACTGCGGTCGTTCCAATTTTAAATTTATCGGCATCGCTATTATCAACCCCAACTGTAAATGCGGCAGTTCCTGAAATTTGAAAATGGATCAAGGGATCGCCAGCGCCGGTACAATTAATATCAAGGGCGGTTTTAGTGGCGTTGCTGGACTCGACATCCAATATTTCGGATGGAGAAGTTGTTCCAATGCCAACTTGAGAATAGGCTAAAGCATTGAAAAATAAGGTTATTGCGAGGGTGATGGCGTTTTTTTTTGTTGGTTTCATAACGGTAAATTTGTTGTGCGTCGGCCCCCAAAAATAGCATGGGGCTTCGTGTACGAGCAGATGCTACGGAAGGTTTCGTCTTTTTTGGATCCTTGCTTCACGTTGAGCTAGGATTGTAAGCGATGCTGTAATTTTGCTGTTCAGCAATGCTTCGATTGTGAATTTTTCCCTCTAACCAAGCGAAAACATCAAAGTATTTGTAAAGTTTGAGATGTTCCATTTCGAATTGACGGCTCATGAGGTAATCTCGAAAGTCATAGTAGTGGCGACGCATGTATTTTTTTTCAACACCAATGAGTTTGATGACGAGGTAAATGATTTCAGCGTCGATGTCGTGGTAAACATTTTCTTTGTCAAGTGATTTCAAACGAATTTTCGCCACCGACTTTACCGATGAGTGATCGTCGGTTTCAAGTAAACACAGCAGATACAAAATGTTTGATAAGTTGTAAATATCGGATTTGACGCCAGTTGATTTGTTTTCGATGATGGGTTGCAAAATGTTTTTGGCTGTGCTAAACTTTCCGGTTGCGAAGTAAGCATAGGCGATGTAGTACATTAGTTCTTGCTGCAAGCCGGGATTGATCTGCTCACTGTACAGTGCAATGCCTGAACTTATTGTTTTTGCATTTTTCAATATGTGCAGGTAATCGCCTCTCGTTTTATGGTATTCGGCACTGGCCAAGAAATAGTAAATAAAAAGATTCGTTTGTTGCTCGGGCGACAGCGCATCTTTGGTGGAATAAAGTGTTTTTAATTTTTTTAGCCATTCTTCTGCCTGTTCGGGCAAATTGGTTTCGCTCGCCAATTCTGTGGCCATTTGCAGGGTAGAAAGGTAGTCGGAAAAAAGTTCCTGTTTAAAAACAGCGATGTCGTCAAATAGCGCCAATCGTTTTTGAAAATAAGGTAAGGCTTTTTCTTTTTGGTGAATGAGCTTGTAGTAAATTCCCCATATATAGTGAAAGTTCAGTTGCGCCCGCTGTGAAAGGGCTTTACTCGGTGATTGCAACAATTCGTTTTTCATCAACTCTTGCAGGTAGATGAGGTCTTTTTTTTGTTGAAATTGTGCCCCTTCAAAGTGCAAACGCGTGATGGGCAATAGCAGGGCATCGTAGTCTTTGATGTTTTCTAAAACGATGAGTACTTTTTTAGTCTCGTCGATGAGTGCTCGTATGCGTTCCTTGTAGGATTTTAAACTTTTAAATGACATTGCTGACACCAAAAGCTTTTGCTCCATGTTGATCAGCTGTAGCAATGTTTCAAACTGTTCGTTTTGTTCTGCTTTTTTTTTGGTTTGTTCGATTTGTTTGTGCCCCTGTTTGTACAAGCCTTTTCGAAATAGCACTTCTATTTCATTGAGTTTGCTGCGGGTGAACATTCGCGGATTTTTTTCAGAATACAGTGCCGATAAGCTTTTTAGGATGTTGTTGTACAGTACATTTTTGATGACGAAAAATTCTTTCACGTCGGGCAACAATTGCAGTACTTTTTCTTCGTCGTAATGGGCTTCTTTTTCTAAAACATCAAAGAGGCGCAGGTACTGCTTGCCTTCTGAGTTTTTCATTGTAAACGATGAGTGCAGCTTGAAATGTCGCTTCTCGGCCTTGGTAAGCGAATGTATGAGTTCGTGTAATTTAGAAGACGATTTGCGTGGCATGCTCAAAAATAGCGAATTTTAATTGTTCGCGCCATCTGAAAAGGATTAAAACCTAAAAGGATTTTCCGATATTAGCATTCTCAAAAATCAAACTCATGGCAGACGATAAAAAGGTTATATTTTCAATGTCCAAGGTATCCAAGGTGTTGCCTTCTGGAAAAACAATAATAAAAGACATTTACTTGTCTTTTTTCTACGGCGCTAAAATTGGGATTCTCGGTTTGAACGGTTCAGGTAAATCTACCTTACTTAAAATCATTGCTGGTGTCGACAAAAACTACCAGGGTGATGTGGTGTTTTCATCGGGTTATTCAGTGGGTTATTTGGAACAAGAACCTCAACTGGATGAAACAAAAACAGTGAAAGATATCATTCAGGAAGGTGTTCAGGAGGTGATGGACGTATTGAAAGAATACGAAGAGATCAACAACAAGTTCATGGATCCTGAAGTGCTGGAGGATGCTGATAAAATGGACAAGCTCATCGCGCGCCAAACAGTGGTGCAAGAACAAATTGATGCGATGGATGCTTGGGAAATTGACAATAAGTTGGAGCGTGCAATGGATGCATTGCAGTGCCCTGAAGGTGATACACCGGTGAGCGTGCTGTCGGGAGGCGAGCGCCGTCGTGTGGCTTTGTGTCGCTTGTTGTTGAAAAAACCCGATATTCTTTTGCTCGATGAGCCTACCAATCACTTGGATGCCGAGTCGGTACAGTGGTTAGAAGTGTTTTTGCAAACTTACGAAGGCACAGTGATCGCTGTGACGCATGATAGATATTTCCTTGACAATGTTGCGGGCTGGATTTTAGAATTGGACAGAGGTGAAGGCATTCCTTGGAAGGGAAATTACACAGAGTGGCTGGTGCAAAAAACAAAACGCATGGCACAGGAGGAGAAGTCGGAAAGCAAGCGCAAAAAAGCGCTCGACCGAGAGCTGGAGTGGGTGCGCATGGGGGTTAAAGGTCGCGGGACAAAATCGAAATCGCGTTTGGCGAACTATGATAAAATGTTGGGCGAAGCAGGTCGAGAGAAACAAGAGGCGTTGGAAATGTTCATTCCCAATGGTCCGCGTCTGGGCAGTGATGTTATTGAAGCGGTCAATGTGTCTAAAGGATACGGCGATAGATTGCTTTATGAAAATTTGAATTTTAAATTGCCGCCTGCAGGTATCGTTGGTATTATCGGGCCGAACGGTGCTGGTAAAACCACATTGTTTCGCATGATATTAGGCATGGAGCAGCCCACAAGTGGTGAGTTCAAAGTAGGGGAAACGGTTAAGATTTCGTACGTTGATCAAACACACAAAGACATTGATCCAAATAAAACAGTTTTTGAGGTTTTGGGTGGCGGCGCCGAAAACATTGAGTTGGGTGGTAAAATGATGAATGCGCGTGCTTATTGTACACGTTTTAATTTTGGCGGAACCGACCAGGGAAAGAAATGCGGAGTGCTTTCAGGTGGAGAACGAAATCGCTTGCATTTGGCAATGGCTTTGAAAGAAGGCGGTAACGTATTGTTGTTAGATGAACCCACAAATGATATTGACGTAAATACCTTGCGTGCACTCGAAGAAGCGGTGGAAAATTTCGCAGGTTGTGCTGTGATTATTTCGCATGATAGATGGTTTCTCGACCGTGTATGCACGCACATCTTAGCCTTTGAAGGTGATTCAGAAATTTATTCATTCGAGGGTTCTTTCTCTGAATACGAAGAGAATAGAAAAAAACGAAAAGGAGATGCGGCACCAAAAAGAATGAAGTTCAAGAAGTTGATGAAATCGTAAAAGAAAGTAAATAGGTAAAAGTAAAAAGCCAAAAAGAAGGAAACTTCGATTTGGCTTTTTTATGTCTCTAAATTAGTTTCTAAATGAAGGAATTTATTAAAGTATTGAAATGGATATTTGTTCCGATAGGCTTGTTTTTATTGGTATTAACGTTGTGGTTTTGAGTGTGTATTGCTATGAAAATTACCATCTAAAACAATTTGAAAAAAAGGAAATTTTTGCGACTTGTCAGGAGAATGGCGGCATGGTGAACTCTGAAGTATTTCTTTATAAAGATTCAACTTTTTATGGTGTTACATACGGCTGGCCTTTTGGAGAATCGTATTCATGGGGAACTTATGAAGTCGCAGATAGTGTTTTGGTTTTTACGCAAGACTACAATCAGCAGTATTTTCTTAATTGCGAATATGTTGTTGATGAGGAAAGACATCAGTGGGCAGCAAAGGGATGTGATGAAATGACTTTTTATAGACATAAATAGTATTTTATTCCCTCGCCGCGCTTAGGCTTCTTAAGACCGAAAGTTTCTTTCTCCTCTTAATATCAAATCTAAGCGATTTTACCACTCCCAAAGTCTTTGGCTTATTTTTAAATTAAACGAGGCGAAGCCTCTAAAGTTGAAAGACCGCTTAGGCAAAAGAAGCCTAAGCGGAGCGAGGAACGAATTATAGCTACGAAGTAGAAAACTGGGAAGAAGTGGCAACATATATCAACAATTGGTTGAAGTCCGAGCGGAAAGAAAAGGGAATATCAATTGCATGCCAGCACTTGTCAGTCCAGAGTGTTGTGTTGTGCAATGGCTCTAAAAAATTCAGCATAATCATATGAAAGGCCCCGTTATACTTCGAAAAAGTATATATGGTAAAAAGAAATTTTTGTGCAAAAATGATGGTATTGGCAACAGTTTGTTGTCTTTTTTTAACGGCTTGTCACAGCTCCTTAACTGTAGAAAAGAGAAAACACAGAAAAGGCTATTATTTTTCAATCTCCAATGGTAAAGCAAAAACAGAAGCGCGCAGCGAGTCTGCAAATTTTCAAGAATCGTCAGCTGCTGAGAAACCATTTTCTCAAATTGTCGATTCTGTAATTGTGAATATTACGGCGGCTGTAGTTAAAGCGAAAAGCAAGGTTTTGCAAGACACCACGGCAAAGCAGGAACGCCAATGTAAAATGAAAATAACAAAGGATAGCGCATCGCGAAATATTTTCGCTGCTTCATCGGAAGTCAGTTGCAATAAGGCTTCTGTGTCAGTGCTTGATTCCATAAAGAGCAATCGTAAAAAAACAGATCCAGAAGCGCGGCCGACGCTACTAAAGAAAATTTTAAAGGTCATTGGTCAAGTAATATTGGCCATCGTTATTGCTGTGGGGATGCGAATTTTGTTGGCTTATCTCGTGAATTGGTCTATTGGTTTTGGACTAATCGGAGCAATTTTTGTGACGGCAAGTTTCTATCTTTCATTGTTGGCTTATATATTCTTGATGCGTTATTTTATATTTTGTTTTGGAAAGAGTCATGAAGAGCGCGTAAAATTTAGAAAGCAAAACAGAGCGTTACTCTTGTTTTTGTTCTTAGCGCCCGTATATATTTTGAGTTTGTTCGCTTTGGCGACTTATATGTATCCTCTTCTTCGCATGGTTTTACTGCTTTGTGCCTTGGTTTCATTGCTCGTTGCGCTATTGTACAGAGTTAAAATCAAGAGTTGAAATGGAAACTTAGTTGAGCACTGAGAAAAAAATGTATTTTTGCTGATATAGTCATTTGTTAAAACACTGTTCATGTCCAAGCCGTCTATTCCCAAAGGAACTCGCGATTTTTTGCCACAGCAAATGGTGAAGCGGAATTATTTGTTTGATACGCTGAAAAGCATTTTTAAAAAGTATGCCTTCTTGCCAATTGAAACTCCAGCGGTAGAAAATCTTTCTACTTTGATGGGAAAATACGGTGAAGAGGGTGATAGATTGATTTTTAAAATATTGAATTCAGGAGATTATTTGTCGAACGTTACTGATTTCGCGCAGCAAACGTCGGGATCATTGACAAAGGAAATTTCAGAGAAGGCTTTGCGTTATGATTTAACGGTTCCTTTTGCGCGATTTGTGGTGCAAAATCAAAACGAAATTCATTTCCCTTTTAAGCGTTTTCAAATACAACCTGTATGGCGGGCTGACCGTCCGCAGAAAGGAAGGTACCGCGAATTTTTTCAATGTGATGTGGATGTGGTTGGGAGTGATTCATTGCTGTATGAAGTAGAGTTGGTGCAAATTTTCAATGAGGCACTTACGCTATTAAAAGTTCCGGGATTTGAAGTAAAGATTAACAATAGAAAAATACTCTCAGGAATAGCTGAGGTAGTTGGGGCTGCTGATAAAATTGTGGACATCACTGTGGCGATCGACAAGCTGGATAAAATTGGCTTGGAGAAAGTAAACGAGGAAATGATTGCAAAGGGAGTAAGCAATGATGCTGTGCAAAAACTGCAGCCGATTATACAAATGTCGGGAAGTACAACGGAGCAGTTCGCGACATTGAAAAGTGTTTTGTCTACTTCGCAAATAGGACAAAAGGGCGTGGAAGAATTGGAGTTTATTTTTGCCTCTTGTGCCGCTTTGAAAGTAGATCAAAAATTGAAGCTAGACATCACTTTGGCACGCGGACTAAACTACTACACTGGAGCTATATTTGAGGTGAGTGCCGAAAATTTCAAAGGCAGTATTTGTGGAGGTGGACGCTATGATGACCTCACCGGAATCTTTGGACTAAAAGGTGTTTCAGGTGTTGGGATTTCTTTTGGTGCCGATCGTATTTACGATGTGCTCGAAGAAAACAATCTCTTTCCTGAAAATTTATTGCAAACCACAGATGTGCTCTTCGTTAACTTTGGAGATGCCGAAGCTTTGCATTCGATGAAAATTATGCAGCTCCTTCGTGCACATGGCATCAGCTGCGAGTTGTATCCTTCAAATGCGAAAATGCAAAAGCAGATGACCTATGCCAACAACAAGGCGGTGCGTTTTGTGGCGATGATAGGTACCAATGAAATGAACGAAAATAAAGTGTCGTTGAAAAACATGAAAACTGGCGAACAGAAACTGGTGAATGCCGATCATTTCTACGACAATGCTGCTTTTACACGTGAGTTTTTCAACACTAATGCTGAAGGTTAATACATGAAAGTTTCTGGTTTTACCATCATCCGCAATGCCGTAAAATACGACTTCCCAGTAGTGGAAGCGATATCTTCAGTGCTGCCGCTTTGTGACGAATTTATTGTGGCGGTGGGCGACTGCAGCGACGGTACTTTGGAGTTGATTCAAAGTATAAATTCTCCAAAAATAAAAATCATTCACACGGTTTGGGAAGAAGAAAAATACCGATCGAAAAACTTAGAGATTCTTGCTGTTGAAACCAACAAGGCTTATGCCGCAGTGGCGAAAGACAGCGATTGGGCTTTTTACATTCAAAGTGATGAGGCCTTGCATGAAAAGTACATTGACGTGACTTATAAAGCAATGCAACAATGGAAAGACGATGCATCTGTAGACGGCTTGCTTTTTAATTACCAACATTTTTATGGTAGCTATGATTACTTGGGGGCATCGCCAAGGTGGTACCGACGAGAGGTGCGTATTGTGCGCAAACGCGATGATATTTTTTCTTATAAAGATGCGCAAGGTTTTCGCAAATTGCCGAACGAAAAATTGAATGTGAAGTTGATTGATGCTGATATTTTTCACTATGGATATGTGCGTGATCCAAAAAAAATGGCGGAAAAAATGAATTTCAATCAAGCGATGCACAGCGACGATCCCAACAAAATGATGGCCATGTTCAACTACGATAATGTTGATGCCTTGAGTCGTTTTGAAGGAACGCATCCGGCGCTAATGCAAGAACGCATCAATCAAATGAACTGGCGCTTTGATTTCGATCCTTCGTTCAATAAAATGCGTTTGAAAGACAAGTTCAAACTTTTCACGGAAAAGATTACCGGCAAAAGATTTGGCGAGTACAAGAATTACAAATTGTTTTAATTACAGAGCAGGATTGATCAGTCGTCCCGACTCAACCAGTTTGTACAAATGCTCTGAACGCAGCGCGCGATCAATGACCTCAAGATGACTTGTTTTGTGGATGTCGGTGCCCAAGAAATCAACGATATTGTCATCTATCATTCCCTGCGCTACTTTAAGTGATTCTGGTCCGTAATGACCGGCTAGTGAATTGATGTTGAGTTGAAAATATACACCAGCCGCCCGTAGCTGTTCTAGTAAATCCGGTCGGTGGAAGTAGAACGGGTAGCGCTCTGGATGAGCCAAAAGTGGTTTGTATCCCAAAGCCTTTATTTTTTCAATGGCGGGAAAAGGGTTTTCGGGTTGGTTCAAATAGGAGAATTCAAACAAGAGGTATTCTCCTTTGATGGCGAGTAAATCATTTTTCGCGATGAGGTCCATGAAATTGTCATCGAAATAGTATTCGGCTGCTGCGTGAATGGATGTGTCAATTTGCGCTTTTACCAAGAGGTCATTCAGTGTTTGCGTGCCATTGACAATAGTAGATGTTGAGTTTCTGTAAAAGTCGGACATAACGTGTGGACTCGTCCAGAATTTTTGAAAACCAAATTCCTTCAAACCTTTCACAAGGGCCAGTGAATCGTCGTGCGTTTGCGCGCCATCATCAATACCTGCAATGAGATGCGAGTGCATGTCAACGCCAATCAGTCGTGCATCCAAAGGGGAACGCAGCACTGTTTTTTGTCTTTTTTTGAAGAAACCAAACATCGTTTATTTTTTAAAATATTTCTGTTCAAACCACTGAATCGTCTCTGTTAAGCCATCGTTGATACTTACCGTAGGATTGTAATTCATTAATTTCCTTGCTTTTGAGATATCCGCCAAAGATCCTTTTACATCTCCAGCTCTTGTTTCAGTGAAGGTAGGTTCAAGGTCAGAAGAAACGGCTTTTTTCAAAATGGAAAATAAGTCTATGATTGAAGTGGCTTCGCCAAATCCAACATTGAACATTTCACCTAAAGCGCGTTCATCTGTTGTAAATAATGCTCTAATGTTTGCTTGCACTACATTGTCTATGAAAGTAAAATCGCGAGACTGATCGCCTTCTCCATGTATGATGGGCGATTGTCCTGAGAGCAGCGCATTCATAAACATTGGTATCACAGCGGCATATGGACCATTTGGACTTTGATGCGGGCCGAATACATTGAAATATCTCAAACCAATAAAGGGCGCTCCATATGTTTTGTGAAATACTTTGCCGTACAATTCGTCGGTTTGTTTGGTTACTGCATAAGGCGAAAGTGGATTTCCGATTTTATCTTCTCTTCGCGGCATATCTGGTGAATCGCCGTAAACCGATGATGAGGAAGCGAAAACCAAACGTTTTACTTTTTCGTCTTTTGCCACTGTTAATAGGTTTAAAAAACCAGTCACATTGGCTTCATTGGAGGCAATTGGATTGCTGATTGATCGCGGCACGGAACCCAGGGCTGCTTGGTGTACTACGTAGTCGACACCTTTTACAGCTCTTTGACATACTGCCAAATCAACGATGGATTCTTCGTAAAATTTTACATTTGGCAGGTGAAGATGCGCTTGAATATTTTCAATGTATCCGTTGGATAAATTGTCAACGATTCTGATTTCACCTGCATTGTGCTTCACTAAGTATTTCACAATGTTTGAACCTATGAATCCAGCGCCACCCGTGACGAGAAACTTGAATTGACTTAAATCTTCTGTATGGTATTTCATGTATTGAACTAACGTGTGGTGTATTGTGCTTCGTAATATTTTTTGTATTCTCCGGATATCACTTGTTCAACCCAGTTTTGGTGGTCTAAATACCATTGTACCGTTTCTTCTAAACCTTCTTCAAATTGTGCTTTTGGTTTCCAGCCCAGTTCGCTGTTTAATTTTGTGAAATCAATGGCATAACGTTGATCGTGTCCCGCTCTGTCCTTTACGAATGTGATTAGTTTTTCAGAACTGCCAATAGCTCGCCCCAATTTTCTGTCCATTATTTTACATAGCGCGCGCACCAAATCGATGTTTTTCCATTCGTTGTCTCCTCCTATATTATATGTTGAGCCTGTTTTTCCCTGATGAAAAATGAGGTCTATTGCTTCAACGTGGTCTTGAACAAACAGCCAATCGCGGATATTGTCTCCTTTACCATAAACAGGGAGCGGTTTTTCGTGCAAAATATTGTTGATGCACAATGGAATTAATTTTTCGGGGAAGTGAAAAGGGCCGTAGTTGTTGGAGCAATTGCTAATGACCGTGGGCAAACCATAAGTTTCGTGGTAAGCGCGCACAAAGTGGTCAGACGAAGCTTTGCTCGATGAATAGGGTGAGCGAGGATCGTAGGGCGTTGTTTCAGTGAATTTACCTGTTTCCCCCAAGCTGCCATAAACTTCGTCTGTTGATATATGGTAGAACAAATGTGCTGCATCGTCTTGCCATGCTGACTTGCAAATGTTTAATAGTTTTACCGTACCCACCACATTGGTTTGCACAAATTCCATTGGATTCGAAATGGAACGATCCACATGTGATTCTGCGGCCGTGTGAATAACGTGGTCGATGGAATATTCAGTAAATATTTGTTGCATTGCCGCTGCATCGCAAATATCAGCTTTTACAAAGCGGTAGTTGCTTGCATCTTTGATGCTTTCAAGGTTTGCTAAATTTCCGGCGTAAGTCAATTTATCCGCATTCACAATAAGGTAATTGGGATACTTTGCAACAAGATGTCGCACTAAGCAGCTTCCGATAAAACCGGCTCCGCCAGTGATCAATATTTTTTTAGTGTAATTCATTTTTTCTAAATGTTTTTTCGCGGTTCCATGCCGATGAAAGCATGTCGTCTAAAGTATATTTAGTGGTCCAATTTAATTTGTCAAAAGCCAGTTTTGAATCCGAGTAGATTTCAGCTACATCGCCATCTCTTCTTGCCTCAACGTGGTATTTTATTTTTATTTGATTAATTTTTTCAAAGGCTTGAATCATTTCAATCACAGTGTAGCCTTTGCCTGATCCTAGATTGAATTTTTCTACAGTGTTTTTTGTGCTGATTGAATTCAATCGCTGGAAGGCTTTCACGTGTGCCGCAGCGATGTCCAATACATGAACGTAGTCGCGAACGCAAGATCCGTCTTTGGTTGGGTAGTCGTTGCCGAATACCTTTAATTCTTGTAAATGTCCTGAAGCTGCTTTAAGCAGTAGAGGAAGTAGATTGTATACATTGTCAGGGTTTTCACCGAGCAGTCCAGATGCATGTGCACCGATCGGATTGAAGTAACGCAAACAGATAGCTTTTAATGCACCTGCAGCACTGAGATCTTCAATGATTTCTTCCGATATTTTTTTTGTGTTTCCGTAAGGTGAATTTGGCCTTTTGGTTGGAAGACTTTCTTTCACAGGCATTTGCTGAACTTCCCCATAAACAGTGCACGAGGAAGAGAAAATTAAATTTTCGCACTTACTCAATTCCATAAAGCGCAAGAGGTTGATCAATCCGTTAACGTTGTTTTCGTAGTACTTTAAAGGTTGCTCTACAGATTCACCAACGGCGAGATGACCTGCAATATGAATAACGCCTTCGATGGGGTATTTACCTACAATGTTGAGTAAGGACGCCTGGTCTTTTAAATCAATGATTTCGAGTGGTACACGAATGCCTGTAATGCTTTCAATAGCATCAATTGCGGCAGCTCTTGAGGTTGATAGGTTGTCCAACGCAAGCACTTCATAACCGTGGGAGATTAATTCTACCACGGTATGTGAGCCAATGTATCCTGTTGCGCCGGTAACTAAAATCATTGCTATAAGCTGATGTAGTTTTCGATTGCTATTTTGTTTCTGAAAATTCCTTTAATGTCAACGAGCACGCCATTGTTGTTCATGTGCTTGCTGAAGAAACTTTGGTCTAAATTAACATACTCTTTATGGTTTACAGCGACAATGATGGCGTCGTAAATTCCTGAAATTTCGGGAACAAGCGTATAGCCGTACTCCTCTTGTATTTCGTGTGCATCAGCATGAGGATCGTGCACTTCAACATTGATTGCGAAGGATTTGAGTTCGTTCACTACATCGGCTACTTTTGAATTGCGAATGTCTGTTACATTCTCCTTGAAAGTGGTTCCCATAACAAGTACACGTACTTTAGCGATGTCTTTGCCAAGCGTGATCAGTTTTTTTACGGTCATTCGCGCTAAGTATGGGCCCATTGAGTCGTTGGTAGATCTACCAGAAGTGATGATTTTGGCATGGATGCCCAATTCCTCTGCTTTGTATGTCAGGTAATAGGGGTCAACGCCAATGCAGTGACCACCAACGAGGCCTGGTGAAAATTTCAAAAAATTCCACTTGGTGCCCGCCGCCTCTAATACTTCATAGGTATTGATGTTCATTTTATTGAAAATCAGCGACAATTCATTCATCAATGCGATGTTTACATCGCGCTGTGTATTCTCGATGATTTTAGCGGCTTCGGCCACTTTGATTGATGATGCTTTGTGAATACCGGCGTCTATTACCATTTTGTACACATTGGCAACTTGTTCGGCAGATTCTGGTCCGCAGCCTGAAACTACTTTAATGATTTTAGAGAGTGTGTGTTCTTTGTCTCCGGGATTAATTCGTTCGGGAGAATAGCCCACTTTGAAATCCGTCATGAATTTCAGTCCAGATTCTTGTTCCAAAACAGGCACGCAATCTTCTTCTGTACAGCCTGGATAAACAGTGGATTCAAAGACAACATAATCGCCTTTTTTTAGCACTTTCCCAACTGTTTTGGTTGCAGAAAGCAAAGGTTTTAAATCTGGTAAGTTGTGCTGGTCGATTGGTGTGGGCACGGCTACGATGAAAAAGTTGACATCTCTCAAATCTTCGATGTTGCAAGAGAATTGAATATCACAGCCGTCAAAGGCTTCTTTCTCTAATTCGTTGCTTGGGTCTATGCCTTGCTGCATCAATTTTACGCGCTCCGCATTGATGTCGAAGCCAACTACTTTTACTTTTTTAGCGAATTCTAAGGCGATAGGCAATCCTACATAGCCCAATCCAATTAGTGCTAATTTCCCTTCTTTTTTGGCGATTCTTTCAGAAATCATAGTGTTATTGTTCTTTTAATGAATAAATTCTTTCAATTATTTCTACCACCTTCAAACCTTCCAAAGCATTGGTGGTTACTTTATCGCCTCGTTTTATGGTATTGATGACATTTTGAATGATGTAGTGGTGATTGGCTGCCGATCCTTTGTAATCTCCATAATCATTGGGTGCATTGACCGGTGCAAGTTCAGGCATTGTATAATCTTTAATGTTGCAATACTCAATTTTATCCATGTATTGACCGCCTACTTTAATGCTTCCTTTGTTGCCAATGATGGTCATACTGCTTTCTAAATTGGAGTCGAAAATTGCAGTGGAGTAGTTCATGGTGCCGATTCCGCCTTTTACAAAACGAAAGTTAACAATGCCTGTGTCTTCAAAATCTGTGCTTTCTTGATGACAGAAATCTTCAAAACGAGCGCGGATGTCGGTGATGTCGCCAAAGAGCCAGTACATGATGTCGATGAAATGCGAAAACTGGGTAAACAAAGTGCCGCCGTCCATGTCTTTAGAGCCTTTCCACGAACTCTTTTTATAGTAACGATCGTCTCTGTTCCAGTAGCAATTGAGTTGCACGATAAAAACGTTGCCCAGTAGTTTTTTGTCCATTACCTCTTTCAGCCAAACAGAAGGAGGTGAATAGCGGTTTTGCATCACGCAAAATACTTTTTTAGACACGTCAAGCGCTTTTTCAATAACCTTTTCACATTCGCGTTTGGTGAGGCCCATCGGTTTTTCGCAAACGATGTGTTTGTTGTGCGCAAGGGCTTTTAAACTGTGCTTGGCATGCAATCCATTGGGAGAGCAGATGTTCACAACTTTGATTTCGGGAAATGCGTTCAACATTTCATCGATGTCATTGAAATAGGGCTGTGTGAATTTTGGGTCGATGCCCAATTCAGATTTTTCGCGGATGTCACAAAACGCCACCAGTTCGCCTTCGGGATCCCTGTCTATCATTTCCATATGGCGTTTGCCAATATGTCCGCAACCTACTACTGCGAATTTAACTTTTTCAGACATTGCTAATTTTTTTCACGTTACCGTTTTCTAACAAATATTTATCACCCGTTGCTTTGCAAAAGGCTTCGTGTTGTTCGCTGAAAATTAATTTTTCTCCTTGTTCACTCATCCATCCAATTTGTTTGGCCGGATTGCCAACCATCATTGCATAGGCTTTTACTGAACGAATGACTACCGTTCCAGCACCGATAAAACAATATTCACCCAGCATAATGCCACACACTATGGTGGCGTTGGCGCCTATTGTTGCTCCTTTTTTGACAAGTGTTTTGCGGTATTCATTTTTCCTATTTACAGCTGATCTTGGGTTCATTACGTTGGTGAACACCATAGATGGGCCTAAGAATACATCGTCTTCACAAACGACGCCCGTATACAATGAAACATTGCTTTGTATTTTTACATTGTTGCCCAGACTTACACCTGGCGAAACAATTACATTTTGACCAATATTGCAATTTTCGCCGATGGTAGAGTCGGGCATCACGTGGCTGAAATGCCATATTTTTGTGCCTTTTCCTATGGTGCAACCTTCGTCAATGTAGGAGGAGGGGTGCACGTAAAATTCTTTAGTTTCCAAAACTTAATTCTTTTTTAAATAGTTCTTCAGTGGGTAGTGATTTAAAATAAGCCAAGGTTTTTTTTAAACCTTCAGCGCGTTTCGTTTTAGGTTCCCAGTCTAATATTTCCTTTGCCTTGCTAATGTCGG
>CANFBW010000030.1 GCA_947444925.1 Flavobacteriales bacterium | reverse complement strand
AGTTTTGATCAGCTGGCCGACAGTCCTTTTATGGCCAGTGCCACCTTGCAAAGCAACAGTTACAAAGTGCGCGAAAGTAATTTCACGGTGTGGTTTCAGGGCGAATGTAAACCCAAGTGGGACGATGTGTTGAGTGATTTTAAAAAGTTCACCAATGAGCAAATGCTTGTTTTTGGTGGATTTCCGGTAAGTGACTATCATTTCTTTTTTCAAATATTGCCTGTTAAGGCCTACCATGGTGTGGAGCATTGCAATTCAACAGTAATCGCACTCGGGCCGGGTTGTAATTTGATGGAAGGCAAGCTTTACGACAGTATGCTTGGCATTTCGTCGCACGAACTTTTTCATGCATGGAATATCAAGGCCATCCGCCCTGAAGAAATGTATCCCTACGATTTTCAAAAAGAAAACTATTCGCGTTTGGGCTACGTGTCGGAAGGTATCACTACCTACTACGGTGACTTGATGTTGGTGCGCTCAGGTGTTATTAGCAACGACGAGTATTTTACTTTGTTGAACAATACTTTTGACCAACATTTTTCTAATTACGGGCGCTTGAATCTTTCGGTGGCCGATGCTTCTTTTGACAGCTGGTTGGATGGTTACAGCAAAGGGATTCCGAACAGAAAGGTTTCTATATATACGGAAGGAAGTTTGAATGCCTTGATGTACGACTTGCAAATTAGAAAATTGTCTTTGGGGCGCAAGAGTCTCGACTGGGTGATGAAGAAGTTGTATAAAGAATTTGCATTGGAAGATCAAGGGTACAATGAGGTTGAGTTTAAGCAATTGGTGAGCGACGCAGCGGGAAAAGATCTTTCGTTGATTTTTGAAAAATATACTTATGGCACCGAAGATTATTTCGCCAAGCTTAATGAGTCGTTGAAATATGTTGGTTGTCATTTAAAAAGCATTGAGCACACGCAACACTCAGCTTCTGCTTTTGGCTTGCGATTGGATGCCGATGCTAAAGTAATGGATGTGGCGCCCTTGTCGCCAGCGGCTCTTGCGGGAATATGTAGGGGTGACGAAGTGCTTGCGGTGAATGGTTTGGTGGTTGAAAAAAATAAGGTCTCTGATTGGATTGCTTATTTTGATGACAACGTGAAAATCACCTTCAAGAAGGATCATTTAATGCTAGAGAAAGTAATGATGGCTACAGAGCATAAGTATTTCGGAACAGCTCGGATAGAGAAATTAAAAAGTACTTCTAAAGAGCAGGAAGAATCGTTTAAAGATTGGTTGGGCTAAGTTTTAACAGTGCGCAATCACTGATATTTCTACATTCACGTCTTTGGGCAAGCGCGATACTTCAACCGTTTCTCGAGCAGGAAAATTGCTTTCGAAATAGCTGCCGTAGACTTCGTTTACCTTGCCGAAGTTATTCATGTCGGACAAGAAAATTGATGTTTTGACGATGTTTGAAAAATCCAATCCGGCTTCCTGTAAAATAGCGCCAATATTCACCATTACTTGATGCGTTTCTTCTTCAATATTCTTAGCTATGATAGTCGAAGAGATAGGGTCAAGGGCAATTTGTCCTGACACAAATAAAAGATTGCTAACTTTGACCGCTTGATTGTATGGGCCAATAGGAGCTGGTGCATTTTTTGTGATGATGATTGTTTTTGAGCTCATGTCAATTTGTTTTGCTGCGAATTTATAAATTAAATGGAAGTTACCTACCTAAAATATTTTGCCTACGGTTCTAATATGGGCTTGACGGCCCTTGATGAAATGGGTGTGCTTTACCGAAATGTGCGACCCGCTGTGCTGAGCGGCTGGGAGTTGATTTTTAATGTTCCAGAATCAAAGTTTCCCGGATTTGCCTATGCCAACGTTGTAGAGAAAGAAGGATCAGTTGTAAAAGGCTTGCTGATGGAGTTGGAGTCGGATTCGATAGCGCTGTTGGATGAATATGAAGTTTTTCCGTTGGACTACCTGAAGCGAAATGTTCAGGTTGAGCTCGGCGATCACAGTGCAGAAAGTGCTTTTATATATGTGGCCAATCCCCTAGTAGCAAGTGTTCCTCAAATGCCGATTCCCGAGCATTGGGCGATAATAGATCACGCTTATTTTGAAATGAATAAGATTTAAAACGATTTCCAGGCCTCACGCTTGTTGTACTTCACGTCTTTCAGTAAACTGGCTTTAGGCTGCAGGGTGAAGTTGTAGCTTTGGTAGGGTCCAAACGGAACCCATATGAAACTCAAATCCCAGCAATGGAGATCTCGTGTAATGGTGAGTGTTGTTAACGACATTGCTTTTTTCTGAATGTCATAGCCCGTCATGTAGCCAATTTTCCATTTGTCGGTCAGTTGCACTGTTCCTGCGATTTGAACGGTTTGTGTGATGGCTGCCTGTGCGCCGGGTTTTGGTTCGGTATATCTGAAGGTATAGCTAATGCTGGCGTCAGCCGGTATGTTGATGAAAAGTGGTTTGTCTTTTTTAGAAGCACTGGCTAAGCGAAGTGATGCAGCGGCCGATCCCGTTGTTAAGTGCACCAGTTGTTTGCAGCTTGCGTACAGAAATGTGTCGACTTTATTCCCAAGGTAGTTGGTGCGGTAAGGAGAGAAGGTTGCATTCAAATTGATATTCACTAGCTTGAAAGCCTCTGTAGTGAGTTGGGTGTAAAAATCGCTCCACTTGAATTGCTCTGCCATGAAGTTGTAGGCGCCGTTGATGCTAAAGTTTTTTATTAATCGTTCCGTCACAATCGTATCCTTTCCGTTTATTTTTCTGAAAAATTTCCCGTCTAAACTATTGTCGAGGTTAAAGTTGAGTTGAGCCACTTTGCCTGTTGTAGGGGCGCCATATATGCTGTTCTGGTATATGCTATAGGTACTGGCTGTTGCCGTGATCGGATTAATTAGTGTTCTGGTAATAGAAGGGTCGGTGATGTCAATGCTTTTTACTGCAGTGATGCCCGGTTTCATTGTGAGTCGTGTAGAATGCAGCCACGGATTTTTGATGGGTGTGAAAATGGCAAAAAGCTGTGTGTTTATGCCAACTCCGCCAACTTGCAAGCTGCGTGCACTCGATAATTGCTGAACCGTATTGCTTTGTAGTCTGGTGCCGACATATTTTTCTTCCACGTGACTCAGGTAGGTGTACTCGTTGTAAGTCAAACTTGGCATGGTAACATTAATGTAGCGCGTGGGTTTCCAACTTTCTGATACACCAACGCTGATGGTTGTTTTGATGCCATTTTGCATTTGGTTTAAATTGTAACCGTTGAATAAAATGGTGTCTTTGGTGGCGATTTTGTTGCCTATATCAAAATCAGCCTTGGCCGATAAACCTTTTAAGATGCCGAGATTTCTGTTTTTTGAGTGCGCTAAAGGCAGCCAGGGTTGCATTCTGGCGCTGATGGAGGGAAAAGAAATGGTGACGTCGTGGGTGGATAGAGTTTGGTTGTGCGACATTGATGAAGTAAGGCGCCAAGGGCCAAGTTTGTGTGAAATTGATATTGACGATAGGTAGTTGTTGTTCAGTATTTGATTGGTTTGATTGTTGGCAATCAGTGAATTTTGAAAAGATTGGCTACTACCAAAATTTACGGTAGCGTTGAAAATAAAATCAGGGTTGGCCTTGTTGTCTTGGTTGTGGGTCCATGCAAAACTAAAATCCTTCTTTTTAGAGGAGTTGTACAAGTCAGGATCACCTGTTTGCGTATTGGCGTAATTGAATTTTAATCCTCCAGAAAATTTATATTTTATTTTATAGTTGAGTTCGTTGCGCAGTGCCCAACTTCCTTTAGAGTATATGTCACCGCGCACAGTGTAGTTGAGGTAGTCGTTGATGGCCCAATGAAAACCGCCATTGTTTAAAAAAAAGCCTTGTGTAGGATGTTCGCCGTATCCTGGAATCAGAATACCTGAAGCGTGTTTAGGGCTGTTTGGTAAAATGGCGAAGGGCAACATGATGGGTGTTGGAATATCGAGAATCACTAGATTCATTGGGCCGCTGACGATTTTATCGTTTTGAATCATTTTTATTTTTGTTGCATTGAAATAAAAATGCGGATGCTCCGCAGCACAGGTCGTGTATTTGGCGCCGCCAATGAAAATCTCATTATTGGGCATTCGCTTAATCGCCTTGCCGTGTATGTAGCTTTCGTCCATTTGCGTGACTACGTCCAGAATTTTCCCTTTTTGTGTTTTGAAGTTGTAGCTAATGCGATTGGATTCAAAGGATTGGTCTTTGTCAGAAAAAACAGCCTTCTTGATATAGTTTCCTTTGTCGTCGCGTTGTCCAAATGCATGAACTTCACTTTTCGCCATGTCTATCCAAATGTAGTCGGCTTTCAGTTTTACAGTACCGTATTCCACCAAAGCGTCGCCATACAAGTACACCACTCTGCTGTCATTGTCAACGTCAAAAGAATCTGTGGCTGAATATTTGATGTCTTCGTCGAAACTCGACTTTGATTTTTTCAATACCACACTGTTAGTATCTACCTTCGGTGGAATCAATGAATCACTTACAGGATCAATGGTTGCCGCATATAACACATCGCTCATGAATATGAAAAGAAACAATGTAATTAATATGGGGAAAGCTTTATTCTGCAAGGCAATAGTGCTATTTTTGTATAAGGGCGGACATTTCAATTTAAGGCTCAAAGTTAATGAAAAAATGAAGTTTTCGGTACATAATAAACACTCTATTTTCCTTGGGCAGTTGCTGTTGTTGCTGTCTTTCTTGTTTTTTACTGGGAGCAAGAACCATGCCCCAATGCAAGGTAACGGTTACAGGATCAAAACTGTTGTGATTGATGCTGGACATGGCGGTACCGATCCTGGTTGCTTGGGAACCAGAAAGATTGATGAAAAGGCTGTTGCTTTGGGTATTGCGCTTAAATTGGGGCGCTACATCGAAGAAAATTTTAAGGACGTGAAGGTTATTTATACGCGGTCAACCGATGTGTTTATCCCGTTGTACGAGCGCGCGAAAATTGCAAATGATGCCAAGGCTGATCTTTTTATCAGTATTCATGCAAATTCAAATGAATCAAAAACGCCCTTTGGCACAGAGACCTATGTGATGGGGGTGGAGAAGTATGTGTCGAATAATCTCGACATAGTGCAGCGCGAGAACTCAGTAATTTATTTGGAGAAAGACCACGAGAAGCACTATGAGAACATCAATACAGATGATCCTATTGTTGCTAAAATGATTGCCTCTGCTTTGCAAAAAGAGAAGCAGGATCAGAGTTTAAATCTTGCTGGAAAAATTCAAAATCAGTTTGAAACCCGATTGAAACTCTATAATAGAGGTGTGAAGCAACGCATCTTATTTGTGATGTACAAAACATCTATGCCTAGTGTTTTAGTGGAAACGGGTTTTTTGTCGAACCTTGAAGATGAAAAATATTTGTGTTCCGACAAGGGGCAATCCTACATTGCTTCAGCAATTTACCGCGCCTTTAAACTTTACAAAATGCAGGCCGAAGGCAGTTCGTCGACAGAGATGAAAAGTGCTGAAGAGGACGATTATTCCAAACAAAGCAAAGTGATTGGCTCGATGGCTGAAAATCATGTTGTGCATCAAATTGTCAAGGACAGCGCCCGCCTTGCAAGAGATACCGTCATCAAAAAAACAATCGTTGTTCCCACTGATGAAGGGGAATTGCTCTTTAAGGTTCAGTTCACTTCTTCAAGTAAGAAAATTGAGTTAACTTCACATAAATTTAAAGGGCTAGAGGCGATAGAGGTTTACGAAAGTGATGGCACATTTAAGTATGCTTTTGGAAAGGCAAAGTCAATGGAAGAGGCGGTGAAGCTGCAATCCAGAGCGAGAGAATCGGGTTTCCCTGATGCTTTTGTAATTGCCTTTCATAAAGGAGAAAGGGTGTCGATGAAACGGGCGAAAGAACTTTTGGTGAAATAGTATTAGTTAATGGAATTAAAGTATCAGCAGTGAAGAAAGAGTTTAAAATAGGAATCATCGTTGTAGTAACCATTTTGGCAGCCTATTGGGGAATCAATTTCTTGAAAGGGTTCGATATGTTTTCTAAAGAAGCGGTGTATCACGCAAAGTATGCAAATATTCAAGGAATAGAAGTTTCGAATCCAGTGATATATAAAGGTTTGAAGGTAGGGCAGATCAGTTCAATTACCCTCACTTTAGACAGTGCAGGCGCTATTGGTTTTATTGATGTTGCATTTGTTTTGAGTAATAAAAATGTATTTATTACTGACAGTACTGTAGCGCGTATCATTAGTTCGGATTTACTGGGTTCTAGGGCGATTAGTTTAGAAAGACTTGATATGGGAAAAACTGTGGCTGCGGGCGCTTATATCATTGGTGCTGTAGAGAAAGATTTGCAAACGCAAATCAATGAGCAAATTTTGCCTCTCAAAAGAAGTGCTGAAACGCTGATTGAGAGCGTTGAGCAGTTGGTTGGCTCTTTCAAAGCGGTAATGAATGAAGACACCAAAAACAATTTAATTCAAGCCTTTGCCACGATTCCCAATACAATCAAAAATTTAGAACAGGCGACAATGACCATTGACACCACCATTAAAGTGTCGAGCGATAAGTTCAAAGGTATTTTGTCAAACATCTACGCGATAACGGCTAACATTAAGGAAAGCAATGGTAAAATTGCTTCTATTATTTCGAATTTGGATTTGATTACAGATTCTATTGCTAAATCAAACATTACCGAAACGATATTGCTGGTCAATAAAACAATGTTGAAAACCAACGATATAATGGCTAAAATAAATTCGGGTCAGGGTACTATTGGAAAGTTGATCAATGATGATCAATTGTACCAAGAGCTTATTATGACCAATGCTCGATTGAGTTTGCTGATTATGGATATTCAGGAAAATCCACAACGATACATCAATTTGTCGCTAATCGATTTTAGAAAAAACAAAAGTGATTTCGTGGCGGATACAGCAAATATTCAGCAATTGCTTCGTCAGGACAGCACTTCCTACAAAAAGAAAAACTAAATCGTATTATGCATTATTTACCAAACGTATTGTTTGCATTGTTACTGCTGACGACAGTTTTGTTGTTCGTTAAACAAGCTGGAAAAATCAGAAGAAATATTTTGTTGGGACGCGAACTAGACCGCTCTGACCAACCAAAATTACGATTGAAAACCATGTTTATGGTGGCCCTCGGACAGTCAAAAATGGTGAAGCGCCCTGTTGCCGGTTTGTTGCACATTGTGGTTTATGTGGGTTTTGTAATTATCAATATTGAAGTAATTGAGATATTGATTGATGGTCTTTTTTCTACCCACCGCGTGCTTTCATTTTTAGGTGGACTGTATGATTTTCTCATTGGTTCATTCGAAATATTAGCGATCAGTGTATTGGCGGCGTGTGTGATTTTCTTGTTGCGCAGAAATGTGTTGAAAATAAAACGTTTTTGGAACCGCGAAATGACCAGCTGGCCGCGCACTGATGCCAATATTATATTGACGATTGAAATTTTACTGATGTCGGCTTTTTTAATCATGAATGCCAGCGATTCTATCTTACAATCAAGGCTCGTAGAGCACTACAGTGTTGCGGGAGCTTTTCCGATATCCTCCATGATTGCACCTTTATTAAGCGATTGGTCTACTGATGGATTGATTTTTTTGGAGCGTTTTTGCTGGTGGTTCCACATCATTGGAATATTTGCCTTCATCAACTATTTACCAATGTCTAAGCACTTTCACATCATCTTGGCTTTCCCAAATGTATACTATTCAAATCTTGAACATTTGGGAAGATTGTCGAACATTAAGGAAGTTAGCAATGAGGTGAAATTAATGATGGATCCTAGCGCAACGCCTCCTCCAGCTGATGCAACACCGCCTACCTTTGGCGCTAAAGACATCGCTGATTTAAGTTGGAAGAGTATTATGGATGGCTATACTTGTACAGAGTGCGGAAGGTGTTCTTCGGTGTGTCCGGCTAATCAAACAGGTAAATTGCTGTCGCCGCGAAAAATCATGATGGATGTGCGCGATAGAGCAGAGGAAGTGGGCAATAATATTGACAAGCACGGAAAGGATCACAACGATGGTAAAACTTTGGTGCATGATTACATTACTGCAGAAGAGTTGTGGGCTTGTACCACTTGCAACGCATGCACTGATGCTTGTCCGGTGAATAATGACCCGTTGGCAGTAATTGTTGAGCTGCGTCGTTATTTGGTAATGGAGAAGTCAGAAGCGCCAAAGGAACTCAACAATGTGTTTACCAATATAGAAAATAATGGTGCGCCTTGGCAGTTTCCAATGGCTGACCGATTGAATTGGGCCAAGGAGCAAGAGTAATTTTACAACATTTAAAGGATTAAATATGTCGCAACTCACAGTTCCAACAATGGCTGAAATGACCGCCAACGGAGAAACTCCTGAAGTTTTGTTTTGGGTAGGTTGTTCGGGAAGTTTTGATGATAGAGCGAAAAAAATTACGCGCGCAATGGCAAAGCTATTGACGAAGGCGCAAGTGAAATTTGCAGTGTTGGGTACAGAGGAATCTTGCACTGGTGATCCTGCAAAGCGCGCCGGTAATGAGTTTTTGTTTCAAATGCAGGCCTTTACCAATATTCAGGTGCTGAATGCTTACAACGTAAAAAAAGTTGTGACTACTTGTCCGCATTGCTTCAATACACTGAAAAATGAATATCCTGAATTGGGCGGAAACTACGAAGTAATGCACCATACACAGCTTTTGCAAATACTTTTAGACGAAGGTAAGCTAAGCATAGAAGGCGGTAAGTTTAAAGGCAAGAAAATCACTTATCACGATGCTTGTTATTTGGGCAGGGCCAACGGTGTTTACGAGGCGCCACGTGATTTAATTGCAAAGCTTGACTCTGAATTTGTGGAGATGAAGCGCTCCAAAGCCAAGGGATTGTGCTGTGGTGCTGGTGGAGCCCAAATGTTTAAGGAGCCAGAAAAAGGAAACAAGGACATCAATATCGAGCGCACAGAAGATGCCATAGAAACCAATGCTGAAATCATTGCGACAGCTTGTCCTTTCTGCAATACGATGATGACTGATGGTGTGAAAAACAAAAACAAAGAAGGGCAAATTCGAGTGTTCGATTTGGCGGAGTTGGTGGCACAAGCATCGGATTTATAGTGCTCATTTTTTAGAATTTTAAACATGGAATTAACAATTCAAAATAATCTACCTGCTGCTTCAAGAGTTTGGATTTACCAAGCGAATAGAGTGTTGACCGCTGCCGAGACAACTCAAGCGCAAGACATGATCAACGCTTTTTTGCCCAATTGGAAATCGCATGGAAAGCAGTTGGAAGCAGCCATTGAATTGCACCACAATTTATTTGTGGTTGTGTTCGCAAACGAAGCGGCAGAGGCGCCGTCAGGCTGTTCTATCGACTCTTCTGTTGCGATGATCAAACAGTTGCAAAGCGCTTTAAATATTGATTTTTTTGACCGACTGACAACTGCTTACCTTTACCATGGTGAATTGTTGTTGTGTAAACTTTTTTACTTTGAAGAAAAGTTGAAAGCAGGCGAGCTGAATGCCGACACTTTGGTGTTTAATAATATGATTGATACCAAGGCAAAATTGACGGGGTCGTGGTTGACTCCCGTGCGCGATAGCTGGCACAAACAGCTATTGCCAAAGGAAAAGGTTTAGTTCTTCTTCTTTTTTGTTTTCCCTTTGAGCTGCATAAAGTTATAGTACAGGTTGGATTTCAATCTGTCATCATAGTCTTTTCCAAACATTTTGTACGAGTTGTCATAAATTATTTTCCCTTTTTCTATATCTGCAACCAGTACATTACTGTAGGTAAAGTAATCTGGCGTAAGCGCATCAATTAGAAAAATCGGAATGAGTGGTGGCATATAATAGCTGTAGGTTGCAAAGGTGTATGGATCGGCCATGGCGTCGGCTTCAGTAACAGCGAAAATAGTATTCCACGCGAGGTATTTACTGTTGTGTTTTTGCAACAGCATTTGAGTCAGTAAATAATCGCTTGCAAGCATGCTGTCGAGATTTCGATGCACATACATTTCGTCGATGAAGGCATTGAGGCGTGTTATTTCATTGAAAATGCCGACTTGCTTGGTATTTAAAAATTTTGAGTCGAGCAATACCACGTCGAGTTGAGCCGCCTTTCCAACGCTTTTAATCATTGCGCTGTATTTTTTTCGTGCTTTTTCTGAGGCAATAGGATCAAATTTATTGCTTTCAAAAAGGTTGCTGATTTTGTAATATGCCGGATCTACCATTACTATTTTTTGCAAATTGACGTGTTGTATTTCTTTTGGGTTGTAATTTACTTGCCCGCGGTTGTAGTAGCTTTTAGATATAGTGACGTTGACATCCTTGTTTCGTAAGGCGCTATAGTAAGCATCTTTAAATTCATATTGCTTAAACATGTCTACAAATGCGAACTGCACGTTGATTTTATCTTTTGGTTGGATTTCACCAATGCCCACCTTCGTCTTTCCATTGGTAATTTGCTCATGATTGCTGGTGGGAAGTGCAACGGATGTATGGTCAATGATTTTCTCTTCTTCTGAAAAGGCCGTTCCACTGGGGTAGTGCAAACGAATCAGTTCATTGAGCATTTCATTGGCTTTCTTTTTAAGATCGGCGCGCTGTGGGAATTTAAAGTAGATACGCCACAGATAGTCGCAAGTGATGACATTTAAATCTTGCTTACCTAAGCTTGAAAATAGGTAATATACTTGCTGTGATTCGCCTTCAATGTTGGCGTAAGGACTGGTGATGTCGCTTTGAATACCTATGTTGGCGTACTTTGAAAGAAAGTACAATGACGTTCCAACGGCTGCAAGCAGGAATTCACTGTTGGGATATTTTTTAAGCAATACGGAAGCGCTGTAAATGGCGGATTCGTATTTCCTGTTCGCTAAAAAAATAGAAATAATTTCGAAGCGTGCTACATCGCGAATCATTTCAAAATGACTCTGCAATTGAATAAAGTCTTTTTTGCCACTATTGTCCACAAAGGAAATGAGCGCCATCGTTTTGTTTCTGCGTTCCGTAATGCTTGGGTGAGTAGAAGATGCGTCGTCGTGAATTTGAATGCTATTTAAGTATTGCAGGAAATACGAAGGTGGAATAACGAGGTGTGCTGAATTAAAGAAAGTAATGTCAAAAGGGATTTCGTGGATAGGTAAATTGGAAAGCTGAAGTATGTCGAATACTCCGCCAATGGCGCCTAAACTGTAGTTGGATTGCTGTATGATTTCCACCGCTCCTTCATCGGCTTGATTTTCAAATTCCTTACTGAAACTAATGTTGTCGAGCAAGGCGTCTTGCGGTGCATGACTGTTGTAGCTGGCTTGCTTCTTGCCTTCAGTGAAGAGCGTGAGTACGTGTTTTTTTTTGAAATGGGTGATTTCGTGCGCTAAAATAAAAGCAAGTTGTGCTTCTGTTTCAAGCTGGGCGAGTAAACCAATGTTTATCAGTACAATGCCTTCGTTTGTTGAAAAAGCGTTGACGAGCGGCGATTTTACGACGAAGAAATGTAGTTTATTGAAAGTTTCAACATCATTTTTCAGCAGCTCTTTGGCAACGCCATGAACATAATTGCTCAATGTATCATTGAATAATACCAGTCCACTTAGTAGTAATTCGGAAATGTCATAACTGCTTTCAACAATGAACTTTTCTTTTGCTTTTTTTTCGCGCCAATTGTCTTTTTGGGTAATTTCCTTTTTTTCTTCTTCGGCAATTCTTTTTTCAAGGTTTTTGATGATGATCTTTGGGATTTCGCCGGCGCACTCCAAGTTTTGGTAATGGTTTAAATCAAAAGTTTGAGCGCTTGCCAATATTGGAGCGAGAGCAAAAATCAAAAGCTGTGCGAAAAATTTAAAGGATGGATTTGAAAATATTTGCATAATTTTTTTCGACTATCAAAGAACTTAAAGATAAAGAAAACCTACCTTCACTATGCAAAATAGAAGGCAATTCGATGCTGCGTTATAAACTAATTTTACTAGTCTCTTTTATTTTTGTGTCGGCAACGGCTCAGGTGCCTGGGTATTTGGGCAAGAAGAATATTGTGCTTTTGGGAGCAAGGGCTTCTGCAATTCCGGCCATCGCTTTTTTGTCTGACCCCACTGATCAGGTGTCAACGTTAAACAAGCGTGCTTTGTTTTGGAATGTTGGCTTAAAGCGCGCAGTGGGAAGGTCGAGCATGCTTGGCTTGACAGGAACGTATTCGCAAGATCGGGTATTTGGTCCTAAACAGTTGGATCGGATTCCATCTTTATTTTCGGCCTTCGATGTGGCACTCGATTTTCGTTCGTATTACTACGCGTTAAAGGGGAATATTGCACCACTTGGAAGGCATTTTAGATGCTCAGCGATGTATTCTAATTATCTTTTGAATACCATTGAAAATAAAATTCCGGTGGGTCAGGTAATGTTTTTGGGCCTCGGCGTTGGCTTTGGAAATTCTCGTGTTTTCTATGATAAAATTTGGGTAGATTACGGTTGGGAATTCAATTGGATCATCAATGTGTATGATCAACAAGACATGGTGAAAGGCTGGGACTATACGAAACAGACGCAAAACATAGTTCAGAATGCTTACGGAGTGTCGTTCAATCTCGCTGTGGGCTATTTGTATTGAGTGTTATAAGGCTCTGCGCAGGCGTACCAATTTAGTAAGCAAGTCCTCCAGTAAATCCAATTGCAACATATTGGCTCCATCTGATTTTGCTTCTGAAGGTTTTGGATGTGTTTCAATGAATATGCCATCAACTCCCACTGCGATGCCTGCTTTTGCTATTGTTTCAATGAGTTGTGGTTTCCCTCCAGTGACTCCTGAGTTTTGATTGGGTTGTTGCAATGAGTGTGTGACATCTAGCACCACTGGGTAGCCGAAACTTTGCATTTCGGGGATGTTGCGGTAGTCAACGATTAAATCCTGGTAGCCAAAAGAATTACCGCGTTCAGTGAACCAAACTTTGTCGTTGCCGCTGTCGACTACCTTCTGTGCAGCAAATTTCATGGCTCCTGAATTAACGAATTGTCCCTTTTTGATGTTTACTACTTTTCCTGTTTGGGCAGCGGCAACGAGCAAGTCGGTTTGTCGGCACAAGAAGGCAGGTATTTGAAGCACATCCACATATTCAGCAGCAAATGCAGCATCTGTAGTCTCGTGGATGTCAGTGATGGTAGGTACTTTGAACGTTTCTGAAACCTTTCGTAAAATTTTCAGCGCATCAAGGTCGCCCATTCCTGTGAAAGAATCTACTCTTGAACGATTTGCTTTTTTGAACGATCCCTTGAAGATATAGGGTATTTGAAGTTTATTGGTTATTTCGACCACTCTTTCCGCCACGCTCATGGCGATGTCTTCGCTTTCAATTGCACAAGGGCCAGCGATTAAAAAGAAATTTCCTGAATCTGTGAATTTGATGTGGGGTAAATGGTTAATGTTAGTCATGCATTGAGTTTTTGATAAAGGTAGAATTCTTTTTAATTTTTTGCTGTTTAAGGTTTTTTTGCAAATAGTTATTTTCTTTGGTTTTGTGAAAACAACGTATGTAAATAACAGTTAATCAGTTGGTTAATTCATTTTTTAGAGCCACTTATGTCAATGGATAAAATGATTGCATTTTCTATTTTCATTTCCTAACTTCGAACAATGAAAATTCCTTTCAATAAGCCTTATTTAAGTGGAGACGAAGCTTCGTATATAGCAGAGGCGGTGCAATCTGGTAAGATTTCTGGCGATGGGATTTTTACAAAAAAATGCCACTCCTTTTTCGAGGATAAATATGGGTTTAAAAAAGTATTACTAACAACTTCGTGCACAGATGCATTGGAAATGGCGGCGATGTTGATTGACGTTCAGCCTGGTGATGAAGTAATTGTGCCTTCTTTTACTTTTGTTTCAACGGCGAATGCTTTCGTGCTTCGAGGCGCAAAAATTGTTTTTGTTGATTCTTGTCAGGATCAGCCAAATATGGATGCAGACAAGATTGAAGCACTCATTACGTCTAAAACTAAAGCGATTGTGCCCATGCACTATGCTGGTTTTGCATGCGATATGAATAAAATCATGGCGATTGCAAATAAATACAATTTATTTGTAATTGAAGATGCTGCGCAAGCGATAGATAATTATTTTGAAGGTAAGGTTTTGGGTAGTTTTGGTCACCTGTCGGCCTTTTCCTTTCACGAGACAAAAAATGTGATTTCTGGTGAAGGGGGTATGCTCGTCATTAATGATGAACAATTTATTGGGAGAGCTGAAATTGTTAGGGAGAAAGGGACGAATAGGTCTGCTTTTTTTCGTGGTGAAATCGATAAGTACGGTTGGGTAGATATGGGGTCATCTTTTTTGCCTTCAGATATTATTGCAGCTTTTCTATATGCGCAATTGGAAAATTTGGATATTATCCAGCGCAAGCGAAAATTGATTTGGAAGTATTACAGTGATCAATTACAAACACTTGCCGACGCTGGTTTTTTTACGCTTCCAATTGTTCCTCCGGGATCAGAAAATAATGCACACATGTATTATATGGTGTGCAATAATTTGGAGGAGAGGACGGCGTTGACCAGTCATTTGAAGGAGATGGATATTCACGCAGTATTTCATTACCTGCCTTTGCATTCAAGCCTGTTTTATGTAGAAAAACACGATGGAAGAATTTTGTCAAATTGCGATTTTTTTTCCGATAGATTACTGCGATTGCCTTTCTTTTTTGAATTGTCTACTGAAATGCAACAGCAAGTGGTGAATGGAATAAGTTCATTTTATAATGCCAAATTGAAATAAAATGAATGCACCTGTTGCGCTGTTCGTGTACAATCGCCCGCAGCATACATTGCAAACGCTATTGAGTTTAAAAGCAAACACTTTAGCAGAAAGCACTGCATTGTATATTTATTCTGATGCACCGCGAAAAGGTCACGAGCTCAAAGTGCAGGAGGTGAGGGATCTCATTAGTTCTCAGCAATGGTGCGGTACTGTTCATATCATTGAAAACGAAGTGAACAAGGGTGTTGATGTCAATATTGTTGAAAATGTAACTACCTTAATTGATAAGTATGGAAAGGCTATTGTCATTGAAGACGATTGCTTTTTGTCGAAGTACTTTTTGCAATATATGAACGATGGGCTTGTCAAGTATGAAAACGAAACAAGAGTGATGCATGTGTCGGGGTATTGTGAACCGACCAAAGATGCTTTGCCATCCTCATTTTTTATACAAAACGCCAACGGTTGGGGTTGGGCAACGTGGAAAAGAGCCTGGGATTGCTATGAGCCAAATGCGGTCAAGTTGTATGATGCGATTTCAAAAAACAATTTGTTTTATAAGTTTAATTATGAGGGAAAAATACTTGACGCTCAAAAGCAACTTGAATCTTGTGTGCGTGGCGAAATGCACAATTGGGACATCAAATGGTATGCGTCACAGTTTTTAATGGATGGTTTGGCTTTAAAGTTTTATCCTTCTTTAGTCAATAATATCGGTCATGATGGATCAGGTGAACATTGTGATGATACCGCAGCATTTAATGTTTCCGTTCAGCAGGAATATGTGCCTTTACAGGACGTGCCTATTCTTGAAAATACAGCAATTAGAAAAGCAGTCGCAGACTACTTTTTCAATCAATCGTTGAGTTTTTTGGCAAAAGTAAAGCATGTTTGGATGAGGAAATTAATTGGGTTGTAAACGCCATGGCAACGCACAAAATAGCTCATCTTGTGACTTCCGATAGAGGAGGTGCTGCATCGGCGGCCATTCGCTTGCATGAAGGGCTTTTAAAATCAGGGCAAGATTCGGTGCTGTTGGTGTTACATAAATATTCCTGCGTGGAGCGCTGCTATCCCGTTAAAATACCCGTCTACAAAAAGTGGTTGTTTAGGGTTAAAAATAAGATACAATTCACTCGATACAAGGACACGCTTCATGCAAATAAATATTTTTTTCGATTGCATGAAAACCTATATTCCTTATCTATAAAGGATATTTTGAAGTCTCTTCCTTTCGTTCCTGAATTCTTCGTGGTTCATTGGATTACAGGATTTATCGATTTCCTACAGTTGTATGATTTACAGATTGCTACGGGTGCAACAATCGTTTTTAATCATTTGGATATGAGCCTTATTACTGGAGGCTGTCATTATTCTTTTGGTTGCAAGGGTTATGAAGTTGATTGTGCCGCTTGTCCAGCAATTCAAAATAGTGCAATTAAGAATAGTGCCTCAGAGCAGTTGAAGGCACGTAAAAAATATTTCCCACTTAAAAGCATTTCAATTGTTCCTTCAACTTTACTTGATGCGCAGACGGCAAAATCAACATTGTTTAGAAATACAGTGTCTCAAAAGTTATTAATAGGATTAGATCCTAAATTATATTTGCCTAAAGATAAGAAGGCATTGAGGGAGAAATATGGAATCGCTTTGTCAAAGCGCGTGGTGCTGTTTGGAGCAGAGACGATCCACGACGAGCGAAAGGGATTTGTTTATTTGAAAAAGGCTCTTGAAGAATTAAGTGCGGAAATTTCTCAGCAGAAAAGAACCGAAGTTGTTTTGGTGCTTATTGGAAAGCAAAGTATGGGAGATCCTGGTTTCGAGAATATTTCCTTTGAACATATAATAGTTCCTTATGCGAATAGTTCCGAACAATTAATTGAATACTACCAATTGTCAGATTTTTTTGTTTGCCCATCAGTTGAAGATGCTGGGCCTATGATGATCAATGAAGCAATGATGTGTGGACTTCCGGTACTTGCCTTTGACAATGGGGTGGCACGTGATTTAATTACAGAGCAAACTGGCTGTATCGTTGAACTCAAAAATGTGCGCGAATTATCTGCTGCTATTGGTCGCTTTGCATCTATGGAAGATGAAGAAATACATTTTTTTCAACTAGCAGCGAGAAAAAATGCGTTACAGTGCATCGATATTGAACATCATGTGCGAAAATTCACAATTGTTATGGATCAAATAGCAGAATGACAGATCAAGATTTCCATATTGAATTCCTCGCGTGGGATTCTGATTTTTTTAAAATCAGGGTAGGTCAGTTGCGCTTGGAAAATGAGTATAATGAAGCGAACTTGAATCAGTTTTTGTGCGAAGTGAAAACTGCGTATGATTTAGTATATATTATTCTCGACACCAAAAGTTTGCTTCCCGCCGCGCTTGTAAAATATCATTTGATACAGTTGGTGGATGAGAAAACAACTTTTTCACAAAGCAAAGCGCAGTTTCATTTTCAAGAAAGAGATAAAGCAATTAAATCTTACAAGGCATCATATCCAACAGATCAAATGTTTTCTCTTGCAATTTTAGCAGGAAAATATTCGCGATTTTCTCAGGATGAAAAAATACCTCGTGAAAAATTTGAGGAATTGTATCGTTTGTGGATGATTAACTCATTAAATAAAGAATTTGCGAATGATGTTTTTGTTTTTGAGGAAGGAGATGCTATACTTGGTTTTGTTACTTGGAAAATAGTAGATGATGTTGGACAAATTGGATTGATTGCAGTTGATGAAGATAATGCTGGCAGACAAATCGGTCAAAGATTAGTAAACGCAGTATTGATAGAAGCTTCGCTTAAAGATTGCAAAGATTTGCGTGTTGTTACGCAAGGAACCAATACTGTTGCTAGAAATTTTTATTTGAAATGTGGATTTGAGAAAAAGCACTCGCAGTTAGTCTACCATTTTTGGCCGACTTAGGGGTGTGACGTTTTTATGAGCAAACTATTTCAAAACCGCCGATCGTCTCTTGAATTAAATATTAGACGTTAATTTCTTTAACTTCTCATGGTTCAAAAAACAATTGTAAAGTTTGCTATTAATGTTACTTTTGCAATATGCCCGAGTCGCTGAAATTTTCAATAATTACGCCTTCCTATAATCAGGGGCAGTACATTGAAGAAACATTGCTGTCTGTTGTTAATCAGGGATATTCCAATTTGGAGTACATCGTGATCGACGGCGGTAGCAGTGACGAAAGCATTGCTGTGATTCAAAGGCATGCAGACAAAATTGCCTTTTGGGAAAGCAAAAAGGACAAAGGTCAGTCCGACGCCATCAATAAAGGTTTAAAAATGGCTACCGGTGATATTGTGGCATGGCTTAACAGCGATGACATGTATACTGAACATGCGATAAGAAGAGTGGCCGCGATTTTTGCAAAACATCCGGATGTTGATGTGGTATATGGAAACGTGTGGCAGTGCTATCCTGATAAAACAGAAAAGCACATCAATAGGAAATTCAATCCCAAACAGTTTTTAACGGGAATAAATTTACATCAGCCATCGGTTTTTTGGCGCAGAAAATTGCACGATGAAGTCGGTTTTCTTGATGAAGCGCTTTATTATACTATGGATTATGATCTTTGGCTGCGCTTGTTTTATAAATACAAGTCTTTGAAGACGGATACCATATTGAGTAAATTTCGGTGCCATGAAGAAGCAAAAACCAGTAATAATCCCAAAGGAATTTATCTGGATTATCGAAAATGCGTGTCTCGTTTTTTCCGATCGGCCGGTTTTGACCAACATATCGCTACTCTTCGCGCGCTGAAAATATTTGACCACTCAGATTCGAATAAGTATCAGATAACGCATCAATTTACCGAAAAATCAAAACAGGAAATTGTTGACGAATATGCATTCAATTGTGCTGTTCAAGAGTACTCGTTTGGAAATGTGGCGGCATCTAATAAAATTTTGAATTATTGCCTTACAACTTCGTATAAAAAACAAGCCCGCCGATTCATGCTGAAAAACAATCTTGGCGTTCGTAAAGTGATTAATTTATTTAAATAATGGAGAAGCCGATATTTTTTAGTGTCATTATTCCCACATACAATCGAGGCGAATTGATTCTCGATACTTTAAAAACGTTATTTAATCAATCATATAGACATTTTGAAATCATCGTGGTAGATGATTTTTCAACTGACGATACTGAAGAAATATTAAAGCCCTATGTCGAAAAGGGATTGTTGCGCTACATCCGATTGTCAAGAAACAGCGAGCGTTGTGTGGCGAGAAATACGGGCATGCAAAATGCGAAAGGTGATTACTTGACATTGCTGGATTCTGATGATTTTATGTATCAAGATTGTTTGAAAGATGCAGCTGAATTTGCTATTAAGCACCCAGCTTTTAAGGTGTTTCAAAATAGATACGAATTGGTGAATGAGAAAAAAGAATTGGTGTATGCCTATTCTTTTCCATCGCTCGACAATCAATATAAGGCGCTGAGTAAAGGTAATTTTATGGCTTGTGTCGGCGGGTTTTTGCACCGTGAAGTGTATCAAAAGATTCAATTTGACGCAAATCCCATACTGATTGGTTCAGAAGATTATGAGATTTGGTTTAGAATTTTAGCGAAATATAAAGTTGGCCGAATAGAAAAAGTAAATTGCGGCGTATTGCAGCATGACAGCAGGTCCGTGAGTTCTCAAACCTTTGAAATGTTACTTGCGAATAAAGAGTATATTATCAATATGATTCGGCGACATTCAGCTGTTAAAGAGAAGTTTGAAAAATATATTCCTTTGTTCGAGGCTTCGATGCTGGTGTATTGTGCTATCCTTTCAAATCAGGCTAAGTTGTATGGAAAATCATTACAGCTGTTGCGAATGGCAGCACTAGCTAATTTTAAAATTGTTTTTACAAAGCGCTATATTCGGGTGCTGCAGATTGCATTGTTCAAATTGAAATAGAATTGGTTTTTGAAAATTAAATTGATCTGAAACATGTGTGGAATCGCCGGCTATTACTCTGTTGACAACGAATTTCCTTCTACTGAATTGCCTTTGATGGCGCAGGCGATTGCGCACAGAGGTCCTGATGCGGAAGGGGTGTTTCATGAAAATAATGTTGGATTGGCGCACCGCCGATTGAGTATTCTTGATTTGAACCCTCGGTCCAATCAGCCCATGACTTCGAAAGACGGTAATTTTGTGATTTGTTACAATGGCGAGGTATATAATTTTCAAGAACTAGCGCTTAAACACCAGCTTGTTTTGAAGACGCATTCAGATACTGAAGTGATTTTAGAGCTTTTTTCGAAAATCGGTGCTGCTTGTGTCCACGAATTCAATGGTATGTTCGCCATAGCGATTTACGATAAACAAAAAGAAGCATTGCATATCTTTCGCGATCGAATAGGCATCAAGCCTTTGTACTATTTTTGGGATGGAAGTAATTTTGCCTTTGCTTCTGACATCAAAGCACTGTTTCGGCTTACCTTTATTTCCAAGCAAAAAACTACTGATACAACTGCTGTAAAGGAGTTTTTGTATTTGGGTTATATTCCACATCCTAATACGATTTATAAAAATATTTTCAAGTTTGAAGCTGGACATGTGGCTGTGATAGGACCCAAGGGGATGAGTTATTCTGCTTACTGGAAACTTTCAGAGCATGTAAAAGAAACCACCATTACCGATGCAAATGAGGCAAAAAAGGAATTGAAGTCGTTGATAGAAGCCTCGGTTGCTCGCCGTTTGATCAGTGATGTGCCCTTTGGCACTTTCTTGAGTGGTGGGACTGATTCTAGTGTAGTAACGGCTGTTGCCCAGAGTTTGCGCGCAGAAAAGATAAATACATTTTCGATCGGTTTTAAGGAAGCTAAATTCAACGAGGCAGAGCATGCGAAGGCAGTAGCGGCGAAATTGGGAACAAATCATCATGAGTTCATTGTGTCTCAAAAAGATGCGTTGGACTTGTTCAGTGAAATAATACCGACGTATGATGAGCCTTTTGCTGATTGCTCTAGTATCCCTACAATGCTGGTATCACGATTGGCGCGGCAACATGTGAAAATGACACTTTCTGGTGACGGTGGAGATGAGCAGTTTTTGGGTTATGGCTTTTACAACTGGGCAAAGCGCTTAAATCATCCACTGGTCAAAAGCACTCGAGGAATCATTCCGCCTATTATGAACTTAATGGGACAGCGCTTTGAGCGCGCAGCACATTTGTTTTCTTACCCGTCGCAACGTAAAAAAAGTCATATTTTTTCGCAGGAGCAGTATTTTTTCTCACTCGCTGAAATAAGTGAACTGGTAAGGCCTGAATTAAAAAAGGAGGATATCCGCTTGGACGAAAATATTTCGCTTGACCGTGTGTTGAGTCCAGCTGAGGAACAAGCATTTTTCGATTTGACATATTACTTGCCCGACGACTTATTGGTGAAGGTGGATAAAGCTTCAATGAAATACGGATTAGAGGCCAGAACACCATTGGTAGATCATACTATTTTGGAGTATTCGTTGAATATCGACGAAAGTCTGAAAATAAAAAACAATTGCTCAAAGTGGTTGTTAAAGGAAGTGCTTTACGATTATTTGCCGGCTGATCTTTTTAATCGCCCAAAATGGGGATTCGGCATTCCGTTGAATGAATGGTTGAAGTCGGATTTGAGAGATTTGATGGAGCGTTACACCACCAAGGAAGTGATTGATGCTGCTGGATTTGTAAATTACCAAAAAGTGAAGGAATTAAAAGCGCAATATCTTGGCGGAAAAAATTATCTATACAATCGCTTGTGGGTAATTGTTTTGCTTCATAGTTGGTATGTGGCCGACAAAGTATAGTCGGAATTTTGCTGCAATGCTACTTTTTTTACATCTTGCAATAAATAAATATAAATATGAGAAACATAGGAGGTAATTTATCGCGTATTGGAGTGGGAATCGTTCTGCTTGCTATTGGTTTGTATAAATTTACGTCGCAAGAAGCCGAGGCGATCTTTAGTGATGTTTCAAATAGCCCGATTTTATCATGGTTGTACAAAGTGGGATCGCATCAATTTGTTTCTGATCTCATTGGGGGATTCGAAATTCTTGTAGCATTGCTCATCTTCTTTGGATTTAAAAATCAAAAAGCAGCTTTGATGGGTGGGATTTTAGGGACATTGATATTTCTCATCACACTAAGTTTCTTTTTCACCTCACCAACAGCGAATGTTTATCAAACGGTGGACTGGTGTCCTACGCCCAATGGCTTCATTTTGAAAGACATCGTGTTTTTAGGTGTATGTTTACAGCTGACCATTGACAATTGGTAAAAAAACTTTTGTAAAAGGATTTGCTGCTTATCAAGGAATTATTATATTTGCAACCCATTTGAAATTAAACAATATGCTAGTTATTCAGGTTAAAGAAGGAGACAACATCGAAAGAGCCCTTAAGAAGTACAAAAGAAAATTCGAAAAAACGAAGGTTCTTAGAGAACTTAGAGCTAGACAAGCTTTCACAAAGCCATCTGTAATCAACAGAGAGGCGAATAAGAAAGCTGTTTATGTTGAAGGTTTGAGAAGAGCAGAAGGCGAGGCTTAGTCCTTTTCTTTTTCACATAAGTACAATAGGAAGAGTTTTTTGAAGTATTAATCGACTGTGTCGGTAAAGACTTTGAAAAATTCTTCCTATTTTAGTTTGTATGCATACAGACGATTTTCTTCAGTACCTAGCAATTGAAAAGAGATATTCGGACCATACGGTTTTGGCCTACAAGCACGACATTGAGAGTTTCGTGGATTATATGGACAAGGCCTATGATGAAAAAGACATCGCCACCGTTCATACCCTAATGGTTCGCGCTTGGATTGTAGAGTTGGTGGAGAGTGGGCTTCAGGCCAAGTCGGTTCATCGCAAAATTTCAGCACTAAAATCCTTTTATAAATTTTTAATGAAGAATGGAGAACTCAAGGCTTCTCCTGCGCATGGCGTTGTTTTGCCTAAGCTAAAAAAATTGTTGCCGACTTTCGTGGAAGAAAGTAAAATGAACATTTTGCTGGATCAGGTAGATTTTCAAACCGATGATTTTTCGGGCAAACGCGACAAGCTTATTGTGGAGTTGCTGTATTGCACAGGGATGCGATTGTCGGAAATGGTTAACCTAAATATTGCCAATGTTGACTTGCGCGAAAATGCCATCCGTGTTTTGGGAAAAGGTAGAAAAGAAAGAATTATTCCAATTAGTTTATCCACGGCAGCAACAATTAAGGAATACTTAGCGTATAGGTTACCGAGTGAGGGGAATTATTTGTTGCTTACCGATAAGGGCGAGCAGTTGTATGAACAATTTGTTTACCGCACAGTAAAGAAGTATTTGGGCTTGGTTACCACCCATCAAAAAAGGAGTCCGCACGTTCTTCGACATAGTTTTGCAACCCATATGCTGAATAATGGAGCAGATTTGAATGCGATTAAAGAATTGTTGGGACATGCCAGTTTAGCGGCTACTCAGGTATATACGCACAATTCAATTGAGAAATTAAAAAAAGTGTACAATCAGGCACATCCACGAGCGTAAACGAAAATATTAATAATTAAATTCTACAATTATGAAGGTGAGATTCAAATCAGTGCATTTTAGTGCAGACCAAAAGCTAATTGTTTTCATAGAAGCGAAATTAATGAAGCTTGGTCTATTTTACGATAGTATAATAGATGGTGAAGTGTTTTTGCGTTTAGACAAGTCGGAAGATACGCAAAACAAAACAGTAGAGATAAAATTGAATGCACCGGGAAAAGAGCTCTTTGCTAAAAAGAAATCTAAATCTTTTGAAGAGGCAGCTGACGCAGTAGTTGCAGCGTTGAAACGACAAATTAGTAAACACAAAAGTAAGGATGGAATCCTAAGTCATATGTAAGTATTCTGAATTTCAATTATTTACAAAACAAACAACAACTATCAATTTAATCTTTTTTAATGTATGTCGGAGTCGTGAAAACGGCTCCGATTTTTTTTTCAAAAAAACTTTGCATGATGTTATGGGGAATTAAAAAAGATTATCTACATTTGCCATCCCTAAATAAAGGGGGGCTTATTTATAAGTTCGATTTGTAATGCGATTGCCGGTGTAGCTCAGTTGGCCAGAGCAGCTGATTTGTAATCAGCTGGTCGGGGGTTCGAATCCCTCCACCGGCTCAGTTCTTTAAGATATTGACAAAGCTGGGGAGATACTCAAGTGGCTAACGAGGGCAGACTGTAAATCTGCTGACTACGTCTTCGTAGGTTCGAATCCTGCTCTCCCCACAACTTTGGTTCAAAGTAGTGATGCGGATGGAGCAGGTTTTAACTTGTTAGTGTAGTATCGACCTTGAATAATTTTAAAAGCGGGAGTAGCTCAGTTGGTAGAGCATCAGCCTTCCAAGCTGAGGGTCGAGAGTTCGAGTCTCTTCTCCCGCTCTTTTTTCGGCTGTTAAGCCGGTGTAGCTCAGTGGTAGAGCACTTCCTTGGTAAGGAAGAGGTCGAGGGTTCAAGTCCCTTCGCTGGCTCTGATATAGCATTTTGGAATTAATGTAGAAGTAACAATTATTAATTAATTAAATTTAGAAAGATCATGGCTAAGGAAAATTTTAACAGAGCGAAGCCACACGTTAACATCGGAACTATTGGTCACGTTGACCACGGCAAAACGACATTAACCGCTGCAATTACAAGTGTATTGGCTGGAATGGGATTAGCTCAAATGAGAGATTTTAGTTCTATCGATAATGCGCCTGAAGAAAAAGAAAGAGGTATTACAATCAATACTTCACACGTTGAATACGAAACTGTTGCTCGTCACTATGCGCACGTTGACTGTCCAGGTCACGCGGATTATGTGAAGAACATGGTTACTGGTGCCGCTCAAATGGACGGTGCTATCTTGGTAGTTGCTGCTACTGACGGACCAATGCCACAAACGAGAGAGCACATCCTTCTTGCACGTCAAGTAGGTGTTCCTAAAATCGTTGTGTTCATGAATAAAGTGGACATGGTAGATGATCCGGAATTGTTAGAATTGGTTGAAATTGAAATCAGAGAATTGCTTTCTTTCTATCAGTTTGACGGTGACAACATCTCTGTAATTCAAGGTTCTGCACTTGGTGCATTGAACGGTGAACCACAGTGGGTTGCTAAAGTAAAAGATTTGATGGATGCAGTGGATAAAGATATCCCAGTTCCTCCGAGAGAAGTTGACAAACCTTTCTTGATGCCAGTTGAAGACGTGTTCTCAATTACTGGTCGTGGTACAGTTGCTACAGGAAGAATTGAGTCAGGTATTATCAAAGTAGGTGACGAGGTTGAAATTACAGGATTGCAAGAAGGAAAAAAATCTTCTATCATCACAGGTATCGAGATGTTTAGAAAATTATTGGATAGAGGTGAAGCTGGTGACAACGCTGGTCTACTTTTGAGAGGTATCGATAAAGACGATATCAAAAGAGGTATGGTTATCGCGAAACCAGGATCAATCGCTCCTCACAAAAAATTCAAAGCGGAAGTTTACGTTTTGAAAAAAGAGGAAGGTGGTCGTCACACTCCATTCCACAACAAATACAGACCACAGTTCTACTTAAGAACTACGGACATGACAGGTGAGATTATGTTGCCTGAAGGTCGTGAAATGGTTATGCCAGGTGACAACGTTACTATTACAGTTGAATTGATCATGCCAGTTGCCTTGAACAAAGGTTTAAGATTTGCGATCAGAGAAGGTGGTAGAACTGTTGGTGCAGGTCAAGTATTGGAGATTTTAGATTAATTAAGGACTTTCAATAGGGTGAAGGTATCCTGCTCACGCGGGATACCTTTTGCTCCCTTAAAAAGTGTAGTTTTTTTAATAAACGGGAGTAGCTCAATTGGCAGAGCGTAGGTCTCCAAAACCTGAGGTTGTGAGTTCGATTCTCCCCTCCCGTGCAGACTGAAAATGATATGATAACATATTTGAAAGACATATATAACGAGTTAGTGTACAAGGTTTCCTGGCCTACGTGGAAGGAAGTTCAAAGTAGCGCTCTTCTTGTTTTGGTAGGAGTGGTGATCTTTTCCTTGCTCATTTTTGGAATGGATTTATCATTAAACGCTCTTATGGAGTTCATTTACGACTGGAAATAACTTATTTGGTATTATGGCAGAGGCAAAGACAAATAGCGAATTGGTATTGAAATGGTACGTTGTTAGAACGATCAGTGGGAAAGAAAAGAAGGTGAGAGATTACATCGAGAACGAGATCAAAACTTTAGGATTGGGAGATTATGTTAAGCAGATATTGATCCCAACTGAAAAGGTATACCAAATTAGAAAAGGAAAAAAAATCAGCAAAGAGAGAAATTTCTTTCCAGGTTACATCTTGGTAGAAGCTACACTTTCTGGTGAAGTACCGCATGCCATTAAAAATGTCACTGGTGTTATTGGTTTTTTGGGCGATAAAAACGGAAATCCTGTTCCTTTAAGAACATCTGAAGTAAATAGAATTCTTGGAAAAGTTGACGAGTTGGCTGAAAGCAATGAGGAAATGAACATTCCTTTTATTACTGGCGAAACAGTTAAAGTAATTGATGGTCCATTCAATAGCTTCTCTGGTGTTATTGAAGAGATTAATGAAGAAAAGAAAAAGCTCAAAGTAATGGTGAAAATTTTCGGAAGAAAAACACCTTTGGAATTGAGTTTCATGCAAGTAGAAAAAGAATAATAGACAATAAAAACAGATTAAGATGGCAAAGGAAATTACAGCTATTGTTAAGTTACAGGTTAGAGGTGGAGCAGCCAATCCGGCGCCTCCAATTGGACCTGCCTTAGGAGCGAAAGGGGTTAATATCATGGAGTTCTGCAAGCAGTTCAACGCTAGAACACAAGATAAAGCAGGTAAACTGTTACCTACATTGATTACTGTTTATTCAGATCGTTCATTTGATTTCATTATCAAACAACCTCCTGTTTCGGCACAGTTATTCGAAGTTTCTAAAATCAAAGGTGGTTCAGCACAGCCGAACCGCGTGAAAGTTGGAAAAGTGACTTGGGGACAAGTTGAAGATATTGCGAAAGATAAAATGGTAGATATGAACTGTTTTACTTTGGAAGCGGCTATGAAAATGGTTGCTGGAACAGCAAGAAGCATGGGGTTGACCGTTGAAGGTGAGGCTCCTTTTAATAAATAGTAATTATAAATAAGTTTGTTTTTATGGCAAAGTTGACGAAAAATCAAAAAGCTTCCATTGGGAAGTTTGATGCTACTAAATCATACTCTTTAGCAGAAGGTGCTAAAATAGTAAAGGACATTACTTTCACGAAGTTTGATGCTTCTGTGGACTTAAATGTACGTTTAGGAGTTGACCCTCGTAAAGCAAACCAAATGGTTAGAGGCATTGTAGCTCTTCCTCACGGAACAGGAAAAGACGTTAAAGTACTTGTACTTTGTACGCCTGATAAAGTGAAAGAAGCGTTAGATGCTGGTGCTGACTTTGCTGGTTTGGACGAGTATATTGAAAAAATTAAAGGTGGTTGGACTGACATCGATGTGATTGTTACCATGCCATCTGTAATGGGTAAAGTTGGTGCTTTGGGTAGAGTACTCGGACCTCGCGGTTTGATGCCAAATCCAAAAGCTGGAACAGTGACCATGGAAATTGGTAAAGCTGTTTTGGAAATTAAGGCTGGTAAAATTGACTTCAAAGTTGATAAAACTGGTATCATTCACGCTTCAATCGGTAAAGTATCTTTTGATGCTATAAAATTGGAAGAGAATGCAAAGGAATTAATTTCAACCATCATGAAATTGAAACCATCTGCTGCAAAAGGAATTTACTTGAAGAGTGTAACGATGTCAAGTACCATGAGCCGCGGTGTACAATTGGAAACTAGTTTGTTGAACAACTAGTGAATTAATAATGTCTGTTACGTGCTGCTTCATATAAAATAGAAATCATGACAAGAGAAGAAAAAAATCAGGTAATTGATAATCTGAAAGTAGAGTTGCAAAACAATGCCAACTTTTATCTTACAGATATCTCTGCAATGACGGTAGAAGATACCAACAATTTACGAAGACTCTTTCATGCACAAGGTGTACGAATTAAAGTGGTTAAGAATGCATTGCTTAAAAAAGCAATGGAAAGAACAGATGGAAGAGATTTCTCTGATCTTATCGGAACCCTTAAAGGATCTACATCTATACTGTATACTGAATCTGGTTCTATGCCAGCCAAAGTTATACAGGCATACAGAAAGAGCAACAAATCAAAGAAACCACTTGTTAAGGCGGCGTTCATTGAAGAGTGTGCTTACATCGGAGATCAATTAGATGTACTTGCTTCCATCAAGTCTAAAAATGATCTTATCGCTGATGTTATCGCATTGCTTCAGTCACCATCCAAAAATGTTATTGGAGCTTTACAATCAGGAGGCGGAAAAATTGCTGGTATCGTTAAAACGTTGTCGGAGAGACAAGAAAATTAAAAAGTTAAATAAAGTAAGTATTCAAATTTAAATTCAATAGACATGGCAGATTTAAAAGAGTTCGCAGAAAAATTAGTGAACCTAACAGTTAAAGAAGTAAATGAACTCGCTAAAATTTTGAAAGACGAGTATGGTATCGAACCTGCTGCAGCTGCTGCTGTAGCTGTAGCTGCTGCTCCGGCAGAAGCTGCTGCTGAGAAATCAACATTTGATGTGATTTTGAAATCAGGTGGTGCTGCTAAATTGGCAGTAGTTAAATTGGTGAAAGAGATCACTGGTCTTGGCTTGAAAGAAGCTAAAGATTTAGTTGACCAAGCTCCTAAACCAGTTAAAGAAGGAATTAGCAAAGCAGATGCTGAAGCTTTGAAAGCTCAGTTGGTTGAAGCAGGTGCAGAAGTTGAGTTGAAGTAATTTCTTCTCTCTTTAAACTTATGGGTTTAGACCATCCAGTCTTGTGCTGGATTGGTCTAAACCATTTGTGCTATGTGAACGTTATTCTATTATTAACCTTTAACACCTAGATCATTGGCAACAAAAGCACTTTCGGAAAGATATAGCTTTGCCTCAGGCAAACGTCCAGAATATCCCGATTTCCTCGATATTCAATTGGAGTCATTTAAAAACTTTTTTCAGCTGGAGACTACTCCAGAGAACCGTGAGAACGAAGGTTTATTCAAGGTTTTTAGTGAAAATTTCCCGATTTCTGATTCAAGAAATCAATTTGTATTGGAATTCCTGGATTATTTTATTGATCCACCAAGATATACGCTCGAAGAATGTATTGAAAGAGGTTTAACTTATAGTTTGCCTTTAAAAGCAAAGTTGAAACTTTACTGTACTGACGCCGAGCACGAGGATTTTGAAACCATCGTTCAAGATGTTTATTTGGGAACTATCCCTTACATGACTCCTAAAGGTACCTTTATCATCAACGGTGCTGAAAGAGTTGTGGTATCTCAGTTACACAGATCTCCAGGTGTGTTCTTCGGACAATCTCGCCATGCAAATGGAACGAAATTGTATTCTGCTAGAATCATTCCTTTTAAAGGATCATGGATTGAGTTTGCTACTGACATAAACAATGTGATGTACGCATACATCGATCGTAAAAAGAAATTACCAGTTACCACTTTATTGAGAGCAATTGGCTACGAAAGTGACCGTGATATTTTGGAGATCTTTAACCTTGCTGACGAAGTGAAGGTGAACAAAGCAGCTCTTAAAAAGGCGGTTGGCCGTAAATTGGCTGCCAGAATTTTGAGATCATGGGTGGAAGACTTCGTGGACGAGGACACCGGCGAGGTGGTTTCAATTGAAAGAAATGAAATCATTATCGATCGTGAAACTGTTCTATTGGATGAACACATTGATCAAATTGTAGATTCAGGTTCTAAGTCTATTTTGGTGCACAAACAAGATGCATCAGTAATTGACTTTGAAATCATTTACAACACATTACAAAAAGATACATCAAACTCTGAGAAAGAAGCTGCAGAGCAAATCTACCGCGTGTTGAGAAACGCTGAACCGCCGGATTTAGAAACTGCTCGTGGTGTAATTGACAAACTGTTCTTCTCAGATACAAGATATGACTTGGGTGAAGTAGGCCGTTACAGAATCAACAAAAAGTTGTCTCTGAACATTCCTTCTGACACCAAAGTATTGACTAAGGAAGACATCATCGCCATCATCAAGTACTTGATCCAGTTGATCAATGCGAAGACAGATATCGATGATATTGACCACTTAAGCAACAGACGCGTTAGAACTGTAGGTGAGCAATTGTACGCTCAGTTCGGTGTTGGTTTGGCTAGAATGGCTAGAACCATCCGCGAAAGAATGAACGTTCGTGACAATGAAGTGTTTACTGCTACTGACTTGATCAATGCAAAAACATTGTCATCTGTGATCAATTCGTTCTTTGGAACAAACCAGTTGTCTCAATTCATGGATCAAACCAACCCGCTTTCTGAAATTACGCACAAGCGTCGTTTGTCAGCACTCGGGCCTGGTGGTTTGTCAAGAGAGAGAGCAGGTTTTGAGGTGCGTGACGTTCACTTTACGCATTACGGACGTTTGTGTACTATTGAAACACCAGAAGGTCCGAACATCGGTTTGATTTCATCATTGTGCGTTTACGCTAAAATCAATCGTTTGGGCTTCATCGAAACTCCTTACAGAGAAGTAGAAAAAGGTAAAGTTAAAACTGAAGAATTCAGATATTATAGCGCCGAAGAAGAGGAAGGCAAATTTATCGTGCAGGCAACTGAGCCAGTAGACGGTAAAGGTGTTTTGGCAGGTAAAGTAGTGAAATCTCGTTTGGATGCAGATTATCCGGTAGTTCCACCAGCAACGGTGCAATTGATGGACATTGCGCCAAATCAAATCGCTTCTATAGCGGCCTCATTGATTCCTTTCTTAGAGCATGATGATGCGAACAGAGCCTTGATGGGATCAAACATGATGCGTCAAGCCGTTCCTTTGTTAATTCCGCAAGCACCTATCGTTGGTACAGGTCTTGAAAAAGATGTGGCTAAGGATTCACGTACTTTGATCAATGCCGAAGGAAATGGCGTTGTTGAATATGTTGATGCTGAAGAAATCAGAGTAAGATACAATAGAACAGAGGAGGAAAAATCAGTTAGTTTCGAAGAAGATTTGAAAATTTACAGATTGACCAAATTCAAAAAAACGAATCAGAGTACTTGTATCAACCTTCGTCCTATCGTTAGAAAAGGAGATAAGGTTACAAAAGGTCAAGTGTTGTCAGAAGGTTATGCAACTGAAGCTGGAGAATTGGCTTTGGGTATTAACTTGAAGGTAGCCTTCATGCCTTGGAATGGATACAATTATGAGGATGCGATTGTTATCTCTGAAAGAGTTGTAAGAGAAGATTTATACACTTCAGTTCATGTTGAAGAATTTGTAATGCATGTTCGAGATACCAAACGTGGTATGGAAGAATTGACTGCTGATATTCCTAACGTGAGTGAAGAAGCTACTAAGGATTTGGATGAAAGTGGTATGATCCGCATTGGTGCACATATCAAAGAAGGAGACATCCTGATTGGTAAAATCACACCAAAAGGAGAAACCGATCCTACTCCTGAAGAGAAATTGTTGAGAGCGATTTTTGGCGACAAAGCTGGAGACGTGAAGGATGCTTCTTTGAAAGTTCCACCATCCATGACGGGTGTTGTAATCGACAAAAAACTATTCTCTCGTGCTGTTAAAGACAGAAAAGCGCGTGCTGAAGAAAAAGCAGTATTGACTAAAGTGGACGATGAGCACAAAAAGAAATTGATGGAGCTCAAAGGTATTTTCTTTGAAAAGATATTGAAACTCTTGGAAGGAAAATCTTCTCAAGGTGTATTCAACAACTACAAAGAAGAAATTGTTCCGAAAGGAAGTAAGTTCACGAAGAAAGTAATTGCTGATATTGACTACGATGTAATCAATCCATTGGATTGGACGAACGATAAAAAATCGAACGATCTTATCAAACGATTGATTCACAATTTCAACATCCAGTCTAGCGACGTTCTTGGTTTTTACAAACGCAAAAAGTTTGCTATCACTGTTGGTGATGAACTTCCTGCAGGAATCATGCAATTGGCTAAAGTTTACGTTGCACAAAAACGTAAATTGAAAGTGGGTGATAAAATGGCGGGTCGTCACGGAAATAAAGGTATTGTTGCACGTATCGTAAGAGACGAAGACATGCCTTTCTTGGAAGACGGAACTCCAGTTGACATTGTATTGAATCCATTAGGTGTACCTTCAAGGATGAACTTAGGTCAAATCTACGAGACTGTATTGGCTTGGGCTGGACAGAAACTGGGTATGAAATTCGCGACGCCAATTTTCGACGGTGCTTCAACGGATCAAATCAATGAATACACTCAAAAAGCGGGTATTCCTATGAATGGCGAAACTTACCTTCACGATGGAGGTACAGGAGAGCGCTTTGATCAAAAAGCAACTGTTGGTATCATCTACATGCTGAAATTAGGCCACATGGTGGACGACAAGATGCATGCTAGATCAATCGGGCCATACTCATTAATTACACAACAACCACTTGGAGGTAAAGCTCAATTTGGAGGTCAGCGTTTTGGTGAAATGGAGGTTTGGGCACTTGAAGCATTCGGTGCTGCCAATTTATTGCAGGAGATATTGACGGTGAAATCAGATGACGTTGTGGGTAGAGCGAAAGCTTACGAAGCAATTGTTAAAGGAGAGCCAATGCCTGAACCAGGGATTCCTGAATCATTCAACGTATTGTTGCATGAGTTAAGAGGTCTGTGTTTGAACATGACATTGGATTAATCCGATTGAGCTAACAAATTGTTGAATTTTATAACTTACATACATGGGATTTAGAAAGAATATCAAGGTTGCTCCAAAGTTTAATAAAATTACGATAAGCCTTGCTTCACCTGAAATGATCCTTGAAAGATCTAGCGGGGAAGTGCTTAAACCAGAGACGATCAACTATCGTACTTACAAGCCAGAAAGAGATGGTTTGTTTTGCGAAAGAATTTTCGGTCCGGTTAAAGACTGGGAATGTCATTGCGGTAAATACAAAAGAATCCGATACAAAGGAATCGTTTGTGACCGTTGCGGTGTTGAAGTAACAGAGAAAAAAGTACGTAGAGAGCGAATGGGCCATATCCAATTGGTGGTTCCTGTTGCGCATATTTGGTACTTCAGATCTTTGCCAAACAAAATCGGTTATTTGTTAGGATATCCTACCAAAAAACTTGACATGGTGATCTACTATGAGCGCTATGTTGTTGTTAACGCAGGTGCTGTAACGAACAAGGCTGGTGATGCTTTGCAAGTGATGGATTTCCTTACAGAAGAGGAATACTTGGATATTTTGGATACACTTCCAAAAGAAAACCAATATCTTGACAACAACGATCCAAACAAATTTGTAGCCATGATGGGTGCAGATGCTTTGTTTGAATTGTTGAAAAGATTGGATTTGGACGCTTTGTCTTACGACTTGCGTCACAGAGCCGATACTGAAACTTCTCAACAAAGAAAGAACGAAGCTTTGAAAAGACTTCAAGTTGTTGAAGCTTTCCGTTCAGCGAACAAAAACATAGAAAACCGTCCTGAATGGATGATTGTTAAAGTAGTGCCAGTTATTCCTCCTGAATTGAGACCTTTAGTGCCTCTTGATGGTGGTAGATTTGCTACTTCGGATTTGAACGACCTTTACAGAAGGGTAATCATCCGTAACAATCGTTTGAAAAGACTAATAGAAATTAAGGCTCCTGAAGTGATCTTGCGTAACGAAAAACGTATGCTTCAAGAGGCAGTTGACTCATTATTCGACAACTCTAGAAAAGCCAATGCAGTGAAAACTGAGGCCAACAGAGCTTTGAAATCTTTGTCGGATAGCTTGAAAGGTAAGTCTGGACGTTTCCGTCAAAACTTATTGGGTAAGCGTGTTGACTATTCAGCTCGTTCTGTAATCATCGTTGGTCCAACGTTGAAACTACATGAATGTGGTTTGCCTAAGGACATGGCTGCTGAGTTGTACAAACCTTTTATCATTCGTAAGATGATTGAAAGAGGTATTGTTAAAACAGTTAAGTCTGCTAAGAAAATTGTTGACAGAAAAGACGCAGTAGTTTGGGATATCCTTGAAAATGTATTGAAAGGACATCCTATCTTATTGAACCGTGCCCCAACATTGCACAGAATGGGTATTCAAGCTTTCCAACCTAAGTTGATTGAAGGCAAAGCTATCCAATTGCATCCATTGGTATGTACGGCATTCAACGCGGATTTCGACGGTGACCAAATGGCGGTGCATTTACCTTTGGGTAATGCTGCTATCTTGGAAGCGCAAATGTTGATGTTGGCTTCTCATAACATTTTGAACCCTGCGAATGGTGAGCCGATCACGGTTCCATCTCAGGATATGGTGTTGGGATTGTACTACATCTCTAAAGGAAGAAAATCAACTGGCAAAAAAGATCCTGTAAAAGGAGAAGGTTTGTCATTCTACGGTGCCGAAGAAGTCATCATTGCATACAATGAAGGCAGTATCGACATGCACGCGCACATTAAAGTGAAAGCGAAAGTTAGAAGAAATGAGGAGTTGGTAACTGAAATGATTGAAACTACAGTAGGTCGTGTTATCTTCAACGAAATGGTGCCGGCGGAAGTTGGTTTCATCAACAAGCTTTTGACTAAAAAGGATTTGAGACTAATTATCTCTCAAGTTTTGAAAATCACAGGAATGGCTAAAACAGCCGACTTCTTGGATCAAATCAAAAACCTTGGTTTCTACCACGCCTTTAAAGGTGGTTTGTCTTTCCGTTTGAGCGACGTTGTTATTCCTGCCGAAAAAGAAATTTTGGTAAACAAAGCTGCTGCACAAGTAGAAGATATTCAAAACAATTATAACTTAGGATTCATAACCAATAACGAGCGTTACAACCAAGTGATTGACATTTGGGGCAGAACGAATACGAAATTGACGAGCCACTTAATGGATCAATTGAAAACCGATCAACATGGTTTCAATTCTGTATTCATGATGTTTGACTCTGGTGCAAGGGGATCTAAGGAGCAAATCCGTCAGCTCTCAGGTATGAGAGGTTTGATGGCGAAGCCACAAAAATCAGGAGCGACTTCTCAGTCCATTATTGAGAATCCAATCTTATCTAACTTTAAAGAAGGTCTTTCGATTCTTGAGTATTTTATCTCTACTCATGGTGCTCGTAAAGGTTTGGCCGATACCGCCCTTAAAACTGCGGATGCTGGTTACTTGACAAGAAGACTTGTTGACGTTGCGCAAGACGTAATCATTAACGAAGAAGATTGTGGTACTTTGAGAGGTTTGGAAATGACCGCTCTTAAAAATGACGACGAAGTTGTTGAATCATTGCAAAGCAGAATTTTGGGTAGAACATCAGTTCATGATGTATTCCATCCACAAACAGGTGAATTGATCGTTACTTCTGGTGATGAAATCAATGAAACTGCTGCTGAAACAATCGAAGGTTCTCCAATTGAAATGGTTGAAATCCGTTCAGTACTGACTTGCGAAAGTGAGCGCGGTGCTTGTGCTAAATGCTACGGAAGAAACCTTGCCAAAGGCAAAAAGGTTCAAATGGGAGAAGCTGTTGGAGTTATTGCTGCACAGTCTATCGGTGAGCCAGGTACTCAGTTAACATTGAGAACATTCCACGTTGGGGGTACTGCATCAACCATCACAACCGATTCTAAAAACGTAGTTAAATACGATGGTATTTTAGAAATCGACGAACTTAGAACAGTAATTAGCGTTGACGATGCCGGTGTTGAAAATGAAATGGTAATCGGACGTTCTGCTGAGATGAGAGTTGTTGACGAAAAAACCAAAATCATATTGACCACCAACATTGTTCCTTACGGTGCTAAAATGTTTATCAAGCCCGGTAAAAAAGTGAAAAAAGGCGATGTGGTTTGTGAATGGGATCCATACAATGCGATCATCATCTCTGAATCTGAAGGTAAAATCCAATTCGAAAATATCGATGAAGGTATTACATACAGAATTGAGGCCGATGAGCAAACTGGATTTGAAGAAAAAGTAATCGTTGAGAGCAGAGACAAAAAACGTAACCCTGCTATCCACGTATTGAAAGGAAAAGACATCATTAAGTCATACAATTTACCGGTAGGTGCCCACATCAATGTTGAGGAAGGTGCTAAAATTAAACCGGGAGATATTCTTGCGAAAATCCCACGTGCTGCCGGAAAAGGTGGTGACATTACGGGAGGTTTACCAAGGGTGACGGAGTTGTTTGAAGCGCGTAATCCATCTAATCCTGCTGTTGTAGCGGAGGTTGACGGTATCGTTTCTTTCGGTAAAATTAAAAGAGGTAACAGAGAAATTATCGTGGAAGCCAAAACTGGCCAAGTGAAAAAGTATTTGGTGCCTTTGTCTAAACACATTTTGGTTCAAGAAAACGACTACGTTAAAGCAGGTATGGCACTTTCAGAAGGAGCTATCACTCCTGGTGACATCTTGAGAATTAAAGGACCTACTCAAGTTCAAGAGTATTTGGTGAATGAAATTCAAGAGGTTTACCGTATGCAAGGTGTAGGTATCAACGACAAACATTTCGAGGTGATCGTGCGTCAAATGATGCGTAAAGTTGAAATTGTTGATCCGGGAGATACCCGTTTCTTGGAAAAAGAAATCGCAAATAAACTTGATTTCAATAAAGAAAACGACTGGGTATTTGCTAAAATGATTGTAACAGATCCAGGTGAATCTGATACGTTGAAGGCTGGACAAGTAATCTCTGCAAGAAAATTGCGTGATGAAAACTCTAAATTGAAACGATTAGACAAGGCTTTGGCAACTGCCAGAGAAGCCATTGCTGCGACATCAAATACAATTTTGCAAGGTATCACAAGAGCTTCTCTTCAAACTAAATCGTTTATCTCAGCGGCATCGTTTCAGGAAACTACAAAAGTACTGAATGAAGCTGCGGTAAGTGGTAAAGTGGATTACTTGGAAGGTTTGAAAGAAAATGTTATCGTTGGACATAAAATTCCTGCAGGAACTGGTATGAGATCTTATGATCACATTGTAGTTGGTTCGCAAGAAGATTATAGAGATATCATTGAATCTAAAATTAAAAAAGAAGCAGAACCCGCTTAATTTTAAAGTATGGCAGAGGATAGCAATAACCAAAATCAGTTGAATATTGAACTGAATGAGCAAATCGCCGAAGGTGAGTACTCTAACCTTGCTATCATTACGCATTCTACTTCTGAATTTGTGATGGATTTCATCAGAGTTATGCCTGGTGTGCCTAAAGCGAAAGTGAAAAGTAGAGTGATAATGACGCCTCAACATGCTAAGAGATTGATGAAGGCTTTGGCTGATAATATTGCCAAGTTTGAATCTGTGAATGGAAGCATCAAAGACGTAGAAGGAGCTATTAATCTTCCTCTAAATTTTGGTGGACCAACAGCGCAGGCTTAAGCAAATACAATTTGAATGAAAAAGGGCAGTAATTTTACTGCCCTTTTTTTTGTTTTTATCTATCCCTTTTAATTGCGATTTAAAAGCCGACTGATTTTCCGCAATCGTAATTTTAAGGTGGTAGATCCTTCGGAGTACCTCAGGAAGACAAGCATATTCAACGCAACTTTTTGGGAATCGGTCACATTTGTCTTCCTGAGGTACTGCGAAGTATCTATCGTCACTTGCGGTAACACAACGGGTACAATTGCGGATAATCGTTACAGTTGATTCTATTGAACGTGCATGCGTCACATGCAAGCGGAATGACTAAAATAGTGCGGTACCTAAGCTCCCTTGAAAAATAATTTAGCAGTAACGATAGTGTAGTAGCACAAATTCTTGCCAGTATAAAATACAAAGTAGAGAATGGATCTTGGTTTTTGTCGTGGTCGCTTTGCTATCCAGCAGGATTTTGTTTGAATTTTTTAATCCATTTTTATCATCGAGGGTGTTGTCTTTTATCTCGCAATGCTTCAGAAAGGTTTTTTTACAAGTGGTTTTATCTTTTTTTGAAAATTTATTTTTCCTGCAAATACTTTTGCATCAGTGAGTTGTGTTTAATTTGTTTTTTTTATCACAACTCATTTCAAAAATATTTGCAAGTAAGAGAAACATATCTATCTTTGCCCTCCCCAATAGCAAGGGTAAGTTCATTAAGGTGTTTTGAGATCGGAGAGTTTATTGTGAAAAATAATATTGAATTTATTTAATAATATTTGGAAGTGATAAAAACTTAGTTATCTTTGTCGCCCCATTGAAGGGAATCGTTCT
>CANFBW010000029.1 GCA_947444925.1 Flavobacteriales bacterium | reverse complement strand
TTTTCCAAGGCCTTCAAAAACCATCAACTCTTTCACTTTTTGCTTGATCATTGTTCCATCTCTCTTCATCAACATGATGGTTTGATTCACTGAAAGCGAACCTCTGAACAATCTACCAATTGCAATTCTTCCAACGTATGCAGAGAAATCCAAAGAAGTGATTTGCAACTGCGTCGGACCCTCCTCAACACGAGGAGCAGGAATATATTCTACAATTTTATCCAACAACGCATTGATGTTGTCAGTTTTAACTTTCCAATCGTCGCTCATCCAGCCGTTTTTCGCAGCGCCGTATACAACTTGGTAATCCAATTGATCTTCATTTGCTTCCAAATCAAACATCAAATCGAATACTTTTTCATTTACCGCTTCAGGATCACAATTCTCCTTATCCACCTTGTTGACAACAACGATAGGTTTCAAACCCAATTGCAAAGCCTTTTGCAAAACGAAACGCGTTTGAGGCATTGGGCCTTCAAAAGCATCCACCAACAACAAAACGCCGTCGGTCATTTTCAAAACGCGTTCTACCTCACCACCAAAGTCACTGTGACCAGGAGTATCGATAATATTAATTTTGTATCCTTTGTAGTTTACAGAACAGTTTTTCGCACGAATAGTGATACCTCTTTCTCTCTCCAATTCGTTGCTATCCATGATCAAATCACCAGTCTCTTTGTGATCTGCCAAGAGTTTACTTGCTTCCAAAATTTTGTCAACCAATGTAGTTTTACCGTGGTCAACGTGTGCAATAATTGCGATGTTTCTAATCTTCATATTTAGGCTTTTGAGCTTTTAAGGTGCGAAGATAAGAAAAGACTTTAAGGTTCAAGCATATTCCAAAAAGTTATCGAAACCTTTCTTACCTTTGCCTCGAATACTTCCGGGATAGTCTTCTCCACATCCCAAGTCGATTCGTTATATATTCACATTAAATCAATTTATGTCATTCGAAAATCTAAAGCTCATTGAGCCTATTTTACAAGCATTGCAATCAGAGGGCTACACCTCACCAACACCCATTCAAGCGAAATCAATACCTCTTATATTAGAAAAGAAAGATTTACTCGGTTGTGCACAAACGGGCACGGGAAAAACAGCAGCTTTTGCCATTCCTGTATTACAATTATTAAATGAAGAGCCACAAAGCAGTGGACAAAGAAAAATTCGTGCATTGGTTCTCACGCCAACACGTGAATTGGCCATACAAATTAGCGACAGTTTTGCAGCTTATGGTAAAAACCTCAACTTGAAACAAATCGTCATTTTTGGTGGTGTGTCGCAAAGCAGCCAAGTGAATGCCCTGCGCTCAGGCGTTGACATCCTTATCGCTACACCAGGTCGCTTACTCGACTTGATGAGCCAAGGTTTTGTGCGTTTGGAAAACATCAAATTATTTGTTTTGGACGAAGCCGACCGCATGCTCGACATGGGTTTTATCAACGACGTCAAAAAAGTAATCGCCAAGATTCCTGAAAAAAGACAAACCCTATTTTTCTCGGCTACAATGCCTCCTGAAATTCAGCGCTTGGCCAATACCATTTTGGTAAATCCAACAAAAGTAGAAGTGACACCCGTTTCTTCCACCGCTGAAAAAATCACACAGGGCCTATATTATGTAGACAAGCCGCAAAAGAAACATTTGCTAATGCACATCTTGAAAGACCAAGCAATTCTTTCTGCTTTGGTATTTACCCGCACCAAACATGGCGCCGACAAAGTGGTAAAAGACCTGAATAGCGCCGGAGTGAAAGCCGAAGCCATACACGGCAATAAATCTCAAAACGCCCGTCAACGCGCCCTCAGCAATTTCAAAGACGGCAGCATCAGGGTTTTGGTTGCTACCGATATTGCAGCGCGCGGCATTGACATCGACGAATTGTCGCATGTTGTCAATTACGAATTACCCAACGTTCCAGAAACCTATGTGCATCGTATCGGTAGAACGGGAAGAGCCGGATTAAGTGGTGTTGCCTACTCATTTTGCGACGCTGAAGAACGGCCGTATTTGAAAGACATCAACAAACTGATCGGAATGTCCATTCCACTCATGGAAGAAAATCCTTTTCCGGCTTTGATTGAAGTAGCTCCACCAGCAGAAAAAAAACAACAAGGCCGTGGCGGAAGACCGCAAGGCAACGGTCAAGGCGGCAGAAAACCTTGGCAAACCAGAAGGTAGATTAAACAAAAAAGAGCTTTGAAAATTTCAAAGCTCTTTTTTTATTACAATTTCAGCAACTACATTCCAAGCAGCGATCAACCTAAAACTATTAAAGCAAGAAACGCCGTAAACAAGTGAAGTGCAATCCTTCTTAAAAAGAAAAATAAAGCAGTGCGTGAAAACCCACTGTACCTTCAAAAGCCAATAACACCAATGGCAGGCTACAAAGCAATGCCTCCGTCAACAAAAAAGTCAGTACTTTCCTTGATTCCAAAAATTTGCAGCCCATTGATAACCAATGAAACCCATAAGATAAATCATCACAAACATTCCTTCCATTTTTGCTGTGAGCAAAATCTCAATCAACCCAAATATTCCCAATACAGCCAAAGCGAGCGCATAGCGATTCAGCTTCACTGCATTGACAGAGGAAGAATATACATTACTCAAAGGCACCATCATGGTAAAACCATAAACCGCTAAACCTAAAAAAAGATTATTGAAAGTGGGAATAAACAAAATCACCCCCAAAGCAAACATTGCGGCAGCAATTCCAACCAAATTAGACACCTTCACTTCCCGCTCGCTAAGCGCGTAACGACCATATTTATTGAGGCGTAAAAACAAATCAGACAATGGTCCGATCACCCATGTTGAAAATGCGAGTAATGCAATCAGCACAATCAATGGAAACAAATACACTTCCATTTCAGGATAGCTATCGGCCAATCCTTGCAGGATCTCAGACAACACAAAAATTCCAATAATAATGCCCCACTGCATGCGCTTCGACTGCTTCGACATCCAAAATTGATAATTCAAAAACCAACGATACACAATGTATTTTGCCTTCATCGCTTCCACCATTCCAGCCCTTGCGTAATCCATTCCGGGATCCAAACGCAAGGCTTCTCTAAAGTGAATCAAAGCCTTTTGGTGCTCTCCCTTTTCCAACAAACCCCAACCGTAGTTGGCATGAGTGTGCGGATTATCGGGCTCTTCATTTAATGCGCCCTCAATAGTTTGATAGGCACCTTCCTTCATATTTAACTTTACCTGTGCTTTTGCTTTTGTATTCAAGCAATGTATGTTTGTCGGATCTCTGCGCAAACCTTCATCCGCCTTAGCTAAAGCTTCAACGTATTTCTTCTGAATCATTTTAATATCTGCCCACGTCCCAAAATACTCAGCATTGGTAGGATCAGCGTTGACTGCGAAACCAACAAACATTTCCGCTTGAATATCATTTTTTATTTGCAGCAATACTGCGGCTTTGATATAATAAAAATAACCTTCAGAAGCATCTAAGCGCAAAGCGTCGTCAATGGTGCGCATGGCCTCCTCACTTCGTCCCAACTGCAAATAAATTCGCGCCAATAAGCCTACCGCATAAGCGTGTTCCGGAAAATCAGACAAATGCTTTTTAAGCTCTAGCTCAGCATCAGCCACCCTACCTTGTTCCAATAAAATTTCAGCACGCGACAAAAACTGCGACATTATTTTTTAATATTTAAATAGGTGAGAATATCGTCATACAGTCCGGAATCATTGGCGTATAAAGCATAATTTTTCGCCGAATTAAACCAATCTTTTGTTGATGGACGGTGTTTTTTCACCGCATCCAAAATATCTTTGTTGCTGAGTGGTTGCGGAATACCGGATTTAATAGCTTCTTCCAATTTTGACTCAATAGCAATATCGATCACTGCATTCAAATCGGCACCCGAATAATCGGGCGTCTTCTTAGCGATTAACGCATAATCCAAATCCTTAGTCGGTTTGTCTTTCAACTGCAGTTGTAAGATAGTTTCTCGACTCTCGTCATCTGGTGGCGCAACAAAAATGATGCGATCAAAGCGGCCAGGACGGCGAAAAGCAGGATCCAAATGCCAGGGAGCATTCGTGGCACCCAGTACCAATATACCTTCATTGTCACCATCCACGCCATCAAGTTCTGATAAAAACTGATTGATTAAGTGTCTGCCCGAAGATTGCTTCATATCCGAGCGACTTGCCCCGAGTGCATCTATTTCGTCGAAAAACAAAACACAAGGTTTGTTTTTACGGGCGAATTCAAATATTTCGTGCAGATTTTTTTCGCTATTTCCGATCCACATATCCAACACATCGTTGATACCAATATTGATGAATTTAGCTTTCACCTGACCGGCCGTAGCCCTCGCTAAATGGGTTTTTCCACAACCCGGAGGTCCATACAGTAAAATTCCGCCACCTGTTTTTTTGCCATATGCTTTGTATATTTCTGGATTTTTCAGGGGTTGAATGATCTTTAAATCAATCTCGCGCTTTACCTTATCCATGCCTCCCACATCACTAAAATCAATACCCGGATTTTCAACGATTCTAAAAGTAGCGTCTTCATCAAATTCATCTTCATCAAACTCATCGCTGTCGTTGTAGCTTCCTTGGTTGCGCAACTGACTGTCTAATTCAGGATCGGTAAAATGAGGATCCAGTTTGAGCACGCGCTTGTAAACATCAATTGCTTCCGCTATTGACTTGTCTCTTAAATGCGCTTTTGCTAGCAACAACAGTGCTTCCGGATTGTTCTTGAATTGATCTTCTTCCGCAATAACGATCGTTGCCGAAAAATTTCCTTGCAACAAAAACGCTTCTGCAAGCATTAATTTTGCATCTTCATTGCTTGGATCTTGTTTCAATATAGCATTGAACTCGTCAATTGCCTGCTGGTATTCCTTTTCATCGAGCAGCATCTCTCCCAAATGCAGCTTCAGCGGTATATTGTCAGGAGAAACTTTTAAAGCTTCTCTCAGTTTATTGATCGCATCATTCGCCATAGCACATAGATTAGTCGGCAAAAATACGACTTTATTTAGAAGGTATGTAAGAAATCAACAATGCTTTACTAAGCGATGCCCTTTGTTCTTTTGATTTGATGCACCGCGATTTTCAGAATATCGAAAGCCATCTCCGCCATTTTATTGCCTTTATTGTCTAATGCCGGGTTGATTTCAACCATTTCAAAGCAAATCACTTTAGGGTTTTTTAAGACTTCCTTCACTATTTTTTCCGCCTCGTGCGCCCAAAAACCTCCCGGAACTGGAGTTCCTGTTCCCACGGAAATAGACGAGTCCAAACAATCCACATCAAACGAAACATATACGATATCGCAGGCGCTCAGATACTCTTCAATCTCTTTACCCATTTTCTCTACGCCCAATTGGCGAAAATTATCAACAGTATAATTTTTCATATGGTGAATTTCCATCAACTCATCTTCAGCAGGCTCAGTATCTCTAACACCAATATAAACAAGATCTCTAGGTGAAACATCAGGACCATCACCTCCTAATTTTTTAAATTTCTCCCACAATTCAATCGTTTCTTTTTTAGGTTCGTGCAACTGATGTTCTTTGTGGTCAATGCCCAACGAGACGCAAAGTGGCATTCCATGCATATTTCCCGAAGGTGTGGTGTAAGGCGTATGTATGTCGGCGTGAGCATCAATCCAAATCACTCCGATTCGCTTGTCTGGAAATGCTTTTCTAATTCCAGCGATAGTTCCTGCTGCTGGAGAATGGTCTCCTGAGATCACAACAGGGAACTTTTTAGCATCTTTCAACTGCACTTCCACTTCAGAAGACAAGCGTTCGCAAATAGTAAGTATCTTATCTATCCTCCGCGCATACCGGTGCGGTGTTTCTTCAAATATAGTATCGTTTTCGTCTTGTATTTTTACCGATGGATATTGAGAAAAGAACTGATCCTGTAGGGTTTTAGCTACCGTCTTCAAGGCATCTATGCCCATTCCAGCGCCCCATTTGGCAGCTCCGATTTCTGATTTATTTTCTATTAAAATTACTGACTCCATATCCTAATATTACTTATCTTTGACGCGAATTTACAAATGTAATTAACTTGGATTGGATCACTACACATTAAAGTAACTCAGTTAACATGCAATCAACCTATCACGAACTACACGAAGAAATTCTCGAGGAAAACAATCCTGAATTCGAAGTTATTGATAATGAATTACATTTTCACAAAATTCCTTTGATGGATGTAATTAAGAAGTATGGTACGCCACTTCGAATTACCTATTTGCCCAATATCAGCAAACAAATACAGCGCGCTAAAACCTTTTTCAAGGTCGCCATTGCACGTCAAAACTACAAAGGGAGCTACACTTACTGCTATTGCACAAAAAGTTCTCATTTTTCATTTGTAATGGAAGAAGCGCTTAAGAACGATATCCATATTGAAACATCATCTGCATTCGACTTGCACATTATCAAGAATCTATACCAAAGAAAAAAACTGACCAAGGACACATTCATCATTTCCAATGGATTTAAACGACCTGCATATACGCAGGGAATTGTAAAATTGATCAACGAAGGCTTTAACATCATACCGGTTTTGGACGATATGCATGAAATTAAGGCCTACGAAAAAGTGAAAAGACCTTTCAATGTTGGTATTCGGATTGCAACTGAGGAACAACCTAACTTTGATTTTTACACCTCTCGCTTGGGAATTAACCCAAACATGATTGTTGATTTCTACAAAGAAAAAATAAAACCAAACAAAATGGCGAAGCTGAAAATGCTTCACTTTTTTATCAATACAGGAGTTCAGGACAACGATTACTACTGGAACGAGTTGAGCAAATGTTTGCAGATATATGTGCAACTCAAAAAAATCTGTCCAGAATTGGATTCCCTTAACATTGGCGGCGGCTTCCCTATCAAATCGTCTCTTCAATTTGAATGGGATTACGATTATACCGCAGAAGGAATTGTAGAAACCATAAAAAAAGCGTGCGACGAAGAAGATATTGATCATCCCAATTTATTTACTGAATTTGGTACATTCACTGTTGGCGAAAGCGGCATGATGCTCTACTCTATCTTGAATCAAAAACAACAAAACGACAGAGAGTTGTGGTACATGATCAACAATTCTTTCATGACAACTTTGCCCGACGTATGGGCCATTGACCAGCGCTACCCTATGCTCGCCATCAATCATTGGGACAAAGAGTGTCAACGGGTTTTCTTAGGAGGACTTACCTGCGACAGCGAAGATTTTTACAACGCTGAAAAACACAACAACAAAATATTTTTACCAAAACTTCAAACGAAAGAACCGCTTCACCTCGGCTTCTTCTATACTGGTGCTTATCAAGAAACACTTAGCGGTGTAGGTGGATTGAAGCATTGCTTAATTCCTAGTCCGAAACACATCATCATCAGCAAGGAAGACGACGATGACGACTACACCACTAAACTTTTTTCAAAGGAACAAAGCGCTAAGTCAATGATGAAAATCTTAGGCTACTAAACTGTTTCGCAGTATCCATTCAATCTACGACGCAAAATAATCTTTGCGCGACAAGGTATATTTAACTAATTTGCCACCTGTAAAATTATTTTTATGAAAAACATTTTCATTGTATTCATTGCCAGCGCATTCGTTGCTTCATGCGGCGAACCCGCAACTCCCGTTGCTCCGAAAACCGTTATCACCGGAGTAATAAGCAATCCAGAAGGCAACACGGTTTGGCTAGAAAATTATAAAAGCGAAAAAATCGTCATCGACACCTTAAATGATAAAGGTGAATTTGAATTAAAAGTGACTTTAAGTGAGGCGGGTTGCTATGAAATAGTGAATGGGAAATCCAGATCATACATATGTTTGGCTCCAGCAGACACTTTGTCTGCTTCTTTCGATGCCACAAAAATCATTCAAAGTATTGCTTACTCAGGTAAATCTTCAGCCTTCAATAAGTACCTAATTGAAAAACAAAGGAACACGGACAAAATAATGACTGAGCAATTTGATTCTTTATATTATGAATCAACTGATACTTTTTTAATCAATGCAGAAGTATTGTTTAACGCCATAACAGCTCCCTTTAATAACATCAAAACCGACACCAACATCAATAAAGTACTAATTACAAAAGAAGAAGAAGCTTTAAAATATGAAAAAGCTGCATTATTACTCGATTTCAAGTATTACCACAAACTAATGACTAACGACACCATCGTCAATATTGACAAAATTCTTGCCTTAACGAAAGATATAAATCCAAACAAAGCCATTGATTTAGAATTAAAAAGCTATAGAAACTTTTTACAAAGCTACATCAACTTCCATGCTGAAACGGCATTAGTGACCGATACTGCCTTGCGTTCCCAACCTAATGGCACCGACAAAGCAATACAAATCACTATAGATAAAATGATCACTGATCCTGCAGTAAAAGAATACCTCAATATGAAATTGAAAGCAGAGCAACCCGCATTTTAAAAGCCAATATTATTCATCAAAAAAAATCTTTCGAAATTCGAAAGTTTTTTTTTGCTATTTTTTAACAGTCCACCTTTTCCTGCGCCATTCTGCCTGCTGCTCCTTCGTAAGAAAAGTCCAAGCAACAATACGACTCACTTTTTGCCCTTGAGACATTTGAATCGTTTGAACTTCTAACGCTTTAAAAGTCTTCAATGTTTTGTATACGATAGGCAAACTACTCTTTTTTGACAACACTGTAGAAAACCAAAAACATGTTGTGGGAATACTTGCCGACTGTTCTATCATCTTTTGTACAAAGGCCTCTTCTCCGCCTTCACACCACAATTCGGTATTCTGTCCGCCAAAATTAAGGGTGGTTTTATCTTCTTTTTTGGGATTTAAATTTTTCCATTTCCGCTTCGCACCTTCTTGCGCGTCAGCGAGTGATGCGTGAAAAGGCGGATTGCAAATAGAGAGATCAAACCACTCTCCAGGCCTCACCACTCCTCGATATATTCGTGATTTCGAAGACTGCAACCTACAATCAACAACATCTTTCAAAGCACCATTCGACTTTATTATTTTTTTTGCAGATTGAATTGAAACCTGATCAATATCCGAACCTACAAAACTCCATCCGTATTCTTTATTTCCAATAAGTGGATACACACAATTTGCTCCAACGCCAATATCCAAGCAGTTAATATGCTTTCCTGTCGGTATCACTCCTTCATTGCAAGAAGCCAGCAAATCGGCCATATAATGCAGATAATCCGCTCTACCTGGAATAGGCGGACACAAATATGTTGCTGGAATATCCCAATTTTCAATTTCATAATAATGCTTGAGCAAAGCTCTATTGAGCATTTTAACCGCTGCTGCATTACTAAAATCGATAGTTTCCTCATTTTGCGAATTGAGCATCACAAATTCATTCAATTCGTTACAACTTTTCAGCAAATGCTTAAAATTGTAACGAGCGCGGTGCTTGTTGCGCGGATGTAACTCTTCTTTTTCGGAAAGCGATTGTTTTTGAATCATTTAAATATTTTAAGCGTGCTAAATCTATATAAAAAAAGCAAGCTTATAAATGAATTAAAATTATGGCCCAAAAATTGAAAAGCGATTATAGGGTAAGTATTAGTATTGCATCTGCACACTTGGTAATTCGACCACAGCAAACCCTTCTCTAACCATTTGTAATTGCCAATAAACAATTATCAATGGATCTCAAAACCATTAAACTATGCTGCAGAACAAAAATCTTAACCACGACAAATTAGCTAATGTAAGAGCTTTATTAAATCTTGTGTTGAAAAAGTTTTAATGACGCGGCAGAATTTATCGGATAAGTTCAAATTATTGATGAATCAAAGTAAAGCTCTCCGAATTACAAATAATCTTTAGCAAAAAAGAAAAAAGATACTGAAAAAATATGTGAGCGAAACAGATAGTGAATGGTTCTTTCCGGTTTCTCACTACCACAACCAAATGCCTTTATTTTTTAAAACGGTTTAGCCTTATGTTTTTTGAACGACAGCAAAAAACGAACATACGTTCCAGTTGTTTTTAAAATTTTCATTTTTGATTTTCCAACTCGTGCATTTGTATCTAAAACCATAGGAATTTCAACAACTTTTGCATTGCTATTTATGGATTTCATTAATACCTCCAACATGCAAATAAATCCGGGCTCATTAATAACGACAATGTAATTAGCTTTAATGTTTTTAAGCAAAGAAACATGATACACTCTATAAAACGAACTCAAGGTCAAAACCTTAATATCAAATATCATTCTAAACATCATATTGGCGACAAACGACAATGATTTTCGAATAAATGAAGTCTGCGAGAATCCACCGCCTTGAGCATACACCGACGCTAACACTAAATCATAACCCATATTAGAGACAGAAATCATGTCATGTAATATACTAATATCCGATGTGCCATCAGCTTCCATAGTAACAACAATATCTTCATCGCTTTGTGAGTGATTCAATATCCATTCAAATCCTAAATTAAAGGAATGACCAGGACCAGCATTTTTATCTTTTTCAACAACATGTAAACGCTCCGCTGGAAACAATTTCTTCACCAATGAAACGGAATTATCCGTAGAACAATCGTCAGAAAAAACAAAAAACTTATTAAGATCGGGTAGAGATGATAACAATTTTTTCTGCAAACTAACAAGATTGTCTTGCTCATTAAACATTGGAATCAAATAGTAAACGGTCATTCCGATTTATTTAATAGTTCACTTTGCCACACTAATGTTTTTTTCAAACCCTCTCTTAAGGTATATTTTGGTTTGTAATTGAAGTATTGTTGCAATTTGTCAATATTTGGCACTCTTCTCATAACATCCTCGTAGTTGCCAAAACTCGAATAAGGAATACATTTCAATTTCGGCTGGGCATCTTTCCCATTCACCAACTCCCAAATAATCTCTGCTAATCCTTTAATTGTAATTTCTTCAGATGGATCACTCGCTATATTAAATATTTCGCCATTTGCCTTTTCATTCAGCACACAATGTGACAGCGCTTCAACGGTATCCTCTATAAAAGTAAAAGTACGCGTTTGCAAACCATCACCATGCAACTCAATTTCCTCATTATTCATTGCTTTTGTGATAAATCCCGATTGCGGTCCACCCCACCAGGTCAAATTGTGATTTGGACCATAAGAACCAAAAAATCTTACTATCGTATAATTTAGTCCAAATTCCTCATTATTGGCGATCACGTATTGCTCTCCATATATCTTAGATAATGCATAAGCCCATCTCTTTACCTTCGTGTTTCCCAAAACCAAATCAGAATCTTCCTTAAAAGGCAACTTTGTATTTTTTCCGTAAACATCTGAAGTAGAAGCAAATACAAGTTTAATTTTGTCTCTCAAACATTTCTCTACAACCACCTTCAACATTAAATTATTTTCTTCTAAAGTGCGATAAGCAGAAGAGTATCTAGGAATTTTTTGAGAAGCAAGATGCAGCAATACATCTCCCTTAATGTCTTTTAGATTAAAAGGATTAAGTACGTCTCCATTCACAAAAGTAAATGAAGGATGCGTTATCAACGATGAAATATTTCGTTCTAAACCGTAGCTGAAATTATCTAACCCAATCACTTCATGTCCATCTTTCAAAAGCTTCGCAGCTAAATTAGACCCAATAAAACCTGCAACGCCTGTGATAATAATCCTCATGAATATATTTTAAATGTGAAAATAAATTTTTTGGTGAAAACAATTATTTTTTTGTTCCTTTATACACTAAAATCATTGATAAAACATTTATCTAAATTAATTATTCATTGCATAAATACAAATTATTTCTTTTTCTGTACCTAGCCTTAGTGTCTGCATATCAACTGCATCATATTACAGACAAATCTAGAGATGTGGATGAATTTGGCTCCATAATGGTCGGCAGCGGCTTCTTGGTAACCGATATAAATTCCCTCAACGACAAAACATTCAATCAAAATTTTTTTTTCAAAAAAGACAACCTATTAGGAGCCTACGATGCTACATTGTTAGCAGAAGGAGGCAATTGCATATTTTTTTCAAGCACCCTTCATTATTGGATGTTACTGACTGGAAAATCCATTGTAGGAACTAGAATTTTCTCATTAATATTCTACCTAGGATCAATAATTCTATTATTTATTCTGGGGATCAAGTTATTTGAGGATAAAGCAATTGCTATATCAAGTAGTATTCTTTTTGGCATTAATCCTATAGTTATGCATTACGGAATAAATACACGATGCTACATGATGGCAACCTTTCTTACTTTACTTAGCACCTACTTTTTTTTAACTTGGAAGAATGAATTAACAAAACAAGAAGCAGGAAGGAAAATTACAAAAAATGCTGCCTTTTACGCTTTATTCGCAAGTGCCTCAATATTAACCCATTATTTTTCTGCATTCGTTGTATTCATTCACTTTCTTTTTCTTTTTCCATCAATCATTAAACACAACAAAAAGTACCTTACCTCTTCAATATTCATATTTACCACTGTTACAATAATTATTGGATCTTGGCTAATAGGAGGAGGAATAGAAGGTTATAAAGGAATTCAAGCATCCAATTCTTTTCACAAGGAATACGCTCATAAACAGAATAAAACCCTCACTTTTATTCAGCCTACTTCATTAAAAAACACAATTCAATTCGGTTTAGATACATATTCTACTTGGTCTTACAATTATCAATATTGGAGATACTTTAGTGAAGGAGGCCGAATGCGCTACGTTGTTATCTTGTTATGTATACCTCTACTTTTTCTTTCAGGAATAATTCTTTCTGCATTTAACTCCAATATCTGGAAAAATCAAACCTTACTTTTGATCATGTTATGTTTGATCTTTCCGTTTATGGCTATTTTTATGGCATACAGTTCAGGCCACACAATTTCTTATGCATTAAAGTATGGAATAATGGCAGTACCCTATTTTACCCTTCTTTTATCTTACGGTTACTTTACTCTGTTTCATTTATCGAAAAAAAAGATCGTACGAAATACACTTGTTTCAATTGGCTTAATATTTTTGTGCAATGCTCTTGTATTAAAATTTAGCCACCTTGCAACATTCGACAGTATAAGTATTGATAGAAATGAATTGGCAAAAATGAATACAAAAACACAACTCATATTAACAAAATTAAATTATCCTGAAAACAAAATCATCGAAATTGGAACACCATGGATGGCCTTGATTTTCAACTTTCATTTAAACCCGAGACATATTGAATTTAAACAAAAAATCAACCCTGCTTTGAAACCAAATGAAATCTATATATCGGAAGGAGTAACACATGAACCTTTGTATTTATTTCCAGAAGGATACAATGGAAATGCCGCTAAGTATATAAAATAAATTACTTCGCCTCCAATATTGAAATCCCTAAATTCTTCTCGATAAAGCGCATGTTTTTCATTTCGTCTTTGGTCACCAGGCTCAATGACAAACCATTTTTTCCGGCACGGGCAGTTCTACCGCTTCTATGCGTGTAGTACTCCACTTGATCAGGCAATTGATAATGTACTACGTAGGACAATCCCTCCACGTCGATGCCACGCGCTGCTAAATCGGTAGCTACTAAAATTTGCAGTTTTTCGCTTTTGAATGCACGCATTACTCTATCTCTGTCTTTTTGATACATATCGCCTTCAATAGCTTCTGCCAAAATATTTTTAGCGATGAGTTGTTTTGCTAAATATTGAGCATTTGCCTTTGTTTTGCAAAAAATAACCCCACGGTTGTCGCCTTGCACTTTCAAAAAACGAATCAACACATTGAACTTTTCCGATTGCTCACAACTCACGTATTGATGGTCAATTTGACGATTCACCACGTGGTCTTTGTCTATCTCAACCTTAAACGCATCGGGAGCCATATACTTGCCAATAATGTCCTTAATTTCTTTTGGCATGGTAGCTGAAAACAACCACGTGTGTCGATTTCCTTTGGTATGCGTCAACACCATGTCCAACTCCTTTTTAAATCCCATGCTTAGCATTTCGTCGGCTTCGTCCAAAACAATTGTTTTGACATCCGCAAGATCAATCGCTTTGCGCTCCAACAAATCAATCAATCTACCTGGAGTAGCAACAACAATATGGGTGGGGCGATTCAAACGCGCAATTTGTATGTCTATTTTCTCACCGCCGTAAACTGCTTCCACAAAAATCTTGTCGCTGTATTTAGTAAACTTAAAAAGTTGTTTGGCAATTTGCTGCCCCAACTCTCTAGTGGGCGACAAAATCAAGGCTTGCACCTTGTCTTTTTTCGGATTCACTTTCATCAACAAAGGCAATCCAAAAGCAGCGGTTTTTCCAGTTCCAGTTTGAGCTTGACCAATAAAATCAGTACCTTTTTCCATCAAGAATGGAATGGTCTTTTCCTGAATTTCCGTGGGTGTATTGATGTTCATTTCGGTTAATCCTTTTATTAAAGAAGCCGAAATACCTAAGTCTGCGAAATTTGTCAAAATTGAAATGTATTAATAAGTGACAAAGATAATGCTTCTTATTGTTAATATATAGTATAAAAGTTTTGCCAACAAAACGAGAAAATAACTTACTTTAGAATAACTATACCCCATCCATGAGATTGCTAAGTTTCTTCAAAAAAAACAAAAAACGCAGCGCCGACAGAAGTCTTGTCACATGTAAAAACCAATGGGAACAGCGCATTGAAAACTTGCAAGAAGTATACGGCAGTGATGCAAGAAAAATAATTTTCAACAAAAACTTCAATCTACTGTTCTTCAAAAAATTTGAATCAGCGCTCTATTTGCGTGATCTTGACAGCACTGCTTCTTACCAGATTGAATTCAGTAAAAGAAATCCAGTTAGTTTCCCAGGCCCTTTCTATACCTTAGAAATTGAAAATAGTAAAACCGGTCAAATTGAAGCGCCAAACAACATTCTATGCGACGATGAGGGACACGAATGTGTTTTTATGCAGCCGCGCAGCACAAAAGAATTGTCAAATGTACTGAGTGCCGCATTGCACGACCCTTTTGGAAGCTACGCTATCAATGGCAATGAACACTGGAATTTGGCGCACATAAGATCATGGTGGAAAAACAAAAAAAAATTGATTGATACGCTCCGGAGCATTGACTTTGAGCGCAACAACAATGGTCAAAACTTGCGCTACATTGACTACTTAAATGGCGATGCGAAACTTGACCTGCAGCGTTATGCTTACTTTTTAGATAAAGGATGCTATCCAACTGAAGACGTCACCGACTTGCCAATAATTGACTGATATCGCAGCTGCTAATCTTCTTCGCCCACAAATCCAAACAGCACCTTTTTATTTTTTCGAGAAACAACAAAACGCCAAGCCGCTTCAATAACTCGACCATCAAAGGCTGCAATTTTAAAGTAGGCGATTCTATTGCCACTTTCAACGCCCGTTTTCAAAAACTCAATTTTTTCAATTTCTGTAAAATCAATACAAGCATTTGCTTCGCTTTTCTCAATACCTTTCAGCACAGCACCGCAGTACTGCTCATTCATACAGCGCGCTGTATCGTTTCCAAGCGCATTCACACAATGGCGATTCACGTACGCCGAATCGTAAAAAAACAACATGTCGTAAATATTTCCGTTTTGAACATAGGCCACAAAAGTTCGAAAAAAATTGTTTGTGTCTATTTTTTCAAATGGCAATACCGCTAGCGATGCCTCTTCATCATCAACACTTGCAGCTGCCCCAGAAATCACTTTATAAGAAGTATATAAAAAAGTTTTGTGCAGCTCTCCATCATCACCAAACGGCTGTTTCTCCTTGTATAGATTTCCCGTAAAATCAATACACAAACCTTTCAAACTGTCCATATTCAAACGCACGCTGTCGTTGGCAGGAAGTAACTGATAGCACTCGTCTTCACAAGTAACTTGGGTTGGATCCGACTTCACTCTGTTCCATCCTTTACATTCACAAGAATCTGCCGCCAACTGAAATGAAACCGTAGTAACGTCTTCTTCTAAAGCATTCGAAGGCTGCGACGAACATGCATTCAAAGCAAAAAACAATACAAGTAAGCCACAAAAATGTGACAGCGGAAAAATATAGTTTGTGTTTTTCATAGTTCTAAACTTAAAAATTATACTTCACTTTTGAAAGATACAGAGCGTGTGCTGGCACTGAAATTCCTGCTCTCCCTCTGTCGCGAGAGTCAATTATATTTTTAAACTCTTCCATTGAAACATTGCCTTTACCTACTTCCATCAGCGTTCCAACAATGGCCCGCACCATGTTTCGCAAAAATCGATTGGCCCGTATCCTGAACACCAATCCATTTTCACTTTCTTCAAATACCGCCAAGTGAACCTCACATAAAAAATGAGCAACGTCTGTGTTTACCTTCGAAAAACATTCGAAATTTTGAAAAGAAGGCAACAACGCGGCAGCCTCCTTCATTTTTTCTACGTTCAAAGGAAGCGAATAAGAATAAGCCCTCTCGATAGCAAAGGGATCTTTTCTAAAAGAAATTAAATACTCATACTCTCGATACTGCGCATCAAATCGCGCATGCAGCGTTTCTGCAACTTGAAAAATACGGTGCACCGCAATTTCAGATGGCAAAAAACGATTGAGTTTGTGCACAAAATCCTCAGCATCATAAGGCAATTCATCAATATCAAAATGGGCGTAAAAATCTTTCGCATGTACCCCCGCATCCGTTCTACCACAACCCAACACTTCTATTTCCCGCCGCAACATAACACCCATGCAGCGCTCCAATTCCTCTTGCACTGTTATGCCATTGAGCTGCCTCTGCCAGCCATGGTATTTTGTTCCACAATAACTTAAATGTATAAAATAACGCATGGGTAAAAGTAAACATTTTATGCAGTATGGGATGATTTGGTAATTTGATGATGGGATGATGTAATAATTTAGTGGTGAGATGATTTAGTGATTTGACAATGGGATCATTTGACCGTTGGGTGATGGGATCATTTGATGATGGCGTGATTTGATTCGCTTGAACCGATTTAAACTTTTACGCAATGCTTGTCTGAATATTGCTAGAAAATCAAAAACAGCCAATAGATTCTTATGCAATCTTCCTTTTAAAAATAATCAAATTAGCAATTCATTCGATTAGCACATTGACAAATTAGCTACCTTCGCCCAATGTACTTTTTCCTCATCACCAGTATCCTTTGTTCGGCCTTGCTCTTTGTGGCATTTAAACTTTTCGACCGCTACAAAATCAATACTTTTAACGCCATTGTATTTAACTACATCACTGCTTTCACAATGGCCGCCATCATCAGCAAAGGCGAAATTTTTTTAGTATTTAAAAATGCTGAATGGAAAGGAATAAGTATTTTATTGGGCTTCATTTTCATTGCCCTATTCAATGTCATGGCGCGATCATCGCAAGAAGCAGGAGTTGCTATAACTGCAGTTGCCAATAAAATGTCCTTCATTGGCCCCATCCTTTTTGGCGTTTTTATTTTGCGCGAAAATTTTTCGATTTTGCAAACAGTAGGCGTTTTTATTGCAATTGTATCCGTAGTACTCACTTCATTTAGCGCTGACAAAAAAGAAGGTGACAAAAAATTTCTTTTACCCATTTTGCTTTTCTGCGGTGGAGTCGCGCTCGACACCCTACTGAGTTTAGCACAGGCCAATTACGTTGAAAAAAGTGATACACTTTCTTTCACCGGAAGCATTTTCGGAATGGCTGCATTAATAGGTGTTTTTATTCTGATTTTCACAAGTATAAAATCAAGAAAAACACCGCAAAAAAATGACGTTATTGCTGGATTTCTGTTAGGAATTCCCAATTTTTTATCCATCTATTTTTTTCTGCATTCATTAGATTTTGGCATTATGGACAATGCTCAAATCTTTCCAGCTTTCAACCTCAGCGTTATATTGATCAACACCTTGATTGGTCTGCTGCTGTTCAAAGAAAAACTGCGCTTATTCAACTACATCGGCATAGCACTAGCCATTGTATCCATTCTACTCATCGTTTTTATTTAAGTGAATAAGCCCTTTCAATACCAAAGTATTGCCAAAGCAGCCGAAGGCTGTTACAAGGAAAAAGGCAGCACTTTTTTAAGTTTCATTTTTCCGCTGCATGACGAAAGCGAAATCAAACTTATTCTCCCCAATATAAAAAAGGAACACCCTTCTGCGCGACACATCTGCTTTGCCTGGCGACTGGGATGTGAAGGTGATCAATTTCGAAGTTTCGATGCCGGAGAGCCGTCGGGCACTGCCGGAAAACCCATTTACAACATACTGCTTTCAAAACAAATTACCTATGTGCTATTGGTTGTTGTGCGCTATTTTGGAGGCAGTAAGCTTGGTGTGCCCGGACTCATTCACGCTTACAAATCGGCAGCTGAAGACGCCCTGTCAAACAGTGAAATAGTAATCGATTTCGTAAAAGAATCCTTTTCCTTATCTTTCAACTTTGATGCATTAAACAAAGTTATGCAAGTATTGAAAGAACAGCATATTCCTTATCACAGCGAAGCTTTCGACCTACATTGCGCGATGCAGATTACCATAAAGAAAAACGAAATTGACATGCTTTCCAAACAACTAAATAGTATTCCAAGCGTCTTGCTAACAGAAATTAACAAATGATTCGAATTGTCGCTTTCGTACTTCTCTGCAACATAGCGCTGGCGCAGTCGTCAGAGCCGAGGCAGCACGACGCGCCAATTGACGAGTACATTTGCAGCACACAGCACTTCCCTGCGATCACCTTTCCAGCAAAAAGCGAAGAAATAGCAATCTATTTAAAAACCCACATCGCAGCCCTCAGCTCTCCCCGCGTCACACTGCACTTGCTTAATACCAAAGAAAGCATGGGAGGAAAACACTATTGTTTTCAAGAAAAAATAGACGGAAAAGAAGTTTACCGCGCACAAATAAAAGTAAATGTTTTAAAAAATAAACAAAACGCAGAAGTGCTTTCTACAGCATTTTCACCCTCGCTTTGCAGTGCTGAAAACTGCAGTGACACTGCTGCCGCACTAAGCTTCTTAGCAGCACAAACTGATGTTTTCGCTCAGCGCATCAGCAAAATCTACTACTTTTATGAAGGAAGTTTGATTTCAGCCTTTTTAATTTACATCGAAAATGCCAACCACCGCAGCAACCACTATATTTTGCGCTGCGATGACAGTATTGTAGCCCAGCGCAACTTGCAAAGTTATGCTGGCAAAAAAGACAGTACCGCCGTGATCAATATATTTAATCCCAGTCCAATTACATCTGCTCAATCCTTATACGGCATACCTTACATTGACAACGATGATGCTGACAACTTTGCTTTAAATCAGCAAATTCAGCAAAAAAAAATTCTGCTTAAGTTTGAAAACGACACCTTCAAACTCGAAAACGATTATTACAAAATAGCCGATCTTGATGCCCCCTTCCATACCATTTCCTTTTCTAAAATTGATTCCTTCTCCTTCAATCGCTCGCAATATGAATTCGAAGAAGTCAATAGTTTTTACCATGTCAGCGTCTACCGTCAGCATTTAATTGATTTGGGTTTCGGCAACTTAACCAATTTTCCTTTGGACATTGATGCCCATGCCAGCACCGACGATCAATCACTGTTCAATGAATTCACAAGCCCTGTGAGCCTTCTCTTTGGCGATGGCGGTGTTGATGATGCCGAAGACGCTGATGTTATTGTGCACGAATACGCTCATGCGCTCTCCGCTTCTGCCGCGCCGTTTTCAAAAATTGGATCACAACGAGAAGCCATTGACGAAGGTTTTGGCGACTACGTTGCGGCTTCCTATTCGCGTTCCATATCCAACTACAATTGGGAAAATATTTTCGATTGGGACGGCCACAATGAATTTTGGTCCGGAAGAAGTGCTGCTTCCACCAAAAATTACAAAATCGATTTAACTGGAAACATCCACAAAAATGGCGAATTGTGGTCTTCTGTGTTGATGCAAGTGCAAATTGACATTGGCGCCAACATCACCGACAGCCTTGTTTTTCAAGCCATTTATGCACAGGCACCCAATACAAGTATGGTACAAGCGGCACAAAACATCATCGACGCCGACAGTGCTTTATTCAATGGAAAATACCATTTAGCCATTTACAAGCGAATGAGCGAACGAGGATTTTTTGACGACAGCACCCATACACTACTCACCGACCAGGACATCGCTGTTTTCAATACCTACGCCTTTGTGCACAATCAGTCAATTACCGCCGCTTTCAACAAAGCAACAGCTGCTACCTTTGAACTTTTCGACTTAACCGGCCGTCTCATTGACTCACGATCGTACACCCTCATATCCCATACTGAATACGGCGTTGAAGATCTGAGCAGCGGTGTTTACATCCTGAAAATAAGCACCCCAACAAAACAATTAAGCCTTAGGCTGTTGCGCTATTGATTCTTGTGTTTTCTTGTTTCACTTATTTTATTACCTTGCGGTTAATTACCTGAGGGGGTATAACTTATTGCAATGAAAAAACTACTAGCAAAAGCAATGCTCAGCATTGCCGTGCTGTGTCAACTAGACGCATTTGCACAAAATGAACTATGGTACTTTGGAGGCTGGCCAGGCAAAGGCGAAGGCGTATACTTCAATGGAGCTTCCATAAACACAAGAGACAACGAATCCACTATTTTTTATTACGAAAGTGCCACTACCGTTTCTGACGGAGCTGGAAATCCTTTATTTTACAGCAACGGAACTACTGTCTATGATCAGTCGCACGCCATCATGAGTAATGGCTCTAGCTTGATGGGCAGTGCTGAACCTGGCGGAGCTGAAGGAAGCGGAGCGCAAGGTGTCGTCGCTATCAACGCGCCCGGAAACAGCAATAAATATTACTTAATCACTACCGGCGCAGTAGAACAATTACAGCAATGGGGTGGCACCAACAACGGCTTACGCTACCATGAAGTTGATATGTCAGCACAAGGAAATGGCGCTCCGGGCAATCCCTACGGCGCCGTCACTGCAAAAAACCAATTACTCATCGATGGCATCACCACACCCATGGCGGAAATGCTGGCAGCAATTGCAGGCAGCTGCGATACCATTTGGGCAATTGCACACGGAGCCAACAACAATACCTTTTATGCCTTTGCCATTACTTCGGCAGGCATCAATACAACACCGGTAATATCGAGCCTCGGACCAACACTATCTTCTGTTAATTGGGACTGGGCACGAGGCACCATTTCTTTTTCACCACAAGGTGATCGACTAGCAATGGCCAGTGGCTTTGGTTTGCATCTTTTCGACTTTAACAAACAAAGCGGAAAAGTAAGCAGCGCTGTAGAAGTTGACGGACAATTACCTTACTATGGCACTGAATTCTCTCCCGACGGCCAAAAAATATATTTCACTCAGTACATTAATGGAGCAATGTACCAATACAACATTTGTACAAACGCCATTCAAACCGTTGATTTATCGGCAAGCTACTTTGGTGAATTGGTAAGCGCTCCAAATGGAAAAATTTATTGCCCTTACAATGGCGCTAACCAAGGAGTAAGTGTTGGCTTGGCCGAAATCGCTAATCCCAACGGCACATCGGCCGCCACATGGAATTATTCTGCCAATGCGCACAGCACAGGCACAGGCGTTGGTCCAGGCCTGCCACAAATGTACTTTACTCCTGAATTTTTAAACAATGGTCCTGTTCAAGTTGACGTAACACGAACGCTTGCCGACACCCTGTGCTCAAGCGCTGCTGCAAGCTGCCTAGGTTTATTTGTAACACCTGCTGTCGCCGGAAACTGGAGATCGGAACCGGCAGGGTTTGTTAATTCGCACGGTGTATTTGACCCAAGTGTTAATGCACAAGACACTACAGTTGTGAAAATATTTTTTGGAATGGAGCCCTGCGTAAAAGAAGACTCTACCTCCATCGTTGTAATCAATTGCTGCAAAATAATTGGCACCAATCCACCCGCTGGATCTATCTGTCCGAAAGACTCTATCGACTTGAGTGCAATGATTACCGACGGTGTTGGCACCTGGACTATCTTTCAAAAACCAGTTGGTGTCAAAACAGCTACCATCGCTTCTCCTTGGTTTAAAACCAACCTTAAAACCGATCCGGGTACTTACAAAGTCAGCTTCAAACTCAACAATCAAAACGCTGGTTGCAAAGACACTACGATTGAAAACATTGTGGTCAAGGCCGCACCTACCCCTCCCGCAATTTTAAATGTAAACTTGTGCGCAGGGGATTCAACAAACCTATCCGCTGGAGACGCCAACTATACCTATCTTTGGAATCCAGGGGGAGCCACAAGCAGCAGTATTAAGGTAAAAACAGTTGGTAAATATGCCGTTAGCAAAACTTCTATCGCCAATGATTGTTTGAGCATTGACACGATAAGTGTGAGTGCAATAGCACTTCCTGTTGGCAGTATCGCCGACAGCTCTGTATGCGCAGGAGGCAGTATCAGCATCAGCGCAGGTCAATGGTTATCTTACAAATGGGACAACGCAACAAGCAACAGCAGCGCCACTTTGAGCACCACCGGAAAGCACTGGGTTATAGTAGAAGGCAACAACCATTGCAAAGACACGTTATTTATGCAAGTCAATGCAGGTCTTCCGTTGAACGTATCCCTAAACACACCTGGTGACTTATGTGCAGGCGCATCACTTGACTTAACCGCTACTGTAAGCGGAGTGCAAGCAGCGCCATTGACGTACTTATGGGACAACAATGCAGGAGGCGCAAGCCACAACATTATTACTCCTGCGCTGCATCAACTTGCAGTCACCGACGCCAGAAATTGCAAAGGCAGTGCCAGCGTGAATATCAAAGCTGCTGCAGCTCCCGAATTTACTTTGGGCAAAGACAGCGCACTTTGTTTTGCGGAAGGAGCACTTTACAAAAGCGCTGTTTCCGATACGTTCAGCTCAGTGCTGTGGATGAACAATAGCAGCGCCACAAATATTGAAATCAACAGTGCGCAAAGCATTTCTGTTACAGTTTCCAACGGCACGTGCAGCAAAAGTGACACTGTACAAATTACAGAATATTGCACGCCATTGATTTGGGATTTCCCTAATGTAATAACACCCAATGGGGACGGCAAAAACGACAAATTCATTCCTTTTTTCGTGAACGAAACAACGAAACAAAAATTGAAGAAAATCTATTTTATCGTCTACGACAGATGGGGCATCAAAATGTACGAAAACCCTGCCATCATTGACATTCCAACTTGGGATGGAAAATACAACGGAGACCAAGTAGCACCAGGCGTGTATTACTACGTGGTGCGCTGGACAGACACTTCAAATCAAGAAGATGAAAAAACAGGTTACATACAATTGCTGTAAAGTAAAACTAGAGGAATCAATAAAAAAGCCGCTGAAACAGTGGCTTTTTTATTGATTAAAACACAAAAGTTATTTGATAAAGAAAGCAGGGATTCTAAATGAAATAATGATTGTCCGCAATCGTACAGGGAGCTTTATGTTTGGGACGATAGATTCTTCGGAGTACCTCAGGACGACAAATGCGACCAATTTTCCTCACATGCTTTAGAAGTGTAGCCTGTCATCCTGAGATTTGAGACTAAGGGGAGAAATGAAGTTTCGGTCTTTGAAGAACCTATCCCTATTTTCAGCACTACTCCTGCTATCCTCACGAGCAATCCTAAAACAGACGTGATGCTGAAAAAAAATAAAATATCCTGCTTAATCTTTAAACTTTTTTTGATAGTGGTGACCTATGATTTCATAACCTTCACTTTTCCAAAAACCATTTCCTCTTTCATTTTGAACATAACAATTCAGCTCTGAAGCAACGCAACCCTTTGACACTCCGTAATTGTAAATCCACTGCATCAACTGCCTTCCTATTTTTTGATCTCTATAATCTGGATGAAGCACTATATTGTCAGGCTCAATGTGCTTTCCAACGTAGTACTGTGTGCGAATCCATAAACCCGAAATACCAATTAACGTTTCTTTTTTAAAAACACCAACGCATTCATATCCTTGCGAGATCATTTCATTAAGTCTCAACTTCATAGTTTCTTCTGAAATCGATGAATTTAATTGTTGAAGTAAGGGCACAATTGAAAAAATACTTTCGGCCGAAATTATTGAAAATGTAATCATCGTAAAAATATTGAATAGATTCTAACTGGTGAGCTGACTCATCAACTTTCGTCAAAACTAACTAAATTTAGAAGCAAGGCAATCAACCACTTTATTGCTATATTTTAGTTTAGCATTTTTTAATAATTGCAAATTGTATGCAAATAAAAAAGGGATTTAAACATCACCTGTTTAAATCCCTTGCTGTATTTGTGATCCCGACGCGATTCGAACGCGTGACCTACTGCTTAGAAGGCAGTTGCTCTATCCAGCTGAGCTACGGAATCATTTTTTGAGAGTGCGAATATATTCATTTATGCGTAAGGTTCAAAATAAGTACTGATTTTAGTCTGCACAATTGTGTCCAACAGCAACGAAAACACCAGTACAAAGGTCCTTTTAACGATGCTTTGTTGAGAACTAAAAAAAATGGACCCGCTTTTGCAGGCAATCAAAGCTAACTTTGAACGTAAAGAAAAATACCCATGCAAAAAACATTCATCATTCTCTTCTTTTCCTCAGTAGTGCTGCTTTTTTCATTCACAGGAAAAAAAAATACCGATAAAATACTGAACAATCCTCCGCCATTTTTGACCGATACCAATGCGCTATGGGTGGACTCTATTTTTAAAACATTGACCCTTGACCAAAAAATTGCGCAACTAATAATGTACCCTGTGTACACTAAAAAAGACACCAACCACCGCAACGACATCGCCAAACTTGTGAAGCAATATGGCATTGGTGGCATTATCTACATGCAAGGCGGTCCAGTGCGCCAAGCCAACTACGACAACTACCTGCAAGGAATCAGCAAAGTACCCATCCTTACTTCTATCGACGGCGAGTGGGGCTTATCGATGCGCCTCGACAGCACGCCCTCCTTTCCACGTGAAATGATGTTGGGCGCCATTCAAGACAACCATTTGATTTATGAAATGGGCCGCGAAATTGGCCGCCACTGCAAAGAACTCAACATTCACGTTGATTTTGCACCAGTGATTGATGTCAATGTAAACCCTAAAAACCCGGTGATCAACAACCGTTCTTTTGGCGAGAACAAAGTTAATGTCGCTCAAAAAGGAGTGGCCTACATGCGCGGATTGCAGAACGTTAAAGTATTGGCTTCAGCCAAACACTTTCCAGGACATGGTGACACCGATACCGACTCACACGTTGGCCTACCCGTCATCAAACACGACAAAGCGCGATTGGATTCTATTGAACTCTACCCCTTCAAAGCCCTAATCGACAGTGGTGTTGGCAGTATTATGGTAGCACACTTGTACATACCAGCCTACGATAAAACCAAAAATTTAGCGTCAACCCTATCACCTCACGTTGTACAGAAATTACTGAAAACCGACCTGCATTTTCAAGGCGTTACTTTCACCGATGCCTTGAATATGAAGGGCGTTAGTCAATACTATCAACCCGGTGAGGTGGATGCCAAAGCGCTGTTGGCTGGAAATGACATCTTGCTATTTTCGCAAGACGTTGGTAAAGCCATCACGCAAATAAAATTGGCCATCGACAAAAAACAAATCAGTGTTGGCGAAATCAATAGAAGAGTGAGAAAAGTGTTGGCGCTTAAAAAATGGGTGGGACTCGACCATTACACCCCTATCAGAACCGATAGTTTATATGAACGCATCAACTCGCCTTATGCCGACTTGTTGAACCGAAAATTGACAGAAGCAGCCATAACGCTCATTAAAAACAACAATGACCTGCTTCCTATCGCTCGCGTTGACAAACAGCGCTTTGCCAGCGTATCAATCAGCGACGGAATGAAACGCAACGAGTTTAGCGAAACCTTAAAAAACTACGCTAAAGTAGAACACTTCGACATCGCTAAAACCCCTACCGATACTGCAAAAAAAACACTATTGCAGTCATTAAAAAATTTCGACGTCATTTTTATTGGCGTGCACGGCACCAACAACAGTCCAAGCAAAAATTTTGGCATTACCGCTGAAACCATTGACCTCATTGCCGAAATATCAAAAACTCAGAAAGTAGTGTTGGCGCTATTTGCCAATCCCTATTGCCTTGAAAGTTTTGAAGGAAAAATGACACCTGAAGCAATTGTCATCAGCTACGAAGACAATAAGCTTACTCGCGATTACACGGCTCAACTGATGTTTGGCGGAATTGGCGTGTCGGGAAAACTGCCCGTCAGCGGTTCTTTTTCTTATCCTTCAGGCAGTGGTTTATCCACAAAAAAAAAACGCCTTAAGTATTCCATTCCCGAAGACGAAGGAATGAATTCAGAGTATTTGCGTAAAATCGACTCCATTGCCTACGAGGGAATCAACAACAAGGCCTTCCCTGGCTGCGAAATACTGGTGGCACGCAACAACAATGTTGTGTTATGGAAGGCCTACGGGAAGCAAACATACAACGCCAAAAGCAATTTAAACAGAACAGATATTTACGACCTTGCGTCGGTTACAAAAGTCACCGCCACTCTTCCCTCTTTCATGCGATTGGACGAGATGGACTCCGTGAATTTAGAAATGAATCTGTGCGATTATTTGCAGTACGTTGACAGCAGTGATTGCATCAACATCAACCTGCGCGAGATGCTTGCGCATCAAGCTAAATTGATTTCATGGATTCCATTCTTCAGAAATACAATGGTTAACGGAACACCCGACACCAACATATACCGCGCAAGTATTTCTGACTCCTTCCCTATTTTTGTAGCCAACAATTTGTACATGCGCAAAGAATATTTAGACAGTATGCGCCTTCATTTGGTGATGACTCCACTCGCAAAAGAAAAACACTACAAATACAGTGATCTGGGCTACTATTTCTTAAAAGACATTGTAGAAAAATATTCAAAAACAACTTTGGATCATTTCGCCGACAGCGTGTTTTATCAGTCATTGGGCGCCACAACCCTCACTTACCGTCCGCTTGAAAAATTTCCACTATCAACCATCGTTCCTTCTGAAATCGATTCAGTGTACAGAAAACAAGTCATTCACGGCATCGTGAACGACCCAGGCGCCGCGATGATGGGTGGCGTTGCTGGTCATGCCGGCTTATTCTCCAACGCGAATGATTTAGCCAAAATGTTTCAAATGTACTTAAACAACGGCCGCTATGGAGGCATTCAATACATTGACTCAACGGTGCTCGCCGATTATACGCGTTGTCAATTTTGCGACCAAAACAATAGACGGGGTGCTGGCTTTGATAAACCATCGGGCGACAACAACGGACCTACTTGCATGGGCATTAGTTCATCAAGCTTTGGACACTCGGGCTTCACTGGCACCTTTGCTTGGGCCGATCCCGACAAAGAAATTGTGTACATATTTTTATCGAACAGAACCTATCCCGATGCCAACAACACCAAGCTCACAAAAATGAATATTAGAACGCGCATTCAAGACGTGATTTACAAAAGCATTGAGGAAAAAGTATTTTAATAATATTACTTCGTCAATTCCATAGTACATGTGATCGGATAGTGATCCGACAAATGGTGACTTAACGTTTTATAATTGGACGAGCTAATTTTTTCGTCGTGTAAGATATAGTCGATGCGCAACAATGGCAATTTACCGGCATAAGTCTTACCAAAGCCTGAACCACTTTCCACAAAAGAATCATCCAGCTTTTGCGTGAATTCATGGTAAGCATAAGACGACGGTGGATCATTCAAATCACCACACACAATCACGCGGTATGGCGATGATTTAATAAGTGTAGCAACCGTATCAACTTGCTTTGCTTTTGCGATGTATGCATATTCAAATCGTTTCAAAATTCCTTTTGAAGCTTCTGTTGAAGGGATAGCATTGTTTTCAATAATTTCCCCTAAGGCCACTCTTTCCTTTTCACTAAAGCGAAAAGAATGCAAGTGCACGTTGAAAACCCGAACTGTGTCACTATTAATGTTAATGTCGCAATATGTTGCAAAAGGGTAAGCAGGATCAAAATAAAACGACTTCTTGTTCACGATGGGATATGCCGAAATAGTGAACAACCCCCATTTGGTGTCGTTGTAAAAATCTCCCATTTCATTGAGATACACGTGCTTTCGCAAGCCATTCGACAAAGGGCCAATCACATTCCATTTTTTAGACTCACGACTGTAAAATTCTTGAAAACAAACAATATCGGGTTGCTCGCGATTGAGCATTTCAAAAATACTATCGCGCACAACACCACGCTTCGCAATTGCTTCATAATAATCAAACAAGCGGGAGTTGAATGACATTACTTTAAGTCCTTTTTTTTCTTCGTCCTTTGAAAAATTGAATTGAATGGCGTGAATCAAGGTTGGTACAGCAACAATCATCAAACAAGCCGATGGCAATATCCAATAGCTTTTGGCAAAAAACCAAATCAGAACAAACACCAAATTCACAATCACCAATACCGGAAAAAGAAGTCCACAAGCAGCAATCATCCACGATGTTTCGGGCGATACATTGGTGGCCAATAAAGCGAGTAAAAATGCGGCAGCGGCCAAAACATTCAGTACAACAAATACTATTTTAATAAAGGTTTTCAACTATTGGCGACTCGATTTATTTAAAAATTCCTTTTCTTCTTTACTGAGACTTTCGTAACCCGATCGTCCGATTTTATCTAAAATTTGGTCTACTTTTTCTTGCATTTTTGTTTTGCTGAAATTATAATCTTCGTCTTTCATTTTGCGCACTTTGCTGTGCGAAACATAAAGGCTGTTGTCTTTTTTCTTGAACCACGAAGACATTGTTTCCAACGCACGTGCAAAACCACGCGTAATATCTTTGCCTTGAATATATTGCTTTGCCATAAAAAAACCAAAAGCAGATCCGGCAATGTGGGCAATGTGCCCACCAGTGTTGCCATCGTAGAATTTCACCAAGTCGAGTCCAAAAATAATCAAACCCAAATAGCGTAACTCTAGTGGAAATATACCAAACAAATTGACAATCATTTTTGGTGCATATACACAACAAGCAATAAAAATAGACATCACGGCAGCAGACGCACCTAATGCCATGCTACTTCCACCTTCAAAATATGGCAAGAAAGCAGAGGCAATAATCAAAGCTGCGGCACCTGCCAAGCCTCCCATCAAATAAATAGACAATAATTTTTTTTCTCCGAAAAATCGCACAAACAATTGCCCCGAAAAGTACAACATCAACATATTGAAAAGCAAATGAAAAACATCCACATGCGTGAACATGTGCGTAATAAGTGTCCAAGGCTTGAACACAAGTTCGGACAATTTAGAGTGCATCATTAGCCACTCAGCCCATTCAGACATGCTCGCCGCCAATCCCGGATGCACTGCCCTTGGGGTAAACAAACCGCCCACAAGCCCTAAAATAAGCAAGACGACAAACACCGCTACATTCAAATAAATGAGCTTAACAACCATGCTGCCGTCTTTAAAATTGCGTTGGATATCTTCTACAAATCCGCTCATGCTACAAGATAGTTTTACTTTTCCAATATTTAATCAACAAGAAACCAAAGATTGCGCCACCAACATGAGCGAAATGCGCTACATTATCACCTGCTCGGCCTGCAATACCACTGAATAATTCGATAGCCCCATAAATCATTACAAAATATTTGGCTTTAATGGGAATCGGCAAAAACAACATCAGCAATTCGACGTTTGGAAAGAGCATGCCGAATCCCGCCAACAAACCAAAAAGAGAGCCTGACGCCCCCACCATTGGCACGTCCATTTGGGCTTGCACTTCATACAAACCGTAGGTATCAATGAATGGCTTCAATTCGTAGTGCGTGATGGCCAGCTGCAAAATAGCAGCACCAAACCCAGCCACAAGATAAAGAATCAAAAAACGTTGTGGCCCAAGTCTATCTTCCAAAGCAGCAGCAAACATATAAACGCCCATCATGTTGAAAAAGATATGCATTAACCCCCCATGCATAAACATGTACGTAAAAAGTTGCAAAGGCTTGAATGTAGAGAAGCCGAAATAATGCAAGCCAAATTGTTGTGTCATGTCGTGCTCATCAAAAACCATAAAGGTCAACACAAACATCAAAACATTGAGGATAAGTAAGTTTTTGGTAATGGGAGGCAAAGGTCTTTGCAGCATATTATTTAAATTTTTCTGATAGTTCGTACGCATCTATGTTCCAAAGCGTCGCATTCCCATTTGGATCAACCGTTGGTTTTTCACACAAAAACAATTCGCTCACGAGTGTTTGCATCTCTTCACGAGAAAGTGTTTGTCCCGACTTAATGCACGTTTGATTCGCCATGGATTTAGCGAGTTGATCGCGTTGGTCAATTTTTTGTGTTTTTTGCTGCTTAAATTCCTCGAGCAAGCCTTCGAGTAAAACTTTGGGACTCACATCGGCAATATCAGCGGGCAAGCCATTGACAACAAAAGTGTTTTTCCCAAACTCACTGATATCGAAACCAATTTTAATAAAATCAGCCTCCAATTCCTTCATCAACTGAAAGTCGGCTGGATGCAACTCTATAGACTCAGGAAACAAAATTTGCTGCGATGCACCTTTGTTGTTTTTCAACAGATCAACAAAATACTCATACAATATTCTTTTGTGGGCGCGGTGCTGATCAATAACCAAAAGACCATCATCAAAGGAACTTATAATGTATTTTTTTCTGAATTGATGGTAAAACCCCGAGTCACTGGTCGCTGTTTCAAAAAGTTTTGCAGGCTCCGGAACAAACTGCTGCGGCACTTCCTTTTGATACATCTCTGCCCATTGCGTTTGATTTTCACGAACTGCAGGGCGCCCTGCTTCTCTAAACGGATTGTAATTTGGATCAACTTTGATCGTAGGCGCCGGAATAAAGTCACCGCGGTTGGGCTCCAAAGCATTGTCAAACAATGTTTCGCGCTCAAAATCCAAAGATGGCGCCACACTGTATTTGCTCAATGCTTGCTTCACCGATGCACGCACAATGGCATACACCGACTTCTCATCTTCAAACTTTATTTCTGTTTTAGTAGGATGAATATTGATATCGATACTCGACGGATCTACCTCAAGTACAATGAAGTACGAAGCAAATGAATCTCGCCCCAAAAGCTCATCATAAGCATTGCTAACAGCGTGATTCAAATAGTTGTTTTTAATGAAGCGACCATTGACAAAAAAGAATTGTTCGCCACGTGTTTTCTTTGCAAATTCAGGTTTTCCAATATATCCCGATACTTTAACAATGGTATTGTTGTCTTCCTCCACCGGCACCAAACGTTGGTTATAGGATGCGCCAAAAAGCGCAACAATGCGCTGGCGAAAAGATCCTTTTTCTAAGTGGTAAATTTCGTCTTCGTTGTTGTGATAGCTGAAAGCAATTTCAGGATGAACCAAAGCAACACGCTGAAATTCATCAATGATATGACGAATCTCCACTGAATCTGATTTTAAAAATTTGCGACGCGCCGGCACATTGTAAAACAAATTCTTTACACTCATGCTCGTGCCATCAGCCATGGCACACACAAGTTGATCAACAAATGTTGACCCCTCCATACGGATGTGCGTACCCAATTCATTTTGCACTTGCTTCGACTTCAAATCAACATGTGCAATCGCAGCAATAGACGCCAAAGCTTCCCCCCTAAAACCCTTTGTAAGAATACAAAACAAATCATCGGCTTTGCTGATTTTTGAAGTGGCATGACGCGCAAAACTCATTCTTGCATCGGTGTCACTCATTCCCTTGCCATTGTCGATGACTTGAATCAGCGTTTTACCCGCATCTTTTACAATCATTTGAATCACTGTGGCTCCGCTGTCAATGGCATTCTCCAAGAGCTCTTTCACTACAGAGGCAGGGCGCTGAACCACCTCACCAGCGGCAATCTGATTCGCTACAGAATCGGGCAGTAATTTAATGATGTCAGACATGCTGCTAAAATACCAATTTATGCGGATATGCCAATATATAGAAGGGATTTATGGAACATTATCGCTGAACGATTATACCTCTGCAAATAAAAAAAAAGTTAATGCTTTTTCATCATTTTTAAGAGGATCACCCTTTCGCTACTCACTATTCCTTATATTCGCAGCGTGAATCAATACAAAAAAGTCGCCTTTTACACCCTCGGATGCAAATTGAATTTCTCTGAAACATCTACCATTTCTCGTGGTTTTGAGAAAGGCGGTTACGCCAAAGTGGAGTTCGACGAACATGCTGACATATACATCATTAATACGTGCTCGGTCACTGACAACGCTGACAAAAAGTGCAAACAAATAGTAAAAAAAGCACGCAAACAAAATCCCAACGCCTTCGTTGCCATCATCGGCTGTTACGCGCAACTAAAACCAAAAGAAATCGCTGCAATTGAAGGAGTGAGCCTTGTGCTTGGAGCCAACGAAAAGTTCAACATCCTAGAACACGTTGAAAATATAGACAGAGATACTTCCACTAAAATATTCGAAGGAGAAATTGACCAAGTTTCTGATTTTCATCCCTCTTTTTCCTACGGAGATAGAACCCGCACTTTCCTGAAAGTACAAGACGGCTGCGATTACTCCTGCTCCTTTTGTACAATTCCTTTGGCACGTGGAAAAAGCAGAAGCAACAGCATTGCTAAAACCATGAAAGTGGCAAAAGAAGTGGCTGAAAGTGATGCTTTAGAAATTGTGCTAACGGGAGTAAATATTGGTGATTTTGGCAAAAATAATGGCGAAGATTTTCTTGGTCTTGTTCACGAACTTGACCTCCTACAAGGCATAGAGCGCATCCGTATCTCTTCTATAGAACCCAACTTGCTCACTCCTGATATTATTACTTTTGTGGCGCAATCAAAAAAATTCGTACCACACTTCCATGTACCTTTGCAATCGGGCTCTCCCGACATACTCAAAGCCATGCGAAGACGCTACAAAAGAGAAATTTATACAGATAGAGTTGAAAAAATAAAAGCAGCAATGCCGCATTGTTGCATTGGTGTTGATGTCATCGTTGGTTTCCCCGGAGAAACAGATGATCATTTTATGGAAACCTATCATTTCTTACAAGAACTCGATATTTCTTACCTTCACGTATTTACATACTCTGAAAGAGACAACACACACGCCATTGAATTGCAAGGCATTGTAAACACTGCCGAACGCGCAAAACGCAGCAAAATGCTACATATACTTTCTGATAAAAAAAGAAGGGCTTTTTACGAACAGAACATTGGCAAACAAAGCACCGTTTTGTTTGAGACTGAGCGCGATGGCGAAATGATGTATGGTTTTACGGACAACTATGTCAAGGTAAAAACGCCATACGATGAGGCATTGGCAAATCAAATTGTAAACGTGACGCTTACAGACATAGACAGAGATGCTATTATGAAGTGCACACTCCTAGACTGAGCAAAATTGATACTAGCAATACAAATCAAAAAAATAAAATCATTTGCGGGAATTCAAACGTTTGCGCACCAACTTTTTAACTTTTATTTTCTTCCTTTTTGACAATGGTGCTTTTACCTCTGTCGCCAACCCTTCTTCTATTTGCTGCACACTTGGAAATTCCGCTTTAAATTCCTTTGGCAACTCCTCCATAAGCTTGTAATCAGACACCCCAATTGGAGATTTTATGCCATGCAAAGCAAATTTAACGCAAGTATGATCAGGTGCTCTGCACAACAACAATCCAATCGTTGCTTTATCGCCTTTTCCCTTTACAAGTTCATCAACAGCATTGATGTAAAAATTTAATTTCCCGGCATACTCCGGTAAAAATTCACCTATTTTAATTTCAACAACTACAAAGCGATATAAATGAAAATTATAAAACAGCAAATCAAGTACACGATCGGTTTCACCCACCTTTATGTGGTATTGATTGCCGACGAAAGCAAAACCCTTTCCCATTTCCAAAACCAATTTCTTCACATTATTCAGCATCGCCTTCTCTAAATCAACTTCTCTCAGTTTTTCCCCTAAACTTAAAAAATCAAGTAGATATGGACTTTTAAATGTTTCATTGATTAAATCATTTTGAGCAGCAGGAATAGTACTTTTAAAATTATTGATTGTCTTTCCTTGGCGCAAATGCAATTTACTTTCTATTTGATGTACCAAAACATTTCTAGACCAACCGTTTTCTATTGATTTTTGAATATAAAAAATGCGTGCATCAATTTGCTTTACCTTATCTAGCAAGGTAATGTGATGATACCACGGCAATTGCGCAAGCGGCACTTGCGCAATTGCGTTCTTACTTTTTTTTGAGATTTTTCCCATTTGCGCAAGTGGCACTTGCGTAATTGAAAAATGCGGATATGCCGCCGCAAAGGTTTGCATATACACCAAATTTCTTTGAGACAACCCATTCATATCAGGAAACTCACGTTTCAAATCAATCGCTAATCTAGCAACAACTTTTGCTCCCCACCCCTCGTTTTTTCGTTGCGCTAAAATTACTGCGCCGATTTGCCAGTACAATTGCAGCATTTGTGTATTCACGTTGAGCAGCGAACGATTTCTCGCCTCTTTAATTGAACATTTAAGTGTATTCAAAACACTCGTATAATTTTTAGCAATATTTTTTCCCATGTCGTACTATTTTCAGCATCAAGAAAAAAATCATTCCATTGCTAAAAAAGCATTTAGAAAGGCTCTATCAATAATAGCAATGACGCGACAACAGAAGCAACAACAGGTATTTTGACTTTATCAGGAAAAAGAAAAAAAATCGAAAATTATTGCTACAAATTAAACTCGAGCGCACGCTAACGGCACTCACAAGCAGATATCGCAGTATTATTAGTACGAATAACAATATCTCAATCAATTAAAATACAAACTATTGTTTCTGTTGCATGTGCATTTGGTACAAACGCGCGCATGCCATGGCGTCGCTCAGTGCATCATGGTGATTCAAGGCGATAGAATGCTCACTGCACAGCACCGCCAAGCCTTTTTTAAAAATCTTATACGTACACTGCTTCTCGAATTTCACTTCTGCTAAATCGTAAAATTGAAGCACTTGTTTCAAACAAGAAAAATCAAAAGCACCATTGTGCGCTACTACCGTTTGATTTTCAAAATAAACTTTAATTTGTCCCCACACATCTTCAAACTTTGGAGCATTTATGGTTCGCTCAGGTGTAATTCCATGCACCTTTACGTTCCAATAAGAATAAAAATTACTGGGTGGACAAATGAGCTGATTGAAGGTTTTTACCACAACGTTGTTCTCCACACGCACTAAGCCAATCTGACAAATACTGGAGCGACTGCCGGTGGCCGTTTCAAAATCTATTGCTGTAAAGTCAGTTGAACTCATAATACATGAAAAACGCAGTATTCGAATGGTATTAAATAAAAAATCCACCCGATTAGGAATGGATTTTTTATTTGCATTTCAATTTAAATTTATTGTTTTTCCAACACCAAAGTAGCAATGGCGTCGTTGAATGTTTTGCTAGGACGCATTACTTTATCTGTTAAGGCATTGTCTGGTTTGTAGTATCCACCGATGCTTTGTGGCTGACCTTGTACAGCCAATAATTCAGCAACAATTTTCGCTTCGTTGTCACTTAATTCTTTAGCAATTGGCAAAAACAACGCTTTCAATTCTCCGTCTTTGTTTTGTTCAGCCAATGCTTGTGCCCAGTATAAAGCCAAATAAAAATGAGAACCACGAACATCAATCTCACCGACTTTACGAGATGGCGATTTGTCGTTATCAAGAAATTTGCTTGTTGCAGCATCTAAAGTTTCAGACAACACCAATGCTTTTGAATTATTCAAAGTTGTTCCCAAGTGCTCTAAAGAAACAGCAAGTGCCAAAAACTCACCCAATGAATCCCAGCGCAAATGCCCTTCGTTGATCAATTGTTCAACGTGTTTAGGAGCTGATCCTCCAGCGCCAGTTTCAAACAATCCACCTCCGTTCATCAAGGGAACAATGGACAACATCTTAGCGGATGTTCCCACTTCTAAAATCGGAAACAAATCCGTAAGATAATCGCGCAATACGTTTCCTGTTACTGAAATGGTATCTTCACCTTTCACTATTCTTTCCAATGAGAAATTGGTCGCTTCTACCGGGCTCATAATGCCGATATCCAATCCTTTGGTATCGTGATTTTTTAGATATTTGTTTACTTTTTCAATCACTTGCAAGTCGTGTGCTCTATTGCTGTCTAACCAAAAAATTGCGGGAGTACCTGTTGCTTTCGCTCTATTTACCGCCAACTTCACCCAGTCTTGCACCGGTGCATCTTTGGTTTGGCACATTCTGAAGATATCACCAGCGTCAACATTTTGCTCCATCAACACTATACCTGCAGCATCAACTGCACGCACTACTCCTTTGCCGGAAATCTGAAAAGTTTTATTGTGAGAACCATACTCTTCAGCTGCTTGTGCCATCAAACCAACGTTAGACACACTGCCCATCGTTACTGGATTCAAAGCGCCATTCTTTTTGCAAAAATCAATCGTTGCCTGATAAACACCGGCATAAGATCTGTCGGGAATCAAAGCCTTTGTATCTTGTTGTTTGCCCAGTGCATTCCACATTTGCCCTGAAGTACGAATCATCGCCGGCATTGAAGCATCAACGATTACGTCAGAAGGAACGTGCAAATTGGTAATTCCTTTTTCAGCATTGACCATCGCCAAAGCCGGACTGTTTTTGTACACCTCATCAATGGCCGATTTCACTTCTGCTTCTTGCGCATGACCCGCAATTTTAGCGTATACATCAGCGAAACCATTTTTAGTATTTACACCCAACTCTTTGAATAAAGCCGCATATTTTTCAAATACATCTTTAAAGAAAACATCAACGATGGCGCCAAACATAATTGGATCTGACACCTTCATCATTGTGGCTTTCAAATGCACTGAAAACAAAACATTTTGCGCTTTCGCATCTGCAATCTCTTTGGCAATAAAGCTTTTCAAAGCACTCATGCTCAACACAGCACTATCAATGATTTCTCCAGACAACAATGGTGTTTTGTCTTTTAAAACAGTTGTTGTGCCATCGGCAGCAACAAACTCAATCTTCATGTTTCCCGCTTCTTGAAGCGTCATTGATTTTTCACTTCCGTAAAAATCACCGGCAGGCATACTGGCCACATGTGTTTTTGAACTGGCCGACCAGGCACCCATAGAATGCGGATGCTTTCTGGCGTAATTTTTTACTGCTTTCGGTGCACGGCGATCAGAATTACCTTCACGCAACACAGGATTTACAGCCGATCCCAATACTTTAGCGTATTTTGCTTTTATCTCTTTCTCTGCATCAGTTTGCGCATTCTCTTGATATTCAGGCAGCGCATATCCTTGAGCCTGCAACTCTTTAATCGCTGCTTTCAGCTGCGGCACTGAAGCCGAAACATTGGGCAACTTAATGATGTTTGCTTCAGGGGTTTTTGCCAATTCGCCCAACTCCAACAAATCGTCTTTAATTCTTTGTTCAGGCTTTAAGTATTCGCCCAAGTTAGAAATAATTCTTCCCGCTAAAGAGATGTCTCGCGTTTCCACTTCAACACTTGCCGGAGCAGTGAAAGCCTTTACAATGGGAAGAAAAGAATGAGTGGCCAACATTGGAGCTTCATCCGTCAGGGTGTACAAAATTTTAGATGCTTTTGTCATATTATTTCAACTTTAGCGGTGCATCAACGCTCTTGCGGTGCGGCAGCCGTGAACTTATTTATAAATAACGATTGTTAGTAGTTTCGCAAATATAAAAATTATATAGAAGGAGAAGGGAATACGAATGTTTTATTTTAAGTACAGCAACAAGAGCCGCTTAAAAACAAAACATCAGCCTATTTTTTTGTGAATGGCTTCAGCACATTTTTGTCCATCAATAGCGGCCGACATAATACCTCCCGCATATCCGGCACCTTCAGCGCAGGGATAAAGACCACGCACTTCAGTGTGCTCAAAAGTTTCTTTGTTGCGCGGAATACGAACCGGAGATGATGTGCGCGACTCTAAAGCGTGCAAAACAGCGTCATTGGTGAGATAGCCTTTCATCTTTGTACCAAAGGCCTTCAAGCCTTCCTGCAATGATTTCGCAATCACAGGCGGCAATACTTCGCGTAAATCTACAGAAGTGATACCCGGATGATAAGAGGTAGCAGGCAATGTGGACGACACTTTATTGTGCACAAAATCCACCATCCGTTGCGCAGGCGCAGCTTGCGTGCCTCCACCCAACAAATGAGCGCGCTCTTCAATTGCTTGCTGATAGTACATTCCAGCAAGCGGACCGTATGCCTTCGTATCAAAATCAGCCACTTCCAAAGCCACTACAATACCTGAATTGGCGTATTCATTGTTGCGCTTTGAAGGCGACCAGCCATTGGTTACTACTTGATTTTGTTCAGTAGCACAGGGCGCAATGATTCCACCCGGACACATGCAAAATGAATAAACAGGTTTTACAGTACTTTGATGTACCAAACTATACGAAGCCGGCGGCAAAAAAGCATTGCGTTGCTCGCAATGGTACTGCACCCTGTCAATCAGCATTTGCGGGTGTTCAATGCGCACCCCCAAGGCAAAAGGTTTGGCTTCAATGGCAATTCCACGAAAGTGCAGCAATTTAAAAATATCGCGCGCCGAATGTCCGGTAGCCAATATTAAATGATCAGTTGACAATGTTTTGTCATTGTTGATCTGTATTCCTTTAACCGCATTGTTCTCTACAAAAATATCGGTGAGTTTTGAATCAAAATGAACTTCACCGCCACAGGCAATAATGTATTCTCGCATTGCCTGAATGATGACGGGCAATTTATTGGTTCCTATGTGCGGATGGGCATCGAGCAAAATATCTTCAGAAGCACCAAAACGCACCAGAGTTTCTAAAACCTGATTCACATCGCCACGCTTGTTCGATCGCGTGTACAATTTACCATCAGAAAAAGTACCTGCTCCACCTTCGCCAAAGCAGTAGTTCGACTCTGGATTGACAATGTGCAACTTACTAATCGCTGCCAAATCACGCCTTCTGTCGCGCACATTTTTGCCGCGCTCCACAACAATAGGTTT
>CANFBW010000028.1 GCA_947444925.1 Flavobacteriales bacterium | reverse complement strand
AAGGGAATTTTGTCGAGAAATTTCCTGAAAATAGCGAAGAGTTTTTTGTCTTTGCTGATCCACAGTTCTCTATAGGTCGATGCTGTTGCCGTTGCCTTTTCAAAATGCGGCAAAATCTGTTCAGGAGCGACAGGAATAATCCTCGTTAAACATTTGAAAGTATCTACGTAATCATTGGAAGCGTTGATGTGCCAATGTTTTTTGGGTTGATTTTTTTTGAAAAAGGTTTTCACTTTTGCCGACACGATAGGGCCGCCGATGGTGATCAACAAGTCGGGAATAAATTCAGCCGGACCTTCATCTTCAATACTAATAATCAGGCGATCGATGCTGCGGTTGAAATTTTCGCCAAAAAGATTGGATGTTGTTTCAGTGAGCACCACCACTTTATTTTGTTCGGCAATTTTATTTAAGCTCGTGTTTATTTGGTCGTTGGGCTTTAAGAGTCCGGTAATGATCAATATTTTTTTTGCCTTTTTCCATTCTTCTGTCAATTGTTTAATTGCAGCACTGGGAAGCGAAAGCTGAGTGGTAACTGTTTCAAAAGTTTTGTAGGTTTTTGCAGGATATTCCTTGATTTGGTACAAAGGTTCGCGCAAAGGAATATTGATGTGCACCGGTCCGAATTCCGGAAATTTAGCCGTTTCAATGGCTTCCGATACAATGCGCGAAGAAAACCAGAAATCATCGGCATGTGAAGGTTCTTGAGGCAATTGAAAACTTTTTTTGATGTAATTGCCGAATATATTTTGCTGGCGGATGGTTTGTCCATCTACCTGATCTACCCATTCCGCCGGACGGTCTGCGGTTAGCACGATCAAAGGGATTTTTTGGTAAAAAGCCTCGGCAATGGCCGGTGCGTAATTGAGCACCGCAGTTCCGCTGGTGCATACTATGGCCACTGGTTCGCCAAGTTGCTGCGCCATTCCAAGAGCAAAGAAAGCGGCTGATCTTTCGTCAATGATAGACAAGCAATTGATTTTGCCGTGGCGGTTGAACGCTATCGTCAGCGGTGCATTGCGAGAGCCGGGCGAAATAACGATGTTGCGCAATCCCTTTTCATAGCAGATGTCAACAAGGTTTTTTATATGTTCTTTGGAGGTAGACAAGAATCTTTATTTTGAGCACAAATATATAGAAACTTCATCTTAAAACCGCCATCAGCGTTTTGGCTTTGTTTTCGGTTTCTTTCCATTCTTTCTCTGCGTTGGATGCCGCGGTGAGTCCACCACCTACAAAAAGTCCAACCCCATTTTTAAAAATTCTGGCGCAGCGTAAATTCACAAAAAGATGGGTGCTATCGTCGCCATTTACTGGTCCGGCAAAACCGCTGTAATACGACCGTTCGTGTTTTTCTGTTGACGCAATCAATCGCAGGGCTGCTTCTTTGGGATAGCCGCCAACGGCTGGAGTGGGGTGTAGTTTGTGTATGAGCGAAGATAAATCGGTAGTACTGTCGTATTCCGCTTTGATATTGGCTTTGATGTGGTATAAATTTCCTGCTTTTATTGTTTCTGGTGCCGATACTTCAACGTTGTGCAAATCACACAAACTGTCCTCAATAAATTGGGTTACAATGGCCTGTTCTTCCTCTTCTTTACTGCCCCAACTTTCTTCTTCAGTTTTGGTTCCCGCAAGGGCAGTGGTTTCTAGCGTGTTGTCGTGTAGATATAAAAATTTTTCCGGACTCGCACCCACCCATAAACCAGCTGAAATAGAGTAGTAGCAGTAGATGTAAGCCTCTGGATAATTTTTCAAAAGATTCACAAAGGTACTGTGCACATCAATACTGTCACAGTCCAATAATTTAATTCGTGATAGAATGGCCTTTTTAATTTCTCCTTTTGAAAATGCTTGCTGATAATGGTTGAACTGTTCCTGATATTCTTCTCTGCTAGTGACGAAGGAAGCTTTTTCGCTGCTGCTTTCGCCCAATGAAAGTGGCGTGTCATGCTGATTTTCTTCAAAGTGAAAGGACTGCATTGCGCCCGCAATAAATTCAATATTTTGTTTTTTAGTGTCGTAAGGGTGAAACAAAAAACCTTTCAATTCGGGATCGAAATTTTTGAGCACCGCAGAAGCATCTGCTTCCAGTCCCAGTACCTCTGCGCCATGCGGCAAACGATAAAAGGCAAACGATTTACCGAGCAGCATGCGCTTTCGGCAAAAATCATTTAGGGAAGCAATGGTTTTATTTTTCGACATTGTGCTTCAAAGTTAGTGCTTTTGCTTTTATTTGTAGGAAGGAATATGGAAAATGAAGTAAGAATATTATTGGTAGAAGACGAAGAGCATTTGGTGGAGCTTATTCAGTTGAACCTTGAGCTCGAGGGCTACAAAGTGAAAGTGGCTAGCGATGGCAAACAAGCGCTGAAACTATTTAAAGAACAACGCTTTAATTTATTGGTTCTCGACATTATGTTGCCTTATATTGACGGCATACAGGTGTGCGAAACCATACGTCTCACCGATGCGCAAATTCCTATTTTAATGTTGTCGGCAAAACACACGGGGCAAGACCGAATTACTGGTTTAAAGGCTGGTGCCGATGATTATTTGGTGAAACCTTTCAACCTTGAGGAACTGTTGTTGCGCGTTCAAATTTTGGTGAAACGCTCTTTGAGCTCAGGCAATATCGGTCTTAGTGAATACAGTTTTGGTGAAAATTGGGTGAATTTCGAAACTTTTGAATTCAAGGGCATCAACAATCAAAGTGGCATTCTGTCGAATCGTGAAATGAAACTTCTCAAGCTGTTGATTGAAAAGAAAAACGAAGTGATTTCTCGAGATTTGATATTGGAGATGATTTGGGGTGTAGATGTTTATCCTTCTACCAGAACGATTGACAATTACTTGTTGAATTTCAGAAAATACTTTGAGCAAAATCCTAAAACCCCCCGTTATTTCCACTCGGTAAGAGGAGTGGGGTATAAGTTTGCGGAATAGTTGTCAGGCGATCCAATCCAAAAATTTTTCTTTTTGAATTTTCTGAAGCTGCGGTGCAGTGGCGTTTAATGTTTTTCCACTGCGCACGAGTTCGTATTTTTCGACGTATTTTTCGGCCATTTTTTTTGCGTTGAAATTTTCAAGCGCATAACGGTGACAAAATTCTGGTGAAAAATGAGTTGACTGTGTCATTGCCTCTGAAAGCGCTGCTGCGCTGTTTGATAAAAAGCCGAGGTCTTTGTTGATCAATTCAGGTAATGAGCCATAAGGGGTGCCAAAAACCGGACAACCGAAATACAAACTTTCGATCAGTGCGAGGCCAAAGGGTTCGTGCCAGCGCACCGGAAAAATCAAACCTTTAGAGTGGCGCAAAAGATTTAGTTTTTTATCGCCCCCAAGCATTCCGTAAAAGCGTGTTTTTAGGGAAGTGCTAAATCGAAATCCCATGCTGATATTCAGCCGCGTGCCGCCAATGACTGCCAATTTTTCGTTTTCTGCACGGTCAATGAGCGCTATGGCGCCTTTGACGTTTTTTACGCGCCAGGCGGCATTGCCTAAGAAATGGAAGTGTGTTCTTTTGGCTCTTAAATCTACCTTGCCGTAGTCGGTCCAGTCCAAACCATTGTACACATATGATGTCGATCCAAATCTCTGTGCATGATTTTGCGACACAAAAATGCTGTTGAGATCAAAGAGGCGTTGGTCGTTGCAGTTGCCGTGAATCGTAACAACGTGCGGGTGATTGATTTTTTCTTGTGGCTGAAAATTAAAATGTACGAGATCGATGTTCTCCGGAATTTGTTCGGCATACGATTTCCCTTCTTGTAAAATCAACACTTTTGCGAAATCGCAGTACGAACCTGCATGCACCAAATAGGTGATCTGATGGCCCATTTTCACCAACTCTTTTCCCAAATACCAAATAACGCGCTCGGTTCCGCCGTATTTTGCAACCGGAATTACCCCACCGTTAACGATTAAAATATGCATGGCCTTGCTTAAACTAGCGTTCTTTGGCGAATGACTTCGTACAGTAAAATGCCGCAGGCCACTGAAACATTGAGAGATTCAATGGTGCCGAGCATTGGCAGTTTTACTGCGTTGTCGGAAATGTTGACAATTTCGCGTGAAATACCAATTTCTTCAGAGCCCATGACAATGGCTATCGGACCAGATAGATCAGCGGCAGTATGCAAATCATCAGTTTTTTCGGTACAGGATACAATGCGTAGTCCGCGGTCTTTCAAATGTTTTACTGTTTCAGTGAGTATGCGCACTTTGCAAATGGGCATCGTCATCAAGGCTCCGGCACTAGTTTTAATAGAATCTTCGCTGATTTGTGCGGCGCTCTTTTTTGGTATCACAATGGCATGAACTCCTGCACATTCTGCCGTACGACAAATGGCGCCAAAGTTGCGTACATCGGTGATCTTGTCAAGCACTAAAATAAAGGGGTCTACACCCTCCGAAAATTTTTGTTCTACAATATCGTCCACATCATAAAACTCAATGGGTGAAAGGAAGGCAATAATTCCTTGGTGGTTTTTACCAGTGATGCGGTTGAGTTTTTCTTTGGGTACTTCTGATAGAGATATAACGTGTTCTTTGCAGTAATCCTTGATTTGGCGCGTAACGGCGGCATCAATTTTTTCTTGCAATAAAATTTTGTCAAAAGTTTTTTCGGCTTTAATTGCTTCTAGTACCGGGTGGATACCAAAAATCATAAGGTTGGGCAATTTAGTAGATTCTTCCATCTCTCCAGGCTTCAATCATTTTATACCACAAATTTTTATACGTCGTCAAACGGTCTAAATTATAAGCGTTGCTTGAATAGGGGTTGTTTACTTTGTAAAAAGTAAACTCTTCGGTCATCATGCTGTTGTCGGCGCCATAAAACCATTTTTCGACTTCGTTGGTGCGGTATACCAATTGAGGCGGACCAAATATAAGAAATATCATTCCACGATCGGTACGCCAACCTTCGCGGTAGGAAGTAAAAAGCCGATTGGTCAATTCAATTCTTGCGTAATACAGCTGAATGCTTTCTTTGGCACGGCCTTTATTTCCGCAGTTTTTCTCCCAAAAATCGTCAATGGCTTGCTTGCTGTTTTGGGCTTCCAATAAATTTTTAAATTCATTGGGAGAACTGATGTAGGCGAGCGGAGCGATCAATTGCTGGGCGTGCACTATGTATGGAAATTCGCTATTGAAGAGAAACAGTGCATAGCCATCCAATGCGGTAGTATCGGCTTGAATTAGGTAAAATCCTTTTTGTATTGGGGTAAAAGAAAATGTGCCGTTGCTGTCGCTACGAAAACGCAGCACTTTGTCGGCGCTGTGATTAAAGGCTTCTGGCGTATTGAGGTCGAAGGGGGCAAGCGGCAATTTGAGCGCGCGAAAATAACATTTTACATACAGGTCAGTGTTTGGCAAGGCTTTGTTTTGCACGAATACAGGACTGTCTTCCGTGATGAGCGCGTTTTCGCCTATGTTTTGATTGTTTTGTTGCGCGCTAAAGTAATTTCGACCTTCACGCGTTTTTTTGGAGAGGTCTAAAATAACTGTGAACTGAGATTTGCGCAGGATATCACGGGTGGTGATTTCTACAAAATAATTTTTGCCAACTGCTGCCTTCATATTGATGTGCAGTTGTTCAATTGTTTTTGCGCTGTCTTTGCGAAGGAACACGCGCACTCGGGCGCTGTCTGTAATTGTTTTTTTGTTCAGTGATTCATACACTACATATCTGATTTCGTAACAGGCTTCGGGCGTATTTTCAGTTGCCGATTTAAAAAACAAAAGCTTGGCAGGGGTCAATTGCACCAATAGTTGTGTTAGACTGTCGCTGGTATTTAAAAGTTGTATGTCTTTGACGAAATAATTGTCGTGTTCGGCATACACAGCAGCGAGGTTGTCGTTGTTTTTTTTACCAGTGGTACATGCGCTGATAGTCCACAAAAGTAGTGTTATGAAAAATATGTGCAGAAGGACTCTCACTTTATTCCAATAAGTTTTTGTCGATTTGCTTGCTTGATTTGGCACCCAATTCTTTCAGTTTTTCAATTTTACCAATAACATTTCCATTGCCCGCGCTAAGTTTTGTGAATGCTGCGTCGTAGTGCTGTTGTGTTTTGTGGATGCTGTTGCCAATGGATTTAAAGTCGTCTAAAAAGCCCACGAATTTGTCATACAGTTTACCTGCTTCGTCGGCGATTTGAATGACATTGCGCGATTGTTTTTCTTGTTTCCAAAGTGAAGCAACGGTGCGCAAAGTGGCGAGTAAAGTGGAAGGACTTACTATTACAATGTTTCTGTCCCACGCAAAATTGAATAAGTCGACGTCTTCTTTGATGGCAATACTGAATGACGATTCAATGGGAAGAAACATCAATACAAAATCTGGCGCTTGCAAACCTTTTGAAGTTTCGTATTGTTTTTCACTCAGTTTTTTGATGTGTGATTTGATAGACGCAATATGTTCTTTAAGTGCCACTGCCTTTTTGATTTCGTCGTTTTCGCTGACGTGCGACTCGTAAGCGGTTAACGACACTTTGGCGTCAATGATCAAGTGCTTATCGTCGGGTAAATACACGATCACGTCGGGTTGAATTTTATCGCCCTCAATATTGCTTAAACTAACCTGTGTTTTGTATTCGCTGTCTTTTACAAGTCCAGAGCGCTCCATTATTTTTTCTAAAATCAATTCGCCCCAATTGCCTTGTGTTTTCACCTCTCCCTTTAGCGCTTTGGTGAGGTTGTGTGCTTCTTCGCTAATTTGTTGGTTAAGATTTTTTAAGTTGTTCAATTCATATTTTAAAAATTCGCTGGTTTTGCTGTCTTCTTGAATTTTTTTGCGCACTGTTTCTTCGAAGTCCCGTAGTTTTTCTCGCAGAGGCTCCAACATTTTGCTGCTGTTGGTGGAGAATTCTTTGGAGTTTTCCTTCAGTATTTCTCCCGCTACAATTTTAAATTGATCGGTGTATTGGGTGTGAATTTTACCAATTTCTTCATTCAGCACAGCATCGTGTTTTTTAAAACCAAGCAGTTCTGTTTGCACGCGGGTGAGTTCAATTTCCTTGTCTTTGAGTTGGTTTTGCAGCAGGTCTGCCTTTTGTTCTATCGTTGTAATTCCTGCTTCGCTTTTGAGCAATTGTGAATGTAATTGTGCGTTTTCACTTTGCAGTACAGCGCTATTGTCGCCTTTGCTTTTGGCAAAAAGATAGGCGATCACGCCGCCAATGATGAGTCCAATAATAAGGTAGATAAAATCCATAGGGCGAAAATAGTGAAGAAAGATAGAGAATTTGGGGGACATCTTCATTTTGTTCACAACGTTTTTATTGCCCTCATGTTTTAGTGTGCAACACCCCCTTTTTTGCTGATTTTCGTCGTGTCTTTCGACTTGGCATTTAAACATATATTTGCTAATATTGCTCCCTGTTCAAGGGGGGCTTTGCCAACAAGGATTAATGGATAGCAGTGTTTGCTTCGGAATCCATGTTATGACTGCTGAATTATTGACAAAGTGGTCGCCAAAAAGAAACAAAAGAAACTTCAAAAAAGAATACAAAGATGTGTGGAATTGTAGGATATATAGGAGACAAAAACGGAATTGATATAGTGGTCAAAGGACTGCAGCGTTTGGAATACAGAGGTTACGACAGCGCAGGTGTGGCAGGTATCAGTGCCGGAAAAATACAGATTGTGAAGAAGAATGGAAGGGTGGATGTGCTGCGTCAAACCGTGGAAGATGTTAAGTTTAGCAGTCATGTAGGGATTGGTCATACACGTTGGGCAACACATGGCGAGCCTTCTGACATCAATGCCCACCCTCATATTTCTCACAAAGGAAAGGTAGCCATTGTGCACAACGGCATTATTGAAAACTATCTTTCGCTGAAAAAAGAACTGCAAAAAAAAGGCAAAGTTTTTTTAAGCGAAACCGATTCAGAAGTGATTGCTCATTTGTTGGAAGAAGTATTAGAGAACAGTGCCGGCGATATGATTGCCGCATTGCAAATAGTGCAGCGCACACTCGTGGGTGCTTTTGCGGTGGTGATTTTAAGCGTGGATGAGCCCAATTTGATTTATGCCATTAAAAAAGGAACGCCCTTGGTGTTGGGTATTGGCAAAGGAGAAAACTTCTTAGCCAGTGATGGTACGCCATTGGTGCAATATACAAAAAGTGTGATTTACATTGGAGATGGTGAAATATTGCGTTTATCGGCCAATGATTTTCAAATTTACAATTCCGATATACAAGAAATTTCCCACGCTACAAGTGTGCTGGAAATGGAAATGTCGATGATTGAGAAAGACGGCTATGCGCATTTCATGCTCAAAGAAATTTATGAGCAACCCAAAACAATTCTCGACAGCATGCGCGGTAGAATAGCTGCAGACATGAGTGAGGTTAAATTGGGGGGTATCAATAATTATGCGCCGCAGTTATACAACGCCAACCGTTATTTGTTTTTAGCTTGTGGCACATCTTACCATGCGGGAATGGTGGCCAGATATGTTTTTGAGCAATTGTGCCGTGTGTCTTGTGAAGTAGATGTAGCGAGTGAATTCAGATATAGAAAACCGGTAATACATGCAGGTGATGCCATCTTTGCGATTTCGCAATCGGGCGAAACAGCGGATACCATAGTGGCTATTGAAGAAGCGAAACACCATGGCGCCAATATTTTTGGCATCTGTAATGTAGTGGGATCAACGATTTCCCGCGTTTCACACGAAGGCGCATATACGCATGCAGGAGTTGAAATAGGTGTGGCAAGTACCAAAGCATTTACCGCGCAGCTGACGGTGTTGTATTTGTTTGCATTGAAAATAGCACAAAGCAAAGGCACATTGACCCCTGCGCAAATAAAACAATACTGCAGTGAATTGCATGCGATTCCCGACCAAGTGTCGGAAATACTGGCGCTCTCACCACAAATCTTAGAAATCAGCAAATCGCTGAAAGACATACACAGCATGCTTTTCTTGGGCAGAGGAGTTCAGTTTCCAATTGCCTTGGAAGGCGCTTTGAAAATGAAGGAAATCACCTACATTCACGCCGAAGGCTATGCAGCGGGTGAAATGAAACATGGACCGATTGCACTTATTGACGAGTTTGTGCCAACTGTGATCATTGCGATAAAAGACAGCAATTACCTCAAAGTATTGTCGAATATCAAAGAAATAAAAGCGCGAAAAGGCAAGGTGATAGCCATTGTCAATAAAGGCGACGACGACATTAAAGGTATTGCGGATTTCTGTATTGAAATTCCTGAAACCAGTGAGTTGCTTGCGCCGCTTTTGACGACGATTCCCCTGCAATTATTAGCCTATCACACAGCGAATGTGAGAGGTTGCGACATTGACAAACCTCGCAACCTGGCGAAATCAGTTACTGTAGAATAAAATGATAAAAAGAATCAAAGAATCGAAAGTAGGATACACTTTTGTACCCACGGAATTTCAGATAGAGAACAATCCGCATTATCTGCGCTTCATTCAAAATCCCAAGACCGACTACCGATCTTTGAGTGCTGAAGAAATTCAAGCACTGAAAAACAACAACAACTATTCCAGCGATTGGTCGCAGGTATTGGTGTCAGACGAATTCAACGCGGAGTTCATTAGAAATAGTAAGTTTTACGGACTGGTGCGCATTGGGAAAATCAGCGAAGTTTATTTGCAGCACAAGCGCTTGACCTTGCAGGTAGGGATTTACAACTCTACCATCGTGTCGAGCGATATTGGTGATTTTTGTGCTGTACACGATGTGAAGTACATGTCTTATTACATCATTGAAAACGATGTGATTTTGCACAATATCAGCGAAATTCAGTGCACCGATGTTGCGCGTTTTGGCAAGGGCATTGTCAAAGATGGTGAAGCCGAAAAAGACAGGATTTGGTTAGAAGTGGGCAATGAAACCGGCAATCGCGCTGTATTGATGTTTCCTGGTATTTTAACAGCCGATGTTTATTTGTGGTCGAAGTACCGCGGTGATCAACGCTTACTCGATAAATTCAAATCTTTTACGCAGGTGGCAGGCGATGAGCGTCGGGGTGCCTATGGCGTTATTGGTGAACAATCTGTGATCAAAGGAGTTAGTTTTTTGATGAACAGTATCGTTGGTCCAGGCTGCTATATTAAAGGGGCCAATAAAATTAAAAATGTTTACCTCGACTCTACCCTTGATGCGCCGATCAACGTTGGTGAAGGAGTGGAGTTGGTCAATGGTATCATGGGCAAGGGGTCGAAGGCTTTTTATGGCGTTAAGGCCGTGCGCTTTGTGCTTGGTCAAAATTCAGCATTGAAATATGGCGCGCGATTGATCAACTCGGTACTCGGCGAAAATTCAACGATCAGTTGCTGTGAAGTGCTGAATTCATTGCTTTTTCCCAACCACGAGCAACACCACAACAATTCATTTTTGATTGCGAGCACCTGTTTTGGCCAATCAAATTTAGCAGCTGGAGCCACCATAGGTAGCAACCACAACAGTCGTATCAACGATGGTGAAATAGTTGCGGGACGTGGATTTTGGCCAGGATTGTCAGTGACTTTGAAACACCATTCCAAGTTTGCATCGTTTACAATAATTGTGAAGGGAAATTATCCTTCTGAATTGAATGTTCCTTTTCCATTTACACTGGTGTCGAACAATACCGATTCATCAAAATTAGTATTGCGTCCGGCCTACTGGTTCAACTACAACATGTACGCTTTGGAGCGCAACTCTTGGAAGTTTGGTTCACGTGACAAAAGAGCCGATAAAATACAACCCTTCGAATATGAGTACCTCGCACCTGATACAGCGCTTGAGATTGTTAATGCTGTAGCCTACCTTGAGAATTTGGGTAAACAGTACGGTATTGTTGATGACAACATCAACATAGAAGGCAAAAACGATATTGAAAATTACAGCAGAGGTGTGCAGATCAATAAGGTTGGTTTGGCGATATCTACTTACAAAGAGCAAGTGGTGTTGTACTTGGCAAAGGCCTTGCTTGCTGTGCACAAAGAAAAAGGCAGCGAGGGCTGGCGCAATTTATTGGTGCCAAACCCTACCCTGGGCTCGTGGATCAACTTGGGGAGCCAATTGATGCCTGAATACAAAGTGAAAGCAATGCTTGAGGATGTGAAAAAAGGAAAGATCAATAGTTGGACTGAATTGCATTTGCGGTATGCCGCAATAGGCGCCGACTATGCGCAAGATAAATTGCAAAATGCTTTAGCGTGCGCTCATCATTTAGGTTTGTTTCGTTCAACGGATCCAGAGACATTGCTTGAATTGCTGACGTCTGCTGTTGCGGTGTGCAGTAAAAACGTTGACAATATTTACAGCTCTCGTGAAAAAGATTTCTCTCAATCTTTCAGAAAAATAACCTGTGAAACGGAAGCGGAATTTCTCGCGGTTTTTGGTCGAATTGAAGACAATTCTTTCGTTAACGAAAGTAGGGAAAATTTGCATCTTTTTGCGCAGGAAATAAAATCGCTGTCGGCAGAATTACAACTTTTAAAAATATAATTGTGGCTCAAGAAAATATCAATGCTGCCGACTGGATCGACGTTACGGTGGCGATAGAACATGGTATGTTGCATTGGCCCGGTGACGAGTCTATTCAAATTACACAATCCATTACGATAGAAGAAGGTGCCGTTGCAAATGTCACCTACTTGCAATTGAGTGCACATACAGGTACGCACGTTGACGCGCCTTTGCACTTTATTGATCAAGGGAAAGACATTACTGAAATGCTGTTGCATCGCCTGATGGGGAAAGTAAAAGTAATTGAGGTGAAAAATGGCGCGGATATCTCTTTTCAGGAAATTAAAGATCAGGTTGGCGATGACGACAAGCGCTTGATTTTTAAAACCAAGAATTCAAACAGCGCTTGGTACAAGAAGGATTTTTCTCCCGATTTTGTGTATCTGGCAACTGATGCCGCAGCGTTTTTACGCGATAAAGGCGTGCTTACCGTTGGTATTGATTATTTATCGATCGCAGGTATGGACAATGGTGTTGATGTGCACCGCATTTTATTGAATGCTGAAATGTGTATCGTTGAAGGATTGAATCTTGAGCAGATTGGCGCAGGTGCTTATGAAATGATTTGTTTGCCGCTCAAAATCAAAGGCAGCGATGGATCTCCAGCGAGAGTTTTACTAAAAAAGATTTGATGCTGTGCACCATTTGGTTGCTTTGTGCAAAGGTCTTGTGCGCTGCTCAGTAGGTGCTAATAAAATAGCCGTCTTGTTTGTGAAAATAAAAGTGCTTGTAAATTGGTCGCTATTTGTGCACTTCCAATTTTTTGTACAGCGCCATGTTGCGCAAACTTACCTTGATAAAGTAAATCCCTTCCGCAAACTCAGAAAGATCAATGTTTTTGTCGTACAGCGATGAAGAGAATACGTTTGAGCCAATAGCATCACTAATTTCGATGGCTTGTACTTGATCTTTATTACCTGAAAATAAAAGCGTGAAATTTCCTTCAGATGGATTTGGATATACTATTATTTCGGGGGTGATCCAATTGCAGTCAAAAGCAGATATCACCGTTGAATATGAATATTGGGCGTCGTAGTCAGTTTGCTTTAAGCGGTAATAATTTTTGCCTTCAATGGGTTTTTCTTCGATAGCGTTGTAATGCAATATTTTGTTGGAGTTTCCAGCGCCTTTAATCGTAAGTACTGTTTCCCATTTTTTTGCATCGTCAGAGCGTTCAACAGTGAAAAAGTCGTTGTTGATTTCGCTGGCCGTCCACCAATCAAATTCCAACTGTTTGTGCTTGCATTCAGCTGCAAAAGAAATAAGGGTAATGGGCAAACTTCCTATCTCAAAAGCGCCAATTTCAGGGGGGTTGTTGCGAGCGCTGCTGGTGTAGTCGTTGGAAACCAAGCCGTTTACACCTACGTTCGATGCTGGTCCGCCAGTGATTTTTAAGTTACCTGTTGTTACACTTGTGTAGTTGGGGTTTCCTGTCACCGAATTAATGTCTTCGCCGGGTGTGGCTGCATTCCATGCTGCCATGGTGGCGTAGTCAGTATTCGACCACTTGACGTAGTTGGACCCTGCAGAGTAAAATAAATTGTAGTTGGAAGTGAAAGCACTGAGGGTTGAATTCAAATACATTGGGTAGTCACTTGCGGTTACACCGTAGCAGTACATGATGTTGTTTTTCCAAGTACCCGAAGTGCAACTTCCTAAAATTTGCAAACAGTAATTTTTACAGTAGAACGAGTTGTTGTATATGTAAAATCCTGATCGATCTTGGTCGCGATAAACACCTTGCAGATAATTTGCGATAAAGTTATTTTGTATGGTCAAATTGGTTGTGCCTTGGTCGTCCCATATGGCATAGGTAGCTTCAGATCCCGAAGCACAGTTGAAATTATTTTTTTCTATTAAAACATCGCTCGCCACACTGCCTTGTTGAATGTTTACTCCGTATGTTGATCCTGAAGGAGAAGTATTACTGATGGCGTTTGTGGTAATGGTGATATTGGTGCAAGCGTTGAATACCAATACACCAGAAGCCGAAGCACCAGTAGCTATAATAATGTTGTTTGAGATGGTGATGTAATCGGGTTGACCTAAATAGATCACATTGTTTCCTGAAGAGCCATTGAGTTTCATGCCATCAAAAGTGATATAGTCAAAGCTGTTGGAATTGTCTTGAAAGTAGAATAAGTCGTTGGTTGTGCAGGTGATGTTGGTGCAATAGGCACTGTTGGCGCCAGTTCCTGCCCCTTGAATGGTCAGTACATTGGCTCCTGTTCCTGTTCCGTAATCGTTGTTTTCGTAAATGGCATTCCACCAAGCAATGGTTGCCCATGAGTAAGTGCCGTGATCAATGTATACAATGTCTCCCGCGCCCAAATCATAATCGTCCATAACATCTGACAAGGTGAGTTTTGGAGTGCCCACAGCCGTTCCATTATTAGCATCGTCTCCAATGGCTGAGCACCACTTGTCACCGCTGGTGCTGGCGTCATTTACATAATAATTTGTTGCCTGTGCAGAGAAGTTCAGTAATGTAAAAATGAAAGCTGTAAATAGTTTAAAAGGCGTCATTTTTTTTGCAGATAAAACCAGTTGACTTACTTTAATTTGTTGCATTATGTAAACGAAAATATAAAAAAATCGAGTATAACGCAAGAGAAGCATCTGATTGTAAAGTTTATTTTGATAGATATACTTGAGTGTTATGTTCTTTTTTGCGCAAAGGTAAAAGGAAACGTTTTTTTATTTCATCCTTTTTTATCAGGCTTCAGACAATCACAAAGATTTATGCGAGGCCAATAGAACGTGCTTTAATAAACAATTATTTTTGTGGTGTGGACTTTGGAACGCGAAGAAAAATGCAGCAAATACATGCCCGGTTCAAAATTAACGTAAATGATTAGGTGTTGCTTTGAAATTGCGGAAAGGCTGAAGGGCAGTGCATTGCCGTAGTTGTCGCTAATGCTTATTTTAGGGGCTTCTTCGCCAAATGCTGACGGCCATTCGATGTTGAAAGTTCCTTGCGAAGGATTGGGATATACTGTTATTTGCATGTTCTGTATTTCCTCAACAGCATTGCCAAATCCACCTTTTGTTGTTTTAAGCACAAGGCCTTCAGTACCTACTATGATAGCAACAGTGTCATTGAGGTATTGCACATCGTTATAATCTTGTTGATATGGAAGCGCAACGGGAATCCATGTTCTAGTGTCGAGAGAGGCCAGTATTCGACCGCTTTTCCCCACGCTTAAACAGCGTTCATTGCTGCAAGAAATACTTATGAGTTGTTCAATGCAAAGCGAATCTTTTGTAATGGTGCTGAAGTCGTCATTGGCGCGCAAGGCGATGCCTTTGTCGCCCAATACCAGCAACGAGTCCTGATAGCGCAGCACATCGCTAAGGTAGCGTGTTGTGCCACTGTTGTAGCTTGTCCAGTTGCTGCCTCCGTTGCTTGAATGCAGCAGTACACCGTTGGCGCCGCAAATGAGGACGCTGTTGTTTGATAGATAGTGGATTTTATTTAAGAGGTAAACGGTCGTCGATGTGATGTTCGTCCAATGTGCTCCACCGTCAGTGGTTTTCAAGATACAGCCATTGTTTCCGGCAATCAAGCCATTGCTATTATCGTAAAAAGTGATGGCATTCAGTTGCACATCGCGTGGTGAACTAACGCTGCTCCACGACGATCCTCCATTGTTGCTTTTGATGATGGTTCCTGCACTTCCCACAGCAAATCCAATGTTATTACTGCTAAATGTCACTGCTTTCAAATGCAGTACATTGGGAGCCGAAATTTTATTGAAAGAACTTCCGCTGTTGGTGCTTTTGAGAATGGTTCCGCTATCACCAACAATGATGATCGACGATGCAGATGGACTGGCAATGGCATTGAGTGTTTGATTGGTGGGCACACTTATTTTGTCCCATTGACTGCTCAGGCAGAAGGGCAAGAAGAAGGCTATGAAGAACAATTTATTTTTCATCTTGTTCTGTTTTGAATGGACCAATTATTTTAAACACAATGCGTCGGTTGAGTTGTCGTCCTTCAGGATTGTCTTCGCCGGTGGGTGTTGTATTAAAGGCTATTGGCACGGTCATACCATAACCTTTTGCCACCAATTGTTCTTGCGGAATTCCTTTTTGCACGAGGTAATCGACTACACTTTTTGCGCGCGCTTGCGAAAGCTTGAGGTTGTAGTCGGCAGCACCTTTGTTGTCGGAGTGAGCAGCGATTTCAATCAAAACATCGGGGTTTTCTGATATGAAATTTCGCAAGCGCTCTAGTTCGCCAATGCAGGCGGAAGTGAGCGTCGCTTTGTCGTAATCAAAAAAAATGTTGTTGAGACGGTATTCTTGATTTAGTTTAATTTCTTCCATCTTCATCACCAATAGTGAGGTGTCATTTTTGAGCGAACGCAGGGCAATACTGCGGTAGTTTTGAATGTAGCCATTTTTCAATGCAAGCACTGTGATGCTGTCGGTGGTGGGCAAGCTGTAAGTTTTTCCGTACTGCGCCATCACCGTGTCTTTGTCATGAAAAAACACAAAGGAAACGCCGTTGATGTTTTGCTCGGTGCTGTCGTTTACTTTTTTTATTGCACTGAAGTTGAAGTGCTTTTTGTCTTCTTTTCGAAATGAAAATATATCGTCGCAGCAATTTGATTTTTGAACGTTGATGCGATTGGAAACAAAATATCCGTTTTGTTTAGCCGAATGTCTGAAGTAAAAATCGTCGTAAGAACTGTTGTAAGGTTTGCCCATGTTTTTGGGTTTGTCGAAGTTTTTCCCTTTGTCTGATGCGATAAATATGTCGTAACCGCCAAGGCCGTCGAGTCCATTGGATGAAAAATACAAATGACCAGTTTGGCTGTCGATGAAGGGCGTGATTTCATTTTCAACGCTGTTGAATTTTCGGCCCATATTGTATACTCCATCAACGCTGAATTGCGCATCAATTTCGGCGTACCATAGATCCAGGGCGCCACTGCCGCCCGGACGATCGGAGCTGAAGTACAAAATGTCTTGTTTGCTCTTGCTGTCCCATCCCAAGGCGGGATGAATGGCAGTGTAGAGTCCCGAAGGATCGTTTATTAAATCTCCCATTTTTACTGCTTTTCCCCAGTTCACGCCCTCTTTCGCACTGCCGTAAATTTGCGCAATTTCTTTGCCATCGCTATTTTTTTGACACAAGGTAAAATACATGCGTTGCGCGTCGGTAGAAAAGTCAATGTCTACCAAATCATGTTTGTATTCGTTGAAAAACTGAGGCAAAAATAATTTTGGCGAGGCAGAACTGTCGTTCAATTCAATATAGTAAAATTTACTTTTTGGTGTTGGTGCTTCTTCATCTATAGACAACAAGGTGTCGGAAGATAGCGCTGAAAACACCAGCATATTGTTGAACACAGTGGGCGACAGTTCGCTGTAGCGTTTGTTCACGGAGGGGGGGAGCAAATTGATGAACACATTTGCTCTTTCGGTTGCGCTTAGGGCGATGGTGCAAATTTTACTTTCGTCTTTGGCCTTTGCTGTATAATACGATTGGTTGTTGCCTTTGTATGTTTTCTTCACATTGTCAAAATGTTCTTTTGCGACAGCGTATTCGCCAAGGGTTTTTTGCGACATTGCCAGATAGTATTCTGCAAGCGGACAATCTTTGTCATTGCTTGCGTACAATTTTTTAAAGCAAGTATTTGCTGCTGTAAAATCGCCAATTTTTTGGTAGCAAAGTCCAAGTTGTTGCAAGGCATAGGCATTGCTTTTATTTTTTTTCAATTCCTCATTGTACAAATCAATCGAATGGTAGAAATTGCCATCGCTATAGGCGATTTCGGCGATTTTAACCAAAGTGCTTTTGTGCTGCGCCAACAATTGATTGGCAGCTAGCAGGACTAAGAAACAATATGTGCATATTATTTTTCTCATTTAAAAGTGACGGTTGCAAGGGACAATGTTGATTTTGCTTTTTTGGGTGTTGAACAGATTGTGCGTGTATACGATTGACAATTCAAGAGCGCCGGTGTAGTTGCTGGCAACATACAAACGAGAAGCGTTGAGGTCGTAGCTAAAATTCAATTGCCAGTTGTTGTGGTTCATACCAACTAAAAAATTAACAGCATCACCAAGGCGATACCAGATGCCAGCTTTGAGGTAAATGTTTTCTTTAAAAGTTTTGCCGAAGCCACGATTGATCATGGCGCCAATGTTCATTTGTGCAGCTTTATTTTGATATAAAATCATTATTGATGGCGCTAAGCTCAGCTTTTTCGAAATGAAGTATTGTCCCTCAGCATGCGCAATAAACTTGGGCGCCAATAGTTCTCGTGCGCCAGTGAACGACTGATTGGGCATGTTGAGATGGGCAACCGACAAACCACTGGTGATGTAATATTTTTGAGTGCTGTACCAGTAGGTGGCGCCCAGTTGCACGTCGGGGCGCACGATCGTGCTTGCGTTTAAGTTTTCGCCATTTGTTGGTCCGCTAAAATTGGCATCGGCATAGTTGAACTGATTTTCAAATACCAACAAATTAGGATTGATTGATTTTTGAAAGGCTGCAATTTGAATGCCTCCTGAAATTTTTTGCGTTTGTGCTTTATTGAGAAAATGGTGGTATGCGGCGTTAACAGAGAAGTGCATCATGGTTAAGGCGCCAGCCCCCGTATTGTCAGAAAGCATGGCGATACCACCTCCCATATAGTCACCGTTCAATTTGTCTTGTAAAATTTTTTTGTCGCCGAAAAGCGATGACGACAAAAAGGGCGATGCCACCGAATTCCATTGATTTCGGTACAGATAACCTACGCGAAACTCGCCGTTGAAGTCACCTGTAAGTGCGGGATTTAAGCTCAATGGAGCAGTGCTGAACTGAGAAAAATGAAGGTCTTGGCCAAATGCTGATGCGGTCATCAGCAGCAGCAATAGTTGCTGTTTGCATAGCGCCATTAAAGTGAAAGACAAAGCGTGGCCAGGGACACCACGCTTCGTTCTTAAAACTTTAATTTTTGCACTCATTTGATCAATGTTATGTTTCCTTTTTGTGAAATTTCCATACCTGTTTTTTTATTGATGGCTTTCACGTAATAAACAAAAGTGCTTTCACTTTGCAAACTGCCGTTGTAGGTGCCATCCCAAAATTGTTGCAAGTCGGATGTTTGAAAAATCATTTGTCCCCATCTGTTGTAAATGCTAAAGTCGACCAACTTCATTTCTCCTGCATTCAAAATTTTAACCACATCGTTGATGCCGTCTCCATTGGGCGTAAATCCCGAAACTACTTTCACGAAATTTTCTGTGGAGATGGTTAAGGATTTGCTGATGGAATCCACGCAATTTCCAGCATTCGAGGCATATAGAGTTACGTTGTATTCGCCATTCTTGTCATAGTTGACAACAGGGTGGGACTTGTCAGAGCTGCTTCCGTCGCCAATTTTCCAATACCATGCCGTGCTGTTGTCTGATTGATCGTCGAAATAAACGGCGCTGTTTACCGAAGGGTGTTCAGGTGTGATGTTGAAGTTTGCGCGTGGAGCATCATAGGTTTGCAATGCAATCAGGGAGTCGATGTTGCAGAGAGTTTCGCCATAGTTGACCATCAAGTGAAAATTTTGTGGTCCAGCAGAATTGATTGCAAAAGCAGCAAAGGTGGAGTCCTTTTTGCTGTTGTTGTGCTGCCAATAGAGTTTGTCAATATGCACTGATGGATCAATGTTGATGGCTTTGAGTTGTAGCGCAAAGGGCACACAAAAGGATTTGTTGAGGGTGTCTATTTTTAAGAATGGGGCCTTGTATATTTTTATTTTTTTTGTAATGCTGTTGCTGCAACCTATGCTGCTGTTGCTCACAAGCGTGATGTTGTACTTTCCTTGTTTGGTGTATGCGTGCAGCTGACTTTCATTGTTACTGAAATTATCGTCTCCAAAAGTCCAATGATGGGTCAACGTAAATGCACTTTTGGTAGTATTGATGAACTGCTCATTGCCTACATGGCAAAGCAAAGAATCGCTAATACTGAAATCGCTTTCTACTTTTTCTGCATGAATATTTTGTGCGATCAGTTTGCTAGAGCAATTGTTTGAATCAATTAATTCAACAAAGGAAGCGAACAGTCCGCGCTTCGCGAAGTTGTGGTAAACTGAATCTTTTTTGAGGGCGAAATTGTAATTCTGAATGCTGCCATCTCCAAAGTACCAAACATAAAAATTGGTACCAGAAAAGTTTTGATCAAAGCGCACATTAAGCGGCACGCAACCCGAATCGGTGCTGAGCGCAAATTCACCGTAAGGTCCTTTTACAGCTATGTATTTTGCTTTGCTGTCGGTGTTGTAGCAGCCGTTGCCATTGCGCACACGCAGAGAAACATCGAATTTTCCGGGATGTGTAAAGTTGTTGATGGCATTTTTTTCATTGCTGGTATTGCCATCGCCAAAGTCCCACTCCCACGATTGTATGTCACTTTTTGAAGAGTCGGAAAAGGACACTAAAAAGGGAGAGCAGTTGGCGCTGAGTGCATCGGCACTAAAATTTACAATAGGTAAATTAGCGATATCTATTTCCTTTTTTTTGACGATGGTGTCGCTGCATCCTTTATTGTTAAAGGTGTATAGCGTTACGTCGTGCAGTCCTGCCGTGTTGAAAATTATGGAAGGATTACTGAGCGTAGAGCTGTCGCCTAGGCCAAATTTCCATTTGTACGTCAGTGCACCAGTGGGCGAAGATTGATTGATAAATTTTACACTTTCGCCAATACAACCGATGTTTTTAGTGCTGCTGAAATTCGCGTTGGGTTTACTAATGCTGATGTAATTGCTCTTCAATATAGAGTCTTTGCAGCCGTAGCTGTTTTGAAGCAACAGTTGCACATCGTAGGTGCCGGGAGTTTTGTAAAGGTGACTGCTTTGTTTAGCGCTGGCAGTGCTTTTGTCACCAAAGCGCCACAGTCTATTTGTGATTGCAGAAGTACTATTTGTAGAGTCAAGAAAAGGCACTAAATCACCAACACAGAAATCGTTTTTTGTGCTTCCAAATTTTGCTTTGAGGCCTTGCACATAAATGGTGTCGCGTTGCGATGTTTCACAACTTTTAAAAGTAGTCACTGAGGTGCTAATGTAGTTGTATGGCACTTGTGCAGTAGCTGAAATAGTGAGAACGTAGCGGCCAGTATCAGGGTAAATTTTGTTAGTGCTGTCTGCGCCAGGCCCTCCCAGTGTGGTTAAATCTCCATAGTCCCACATGTAATTGTTCATGTAGCCCAGGGTGCTTTTGGTGAAGTTGATCATTTCTGCTTTCACGCCTGCGCAAACCGATGCTGGAACACTTTTTTGAGGTATAATGGAATCAACCCTAATGATGCGCTTTGTATTGTCGGTGCAGCCTTCGGCACTGTTTGTGGTACTTATGTTGATGTCGTAGATGCCCGAATGTGTAATGGTGACATAGGTGGTGTCTTTGCTTTTTATTTTGGCAATGGTGTCGTTGGTTCCTACTTTGGTTACATTAAAATAATTGAGCTTGTTCCAATCGTACGAACCGTTGTATAGGCCAATGGTGAAGGGAGGTTTGCAAGCACCTAAACTCACTTCGCCGCTGGGAAAGATGTAGTTGGGCATGGCCATGTTTCCTTTGACAAATACTGGTTTTTTTACTTCGGCATAACAGCCGTTGTTGCCTACGATCATGTGCACGTAAAAAGCACCGCTTACTGGCTGCGCGCTATGCGCCCAAAGGGTGTCGTTCTTGTAGGTGTTGGTATGTCTGTTCCATTTTTCGTAATTGTGAGAAGGGTTGGGTATGGCAACCCAATCGCTGTAGCTGCGGTAAAAGCCAGAGTCGGGACAGCTTTCTGGCAAATGGCCGCTGCCGTCGAGTAAGTTATTGCCATTTTGATACATTGCCCAGCACCAGTAATTCGACTTGGTAGAAGGATGGCTGTATGTCGTTAAATCGTTGTACTGATGGGTGGAATGAAAGCACACACTGTCGGCATCTGTACTAAAGTTCGCAGAGCTGGGTTTTTCACCAATGCGCACCGCTTTTATCAAAGTTTTCGTGTGGGTGCAGCCTTTAGCATTTTCAACCGTTAAGCTAATGTTGTACTGGCCCGTGTTGAGAAAATTGTGCGCAGGGTTTTGAATCGATGAGGTGTTGAGTGCACCCGACGAAGGATCGCTGAAATTCCAATTCCACTTGACAATGGGTGAGCCGTAAGAGGTGCTTTCGTCTTTGAATGTTACGCCCAGGGGCGCACAGCCGCTGCTTGGTGTATCGATGCGGATGCCAGCGACGGGAACTGGAAAGTAGATGTCGGTGGTGTCGCTGTGACTGCAGCCCCATGGATTGCTCTCTGTTAATATTACATTGGCTTTTGCTGGAGGCACCACAAAAGTTTGTACAGGATTGGTTTGCGTTGAATTTTGTCCATTGGAGAAAGACCAATGGTGTGTCAATTGACTGCCCGAACTTTGGTTGATGAAATTGACGGTAAAGGGCGCTTTGCAGGCAAGGTCAGGGTAGCTGAATTGTGCATTGGGGCTGGTGTAATTTTGAATTACGGTGTCAATACACGTGTTGTTGTATCGGCTAATGAGTCGAATGTTGTAGTTGCCCTTGGTAGCGAATTTGTGGGTAGGGTTGATGCTCATTGCAGTGTCGCCATCGCCAAAATCCCAAATATTGGATGCCGCACTGGGCATGGCTTTATTAGTGAAATCAATGTTGAAGTCTTTTTGTCCGTTGCACTGCACCGTGTAGTCAAAATCGGTTTTGTAGTTGGTGATGCGCAATGTTTTGCTAATTGAGTCAATGCATGTTGAGCCCTCACTTTGCACCACTAAAGATACCTGTACAGTATCGTAATTGTTGTAATAGCGTTTGGGTGATTCGCTGGTGGAGGTGCCGCCGTCCCCAAAATTCCATTTGTAGCTCAGCTTTGTTCCTGTTGATCGATTGTTGAATTGAAGCGCAGCAGGGAGCGCACATACGAAAGTGTCTGCGTCAAAACGCGCTGCAGGTTGGTTGATCGTAATAAGGTCTTGTAGGGTGTAGGTATTGGCGCATTGATTGTCATCTTCAATTTGCAAGTAAACACTGAACTTTCCCTCTTTTGCATATTGATGAACAGGGTGTTGCTCATTGGAGAAAAGACCATCGCCAAAGCTCCACAACCACTTGTTGATGTTGGCCGATTGCGGTGTCGATAGATCGCTGAAGGTAATGGGCGTAAAGCCGCAAATATCGGTTTTGTTGGCTGCAAAATCAACATTGGGCGCTGCGTATATTGGCACGATGAAACTCTTGCTAGCGCTGCCTTGATTGTTGGTAGCGGTTAGTGTTACGTTGTAAATGCCAGGACTTGCAAAAAGAAAAGAGGGGTTTTTTGCAGTGGAGGTTCCGGCGTTGCCAAAGCTCCACGAATAGCTCGTTGCATTTGCGCTTGAAAGGTTGGTGAACTTTACTAAAACGGGAGCGCAACCCTTTGATTTGTCGGCACTAAAATCACAGGTGGGTTGTGAAAATAGTGTTAACACACTGATGTTCAGTGCGAAAAAAAGAAATAGATATGGCTTTTTAAAAGTCATTTTATTGCTGCACAAAAACCATTGGAAAGCTCTGCTTTCTAGTTGATTTATGTATAGATCAATTCAACGAAGGAGTGTCGGAGAAGTTACTCAAAACCGAAAATGGAGAATTGTTGTCTTTCAATATTTGGCCCCACAGTCGGCGCGGTGCTTTGTGAAATACATAATCTTTCTTGCAGGAGTAGCAAAACCACGATTGTTTTTTCATTTCATCACGAATTTGTGCAGGCCCCCAACCTGCATAGCCCATGTAAAATCGAATGTTGTCGTTGTTGAGCTTGTTTTCTCTTGCCAGTTGTTGCACTGCCGCGAAATCACCACCCCAAAAAATGCCACTTCGTATTTTGGTGCTGTTGGGTATTTGTTTTTCTAAGTTGTGAACATAAAAAATAATGTCAGAATCAACTGGGCCGCCCACAAAAACAGGTAAATCAACCTTTGGAAAATCTTGAATGGCATCGCACACTTTAATGTTGGACGGTGCATTAATCACGAAGCCCATGGTGCCTTGTTTGGAGTGTTCCACAAAAAGAACAACCGCCCTTTTAAAGTAGGGATCGTGCAAAAATGGTTCGGCGACGATGATTTTTCCTTGTTCTATTCTTGACGGCTTCATAACAATTCAGAGAATGAATATACTACAGTTTTTACAATGTTTTTTCTTTTTGATGGAATTACATATTTTTATAGGTTATATGGTAAAACCTATTCTCTATTTTGCAGCGTTTTCTTTGACGCTTTTTTCTTGCGCCAATGACGATGCTGTCGCTAGCGAAAATACAGTTGTTTCTGCATCGACTGGGGAACAAGACAGCACTTTGTCGCAAGACATTGTTGCCTATAAAACGGTGCTCAATGTAGTGCGTGAATCGGAGTTGATGCCTAACTTTACCTTTGTTCCAGGCGATGTTGAAAAGGCCAAGGCTTACATTGCCAATAATGAAAGACTGCTTGCCTACAATCCTGATTTCATTGAAAAATTACAAAAGCAAGCGCTAAATGATACCAATTGGACTGGCATTAGTATTTTGGCAAGAGAAATCAGTCATCACCTTGCGAAGCATAAATTGCAAGGTGGAGTGGCGAGTGACGAAGAAAATTTAGATGCCGATAAAAATGCAGGATTTGTTTTGTACAAAATGGGCGCTTCGCTTCAAGATGCAGTGTCGGCCTTAGAAGAGAGTTCAAAAGAGGACAGTGTTACCCAAGCGCCTTTGTTTGCGGTGCGTAAAGCAGCACTAACCGAAGGGTGGCAGGAGGCCAAAACGCTGCATGCGCCATTGGTGAAAACGCCTGATAAGGTTGCTGCGACGGCTAAAAAAACAATGGGCAACAAAAAATCAAAAATAAATATGGTGGAGTTTCACGGCTCTCAACGCGTGGTGTACAAGGTGATTATCGCTGGTGATTCATTGATCTACAAGGTAGATGCTGCTGATCAAATATTTATTGATGTGAAGGGCAGAGCCACCATTGTAGGCTACAAACTTCTGTCAAACAAATTGGGTTTCGATTGGTTTTTTGAAAAAAACAATCAGCGCTATGGCGTTGACAAATCTGGCCGCATGTGGGCTCGTTCCATGGAAGGTGAATTTAAAGTGATTGGTCAGGCCATTGCACAATAATGTATTTTAAAATATCTGTTTGTATGAAAAAAATATTCTACACTTCCATTTTGGCAACTCTTTTTTTTGCTTGTGGTCCATCGGCTGAAGAGCTAGAGCAACACGAGAAAAAAGTAGAAAGCGAAACAATTAAGCTCGATGATGATTTTGAAAAGGAGTTAGAGGGAATGGCTGCCGAAGCAGGTGATACTCTTGCTGCCGATTCAATACAAAAATAATGAATGCCGCACTTCCGGTGTTGGATTTTAAGCGCCTCAACAGCTCTAACGAAGAGTTGCTGAACCTTTACCGACGTTTGCTTACTCCGCGACTTTTTGAAGAGAAAATGTTAGTGCTCTTGCGTCAGGGTAAAATTTCAAAATGGTTTTCGGGCATCGGTCAAGAGGCCATTTCAGTTGGCGCAACAAAAGCTTTGCGCAGCGATGAATATATTTTTCCAATGCACCGCAATTTAGGTGTTTTTACAGGAAGAGACATTCCTTTCAATCGACTTTTCGCACAATTTCAAGGCAAGGCTTCTGGCTTTAGCAAAGGGCGTGAGCGCTCCTTTCATTTTGGCACCAATGAATTTCACATTGTGGGCATGATTTCGCATTTGGGGCCTCAGTTGTCGCTGGCCGACGGTGTTGCATTGGCTTGTAAACTCAATAAAGAAAAAAAAGCAACGCTTGTATTTACGGGCGATGGCGGTGCCAGTCAAGGTGAATTTCATGAGGCATTGAATGTTGCAGCCGTGTGGCAATTGCCGGTAATATTTGTGGTTGAAAGCAATGGATATGCCTTGTCAACGCCTTCGAAAGAGCAGTTTTTGAATGCCAGTTTTGTTGACAAAGCGCAAGGGTACGGCATTGAAGGCATATCTATAGACGGCAACAATGTTTTAGAGGTATACCACACTTTTGTGCAAATTGCAGAGAAAGTGCGCAAGAATCCGCAACCGATTTTGGTGGAATGTCGCACTTTTCGCATGCGTGGACACGAAGAAGCATCGGGTACCAAGTACATTCCGCAAGCCTTGTTTGACGAATGGGCGACCAAAGATCCCATTCTCAATTACGAAGCATTTTTATTGAAAGAAGGTATCATTAGCGCTGCAGACAACGCTGCCATGCACCAGCAAATAAAAGAAGAAATTGCCGCTGCTGTGCAAGAGGTGATGGACGAAGCAGATATTGTGCCCGACTGTGCTAACGAATTGGCCGATGTTTACGCGGCGCACAATGCAGTGATTTCAATGCCCGAAAGCAATAGCTCGGAATTGCGTTATATTGATGCGGTGAGTGATGCGTTGCGACAAGCTTTGCGCAGGCACAGCAACTTGCTGTTGATGGGCCAAGATATCGCCGAGTATGGCGGCGCGTTTAAAGTAACAGAAGGTTTTTTGGCTGAATTCGGCAAAGAAAAAATCAGAAATACGCCTCTTTGTGAATCAGCAATTATTGGCGCTGCTATGGGTTTGAGCATTAAAGGTTGGAAGTCGGTGGTGGAGATGCAGTTTGCTGATTTTGTCACTTGTGGCTTCAATCAAATCGTGAATAATTTGGCGAAAAGCAATTACCGTTGGAGTCAAAATGCCGATGTGGTGATTCGCATGCCTACGGGCGCAGGTGTTGCGGCCGGACCTTTTCACAGCCAAAGCAATGAGGCTTGGTTTTTTCATGTGCCCGGACTTAAAATTGTATATCCAGCATTTCCATATGACGCGAAAGGCTTATTGTTGGCGGCGATCGAAGATCCAAATCCAGTGTTGTATTTTGAACACAAAGCGCTATACAGAAGCAGTGTACAACAAGTGCCCGATGGTTACTATACTTTGCCCATCGGCAAAGCTGCTTTGGTGCAAGAAGGAAATGAAATTGCCATCATTACTTATGGATTGGGCGTGCATTGGGCTTTGCAGGCTGTTGCAGAAACTGGTATTTCTGCAGACGTACTGGATTTGCGCACCTTAATGCCTTTGGATACAGCGGCCATTTTTGCAAGTGCTAGAAAATGTGCTAAAGTTTTGGTGTTGCACGAAGATACCCTGATGGGTGGAATTGGTGCGGAAATCAGCGCGCTGATTACTGAAAATTGTTTTGAAAGTTTAGACGCACCAGTCATGCGCGTGGCGAGCCTCGATAGCCCTGTTCCATTTCAAGCCGACTTAGAGAAACAGTTTTTGGCGCAATCACGCCTGGTTGAAAAGCTGAAGGCTTTGCAGGCGTATTGATAGATGTTTTTAAACCTTAATAGAATAATCCTTTATGATTGAATACGACAATAAAAACTGGTTTAATTTTTTAATCAAAAGAAGTGGATACCATTACGAAGGTGTATTTGCAAGTTTAGTGGTATATGGATTGATTGCTGCTGGGTTGACAGCTGTTCACCGGCGTTTTGATTTGGGAATATTTCATATGCCAACTTCATTTCATACGGTATTGGGTTTGGTGATTGGCTTGCTTTTGGTTTTCAGGACGAACACTGCCTACGAACGCTGGTGGGAGGGAAGAAAACAATTGGGTGCGCTCGTAAATACCTCTCGTATTTGTGCTTTCAAATTCAAAACTTACGATACCAATGATGTTGAAATTTACACTTTACTTGCAGCTTTTCCGTGGGCGATGAAGGTGCATCTTCGCGACAAGAATTTTGAGGAGGTGAAAACGCATCTGCCTTTATCAATGCTCCAAAAATTTGAAAAGGCTGACCACAAACCTTTATTCATATTGATGGAGCTGTCGCTGAAAACACATCAGCTGTATAAGTTGGGAACAATATCTGGTGAGCAATTGATTATTGTAGAAACCAAACTCAATGAGTTGGCCGATATTTTGGGTGCCTGCGAGAGAATTCACAGCACACCAATTCCTTTTGGTTACGCTTTGCATTTGAAACGGATTTTGCTGATATATATGCTTACGCTGCCTTTTGGTTTTATTGATAGTTTGAACTGGTGGTCGATACCTGTGGTGATGGTGGTTTTTTACACAATGATAGGTATTGAACTGATAGCCGAGGAAATAGAAGATCCTTTTGGAACAGACGTAAATGACCTGCCTTTTGATGAACTCGAAGGAAAGATCAGAGCAAATATAGAGGAGATCAAAAACAGTTGAGGCTTAATTTTTCTCACATGAGCAGACGCTATTGATTTTCAAATAAATTGTAATCATCCAGCACTTTTTTATTTAAAGGTTTATTCAAAAATTTACGAGTTTTTGTTTTTTGTTTTTTTATTAAATAGTTTTTGATAAACGTAATATTCAATAATGTAACGAATAATGGTACGTACCATGCGTTAATAACTTTGTTTTGCAATTTATAAAGTTTATCCCACTCTGCTCTATATTTATTTTCAATTACATTTTCAAAACTAATCAATTGGTTTTTATTGAATGTGTTTTTTGAAATTGCATTTTTAATAGTTGGAACGGCTAACATTGCAGCAAACATGGCTACTCCAATACCTTTTCCTGTTAATGGTTCAATAAATTTTGCGGAATCACCTATTAATAAATAATTATCACCAACATAGTTATAAGCGTCTGAATTTTGAGGAAGCCCCCAACCTTTTGGAGTCTCAAGAGCCTCTGCGTTTTTAAATCTATTTTTTAAGTCGGGGTTGGACTGAATATACAAATTCATTTCTTTCACTAAATTGATTTTGTTTTCAGAAATATCAGACGATAATCCTCCAAAACCAACATTTGCTTCACCGTTAGGCAAATGGAAAATCCACAAATATCCTTTTGGGATCAACTTAGGTTGATACATTTCTAAAGGATTCCCGTCGCTTAGTTTTTCTATTCCTTTGTAATAACATCTAATAGCAGCAGCGCAATGTTCTCTGTTTTTTTTTATCCCTTCTGGATGAAACGTTTTACGAACTATTGACCTTTCACCGTCAGCTCCGATAATTAAATTACTTATTATGGTGATCGTTTCACCATTTTGATTCCCTGTTATTTCAACTAAATCTCCTATTCTTGTGATTGATTCTGCTTTAAACGAAAATATTTTTTGGGTATATTCTGTGTTTAATTTAGAAATTAACCAATTGTCAAATATTTCTCTTTTTGCAACAAATACAGCTGATGTGTTTCTTGAAAAATTGTCGGATTCAAAACTTGTTTTTTGACCATTCTTTAATTCGATATATGCTCCATTTGATGGTTTAACCCAATCAGCATTGATAAACTCCTGATAAATGCTTTCGTCTAATTCTCGTAAAATTCTTGGGACTTCACAAGTTAAGCCGTCTCCACATATTTTATCACGAGGAAATGATGCTTGGTCAATCAGTAAATGAGGTATTTTATATTTGGCTAAAAACAAAGCCAAAGTTGCTCCTGCAGGACCCGCACCAATTATTGTTATTTTACTTGTAATATTTTGCACCATAAAATGTATTCAGTTAATTCTAAAAAACTTTTATTACGGCGCTATTCTGCGAATTTCCCAATTTTGGTTGTGCGGAGTATACACGAAGCGATCGTGCAAACGGCCAGCACGTCCTTGCCAAAATTCAAATTTATCGGCAATCAATCGGTAGCCGCCCCAATGCGGAGGACGCGGTATTTCTTGTCCGGCGTACTTTTCGTTGAGCGCTGCAACACGTTGTTCTAATTCGGCGCGACTGATGTCTTCACTTTGCGGAGAGGCCCATGCGCCAATTTGACTTTCGCGCGGTCGCGTTTTAAAATATTCGTTGGAACTTTCTTCCGACACTTTTTCGAGCACACCTTCAATACGAATTTGCCGCTCTATTTCTTTCCAAAAAAAGAGGAGGGAGGCATATTTGTTTTCTGCAATTTCCTGTGCTTTATGACTTTGGTAATTGGTGTAAAAGGTGAAGCCGCTATCGTCTAATTCTTTAAGCAAAACGATGCGCGACGAAGGACGGTTGTTGTGCACCGTTGACAGTGCCATTACATTGGCATGAAAGGCATCGGCGTGCACCGCGAAGGCAAACCAATGCTTGAATTGCTCAAAGGGATGAGCGATTAGATTGTTCAATTCCAATCCTTCGTTTTTTTGATAATCTAAGCGTTCGGCGTTCAGCATAATTAAAGTATGTTCTTGATGATGCGCAGTCGGTGCGTATATTGGTTGAGGTCTTTGTTGAAAATGCCTTGGTGGTCAAGTGTGTCAATGCGCACTTGGCCTGATGCATGAATGATTTCACCTTGTCCAATGACAATACCAACGTGTACTATTTTTCCAGCTTCGTTGTCGAAAAATGCGAGGTCACCAGCTTGTGCTTCTTCTACAAAACTGCAGGCAGTGCCAAACTCAGCTTGCTGGTAGGCATCGCGTGGCAATTGAAAATGACTGAGTTTGTAAACCATTTGCGTAAAGCCTGAACAGTCGATGCCAAATGGCGAGCGACCTCCCCACAAGTAGGGGCTGTTGAGGTACATAAAAGCGTACTCCAATATTTTGCTTTTGTCGGGCGCATTGTTTTGAAGTGCAGCGCCATCAAAGGAGAAGCAGCGGTCGCCAATTTTCATTTCGCCGTTTTTCAACAGTGGAAGTGAAGCGCCTAAAACGATGGGAATAAAAACCTTGTTTTCTTCGAGCACCTGCACCATTTCGCTGGACAGTGGAGAAGGTGCGGCGATGATTTCATTGAACTCTTTTTCGCTTAAAGTGTTGTGTTGTTTGATGCAAATCCAGCATTCGTAATTGTCGGCTTGCGTTAGTATTTTCGCCCACTTTTCAGTGAGTTCAACAACGCTGTACACTTCTCCAAAAAGAAGTTGTGTGACCATTTCACTTTTGTCAGAAGCATCGCTTCTGCAAGGGATTTGACTGAGTAAACAAATGCCGTACATCGTTATAAATATTATTTTGCACTCACTGTGATGGTTCTACTTTCTCTATTTTTTCGGTTCACGCATTTTAAATAAACTGTGGCACCTGATTGAACAGGTACTGCAGCGCTGTATTTTTTCCACGAGTTGCCTTTTGATTTGTCGAAACTATACATGATACTGAATCCAGGAAGTTCAGCGTTGGCCACCAAAGTGTTGTTTTCAATTTTGCCACCCGGCATAGGAATGCGGTAATTTACGCTGCTGTCGTTGGCAAGATATTCTATGCGCTGTAAATCACGTCGGCCAAGTGTATTTGCGAACTTGTTCCAGGCGATGTCACTGGCTTTTTTAAATTGCTCGCGACCTTCAACAGCTGCCCATGCGGGATCTTGCGCCCACGCTCTTTCTGCCAAGCTGATTAATTTTGGAAACATCATGTACTCCATCATTTGAGCGCCTTTTACGGTTTCACTCCACAGCTGTCCCTGTATACCTAAAACGTTTTCTTTGCCTTGTTTCGATAGGTTTTCAAGGCCTATCATGTCTTCTTCTAAAATCACTCTGCCCATTCTGTCACGTGGTGTGCCTTTGGTGACGTCTAAAGGAACAAAGTCCCAAGGTTTGCGAATGTCAACAAATCCGCCCCAGTAGTAACCATTTTCCAAAGGATCTTTGTCAACTGCAAGGTCGAAATACAGATTGTTTACATTTGACAGTACGACTTTGTAGCCGAAGTTTGCGAGTTGGTAAGCCCTGTCTTCACCGCCCCAGCCCCAAACGGTATTCCACACGTAAGGTGTGAAATTGCTTTTGACAAATTCCATGTTGGGTGCCACTTCGTCTCTGCCTTCTACTATTTGTTTTTCAAGACCGATTTCTTCCCAGCCTGCGGTGCTTATTTTTTTTGCTGCAAGTATTTTACTGAATCGTTCTACAAAGTAGTAAAAAAGGTCTTCAGGTTTTTTGTATTTGTCGGATTTCGCAAGAAAAGCAATACACAGTGGAGATTGCACCCAAGCGCCTTTGCCTGGCTCGTCTTTAGAAGGATGTGGCACTTCGTCGCCACCAGTATGGAGCATCTTCAGTTGCACGCCTGCTTCTTGGTACATTTTACTTAATTCATCAACTACTTTCTCAAGAAATTTGTAGGTGGATTCCTGACAAACGTTGGTGATGTTGTCATCATAGTATTGCACTGAATGGTAGCGCGATTGGTCTTTTAGATCGACCAATAAATATTCGTTTGCTTTTTTCACATCGCTTTTGATGTATTTTTTGTAACGCGCATTCATCGATACAATTGCCGCACGGGCATGTCCCGGAAAGTCGATTTCAGGAATGACTTCAATGTGGCGCGCTGCAGCGTATTTCAATATTTCAACAAAATCGGCTTTGCTGTAATAACCATTGCCAAAACTTTGGTTTGCGTCGGCAAAAGGCCCTGAGCCGTAGGCAGGCATCAGCATATCGCTTTCATCTTTGGTGTGTCCGCGGCGCGATCCCACTTCTGTGAGTTCAGGAATACCAGGAATTTCTACCCTCCATCCTTCGTCGTCGGTCAGGTGAAATTGAAATTTATTGAGTTTATAAAACGACATTAGGTCGAGCAATTTCAACACACTTTCTTTTTTGTGAAAGTTGCGCACTACATCTAAATGCGTACCTCTGTATGCAAAGCGCGGGTAGTCGCTCACAGCTGCGGCAGCTACTTTTACCGAGCCATCGTTTGCAGCGTAGGCCGCTATAGGAAGCAAGGCGCGTAAACTTTGAATGCCGTAAAAAACGCCAGCTTTATCGGAACCCACAATTGAAATATTTGAAGGCTTGATGTTGAGTTGGTATCCTTCACGGTTGCTGATTGCTGAGCCAAGAATAAGATTGATTCCTGTGCCACTTCCTTCCTCGCTCTCCAATTCTATATTGAGCAATTTGTTGAGTGCGGTTTGCAAATAGTTGGCTTCGTTTGCCAAGCCTTTTTGGTAATAGATTTTGCTGTCTTCGTTGATGGTGAATTCTCCCTCAGATTTTTTGAAAGCAACAGGTGTTGGTATAATTGGACTTATATCATTTTCAGGGAGGCTGAAAATAATTTGATTCTCGGCGAAACGGCTTTCGGCAGTAGGCACTGCAATGCTGTCGCTGGGACTTCTCGACAATTGACTCGCCTTGGTCAGCGGCGCATAGGTTATTTCAGTAATTAGCTCGGGGGTCGATTCTACGCCAAGACTGTCTTTGAACACTATATAAAATCCAACAGGGAAGTCAGCATTTTTGATGATCGCTGCAGCATTGCAAAAAGTGAATGTAATTTCACCTTCGGGCTTGATGGGCGCATAATCGTCAGATGGCGTTATTTTGTAGTAGTCTCCATTGATGTGTTGCACGTTCACAGGGCCTTCTATCGACTCTTCGATTAGCGGAAGAGGTTGGTGGAAGTAGATGGTCCATTTGTCGTTCAAATCGAATTTACTGTGGTTTTGCAGCACAAATTCGTTGAGGTACTGGTCTTTGTTTTGGTAATTGTTGGAGATCAATTCATAAAGAACCTCAAGGTCAGCACCTGTTGTGCGTGTTGCGATCACTTCTTCTTCTCCTGAGCAAGCAGCGAATAAGCCGATGGTCAAAAGAGCAAACAGTAATTTTTTCATGCTTTTTTTATTTACAATGATGGAAGCACAAATTTAACAATATTAAGGAATAAATGAACAGTGCTTTGTGCTTGCGAAAAGTGAAGTGCAGTCGGGTCTTTAAAAGCAAAAAGCAATGGTGTTTTGCCTTTGCTTTTGTTTTTGTTTAGTTGCTTTTTACGACGCATTGTCGGCTTTCTCGTCCTTTTGCATTTCTTGCCTTGAGCGCAACGCTGCTGCCTTTTGATAGGAGTACGGGTCCACTATATTTTTTCCAGCTTTCTGCTTTGTTTGGTTCAGTAGTATAAAGTATTTCGAAGCCAGGAATTTCGATGTTGGCGTACAAGCTGTCGTGTTCAATTTTTGCACCTGGCAGCGGAATTCGGTAGTTGAGCGCATTGTCGCTGCACAAGTACTCTAAACGCGGTAAATCTCTTTTGCCCAGCGTATTAACGAATCTGTTCCAGTGTACGTCGCTTTGTTTTTTAAGTTCGTCGTCATTTTTTGCGGCTGTCCAAGCTGGGTCGGCAGCCCACGCTCTTTCCGCCAATGCGATCAAACGTGGAAAAATCATGTATTCCATCGTCTCCTTGTTTTTCACGGTTTCACTCCACAGCTGACCTTGAATTCCAAGTACATTGTTTTTTCCTTTGGCGGTAAGAGGTGTCAGGTTTTTCATGTAATCGGCAGCAAGTGCGTGTCCCATTCGGTCGCTATTGATGCCCTTGCCAATGTTCAATGGAACGAAAGACCACACTTTTCTAAGGTCAACAAATCCGCCCCAATAATAGCCGTTTTCCAAAGGATCTTTGTCGTTGGCGAGATCGAAATAAAGGTTGCTCACGTTTGACAAAACGATTTTAAAATTTGCATTGGCGAGTTTGTAGCCTCTGTCTTCATTTCCCCAGCCCCACACGGTATTCCATATGTAAGGGACTATGTGTGCGTTGCTAAATTCGAGGTTGGGTGCAATGACTTCTACACTGTCAACAATTTGTTTGCGCAAACCAATTTCTTCCCAGCCACCAGTGGTGATATTGCGCGCGGTTAGTATTTTGTTGAATCGATTGACGTAGTAATAAAAGAGGTCGCGGGGATTTTTGTAAGTTGCCGAATTCTTCATGAATTCAACACAAATGGGTGACTTTACCCAAGCCCCACTTTCAGGGTCGCTGAGTGTTGGGTGAGGTACTTCGTCGCCACCGGTGTGCACCATTTTTAAAGTGATTCCAGCCTCTTGGTACATTTGACTGATGGCGCCTACAAGGGTGTCTAAAAAGTGGTAGGTCGACTCTTGGGCAATGCAAATGACGTTGTCGTTGTAATGTTGTTCGGTGTGGTATTTTGACGCATCGTTGGGGTCGTGCAAAAGATATTCATTGGCTTTTTTCGCATCGCTTTTGATGTATTTGTTGTAGCGGGCTTTCATTGAAACGATGGCAGCGCGGGCATGGCCGGGGAAGTCGAGTTCAGGAATCACTTCGATGTGGCGGTCGGTGGCGTATTTTAATATTTCAATAAAATCGGTTTTGCTGTAAAATCCAGTTCCACTGCTTTGTTTAGCGTCGGCAAAGGGACCCGATCCGCAGGTAGGATTTAGCATTTCTGCTTCGTCTTTGCTGTGGCCTCGTTTTGAGCCAACGTCGGTAAGTTCAGGCAGTGCTGCTATTTGCAAACGCCATCCTTCGTCATCCATCAAATGAAAATGAAATTTATTGAGTTTGTAAAACGACATCAAGTCGAGCAGTTTCATCACGCTTTCCTTCGATTGAAAATTTCGGGCCACATCTAAAAACATACCTCGGTATTCAAAACGTGGCGCGTCGGTGATTTGCACTGCTCCAACTTTAACCGAGCCTAAATTTTTTTTATAAGCTTCAATCGGAATTAAAGCACGTAAACTTTGAATGCCGTTAAAAATTCCTTCTCTACAACCTGATTTTATTTCAACGCCATTATTGGAAATTCCTAATTCATATCCACCTATTTTTGGAAATCCTATTTTAAATGTTCCAATATTTAAAAAGATACCTGTTCCTGTTCCTTTTCCTTCCCGAATGGCGAGCTCCGATCGTAATAATTTTTTTAAAGTGGATTGAAGGTATTTGGCTTCATTGATAGCCTCCTTGTTGCAGTATATTACGGTGTTTGCATCAATTTTAAATTCTCCGTTACCTTTTTTATACGAGGCAGGAGTGGGGATAATAGGGCAGTATTCTCCTTCTGCCAATTCAGAAATTATTTTGTTGCTTTCGTATCTGCTTTCAGCAGTTGGTATGGGCGTTCCGTCGTCAGCGACTCTGTTGGTTTGAGTGGCTTTGGTTAAGGGCGCATAGCTTACGTTTGACAACACAACGGGAGGCAGTTCTTTTCCTAAACTGTCTTTAAATACAAGATAGAAACCACAAGGGAAGTCGGCATTTTTGATGATCCATGCATTGGTCTCAAAAGTAAAAGTAAGTTTGCCTTTGGCAGCGAGTGCTTTGTAGTTTTTGGACGGTTCCACTTTGTAAAAATCGCCGTTGATGCGTGTTACTTGCACATCGCCTTTTACGGAATTGTCAACGATGGTTCGGGTTTGATTAAAGTATAAAACCCAGTTGGCAGCCAGTTCTCCTGCGCCATTGTTGCTTAATGTAAATTGGTTGAGCGATTGGTCTTTACCCTGATTGCCATTGTTGAGCATTTCATAATATAGAGACAGGTCTTCTGCTTTTGCAGGCTGGATTACTTTGGCTTTGCTGTCGGCGCATGCTGTGAATAAAGCAGCAGCAAGAAGGGTGAAAAACAGTTTTTTCATCATCATAGTGGTAGTAGTAGTGTAGAAACCAAATATAACAAACTAAATTGATTGTAGTCAATTTATTTCACTGTTTTTATGCTGTGCTTTTATGGAAAATGCTTCTTTGTATTTGCAGAAGATCAATACAAATCGGTTGACGAAAACAGTTCAATGTGGTAGGGTAAATTCAAATTGCTGCATACCGTTAAGAAGTAGTTTTTACTGTCGTGTAAATTGCTTTGCAAGTAAAAGGCTTGGCCGTTCATTGCTACTTCATCTTTTACAACGAGAAAGGAGTTGAGTGGAATGCGTATGCCTGTTCCGGTTGCTTTTACTACAGCTTCTTTGCGGGTCCAGATGTGCGTGAAAGCATTATTGAAATCTTTTTGTCCCTTCATCCAATTTACTTCTTCTGTGGCGAAAAAACGCTCTGCAATCAAAAGAGAGCCCTTGCTTTTTTCTTGAATGTCAATGCCTACTTTACCTTCGAGATCAAAGGCGACCACCACGGCATTTCCCGAATGGGATATGTTGAAGTCAACTTCTCCTTGCGTGCACACATATCTTCCAAAGGAATTGCGTTCAATAGTGTCAATGGTGGTGTGCAATCCCAAAGATTTCAATCCTCTTTTGAGCAATGTTTTGCCAATCAAGCTTCGAGCGAAATCGCGCTCGTTTCTGTATTCTCTGATGCTGTGCTGCAAAAACTCAGGCAATTCAGCCATCATTGCGCTGCACTGGACTTCGTTGGGGAATTGATCAATGTTGCACCAATAGATAAATCTTTTCACAGAGAAGCATTTTTATGAATATAGTGATTTATTTTTTTTGCCAACTGTTCTGCATCATTTTTATTTAGCTGAATGCCGAGTCGGCGCAAACGATCGCTGGCTTTGAATTCGAGCACTTCATTGCCAGGCATCCAGCTGGATTGGTTGAGCACATTGAAAAATCCTTCGTTGGCTGAGGCTACGTATTGCAGTGGAGTGAGGGTTTCGCTGTCGTAAATTTTTTCGAGTCCACGCCCACTGATTTCTTTGACATAGTGCATTTTTCCATCGGCAATTTTCACTATTTCTTTTCCCGACTTGCGCCAGCGGAGTGCTTGCATTACCTGGTATTCAAAGTAAAGCCAAAAAACCATGAAGATGATGAGGAATAATTTTTGATTGCGGTCGAGATCGAAAAAAAATTGAGACAACACCGCTATTCCGCAGGCGCTCCAGGCAATGAACCACACCAGCGCGAGTTGGTATTTTTGTTTGTCGTAGCTGGGTTTTATTTCTAAATACAATTCACCTTTTTCTTCTTTGTAAGAAATGTTTTTGCCGATATTTTTCATGCCTTTGTATGGAGTTGATTTAAAAAGAGCTCGATTTCACTATAAATGTGTTTGAGTTCATCGGCTGTGATGCAGTAGGGCGGCAACACATAAATAATGTTGCCAAGTGGGCGCAGTAAAATGTTTTTGCGCATAAAATGTTGGTAAATGGTATCGCGCAATGTATTGAAATAGGAAGTATTGTCTCCTGTTTTGATTTCCAAAGCGGTAATGGTGCCCAAATTTCTGGCGATGTGCAGAGCAGGATGTGCAGCGAAGTGATGCGCCCACTGCGCTTGTAGGCGGCAGAGTTCGCTGATTTTTTGCAGACTTTCCGCTGTGGCAAGCAATTCTAAATTTGCACAAGCAGCAGCACAAGCAATAGGGTTTCCGGTATAAGAATGTCCGTGGAAAAAAGTTTTGAATTTATCTTCAGAAACAAAGGCGTCGTAAATATGTTGCGCACAAGCTGTGACGCCCAAAGCCATAGTGCCACCAGTGATTCCTTTTGAAAGACAAATGATGTCACTGCCACTTTTTAAATTATTGGTGGCAAAACATTTTCCAGTGCGGTAAAAACCTGTCAGAACTTCGTCGGCGATCGTCAGTACACCCGATGCTTTGCAGAGGTCCACCATTTTTTGCAGCACTTCTGCAGAGTACATTTGCATACCTGCTGTTCCCAGCAGCAAGGGTTCAAAAATAAAAGCGGCGGTATCGGGTCGCATGGCTGCTTGCAACTGCTGTAAACAACGGTCCTCGCTGCCTGGCAGTGGAGCGTCGATAAAATCTACTTCAAAAAATAAGGATTCAAAAGCCTTCGTAAATGCACCGCGTTCGCCGATGGCCATTGCGCCAAAGGTATCGCCGTGGTAGGCTTCTTTAAAGGCGATGATTCGGTTTTTTGTTTGGCCTTGGTTATGCCAGTATTGCACCGCCATTTTAATGGCTACTTCAACGGCGGTAGAACCATCGTCGGAGAAAAATATTTTAGAGAAATTTGCCGGCAACAGTCGCAACAAGTGTTGAGATAAGTCTACGGCCTTTGGATGTGTGAATCCTGCAAAAATCACATGGTCAAGCGTGCTTGCTTGTTCGGCAATTTTTTGGGCAATATAGGGGTGGCAGTGTCCGTGAATGCTGGTCCACCATGACGATACTGCGTCAACAATTCGGTTGCCTTCTTCGTCGATCAGGTAAAGTCCTTCTCCTTTTACGATTGCAACAGGAGCCTCGCTTCCATAGGTTTGCGTGAAAGGATGCCAAATGTTTTGTATGTCTTTTTGAAGTAGTGACATGTTGCGTATGCTCGGCAAAATCAGGCTTTGTTGAATTTGATCTTGTACCTTTTTCCAGGAGCTCTTCTGCGTTTTTCTCTGGGGTAAATGTTGTAGCGAAAGCCCATTTCAACGTAGTCGCTGTATATCACGGGGTAGGTTTTCCATGAGGCATACAAACTCGTGTTTTTGTTAAATTCAAAGTCCATTCCGCCACCAAAGAAATGCGAGTTGTCTTTGATGAAATGATTTCCTGCGCTTGGATTGTAAAAGGGGGAGACTTCATTTTTGCGCTGCCACCAACCATAATTGAATCCAGCCAAAGCATGGGTTGAAAATCCTCCGATTTTAAAAAACACGATCTCCATGCCATATTCACAGCGGTATTCGCGATAGTCCGAGCTTGTGGGATAGAGCGTTGTTCCTTCCAAGTAGAATGCAAAACCATTGTTGGTGGGCAAGTAGTATTTTAAAAATGAACCGAAATCTCCGCTGTTGACCAAAAAGGTCGCTCCGGTTGACAGTGAGAAGCTGGGAATTTTTTCTACATATTTGTATACCTGAGCGCGACTTGCTGTAAAACAAAGGAGAATTAAAATGGCTGTTATCGGTGAACGCATGTTCGCATTTGTTTTTTTGATGTTCAAATGTAAAAAAAACTTCCTTTAGATGGGGATATTATTACACAGTACTAACTCAATTTTGGATTTGCGGCAAAGCACGCCGGCGCTGACTCTTTTTTGTTAGCTTTGAACCGTTGATTTTAAGAAAGGCAAGGTATTTATGATGGACAACGCCGCACAAGAGAACAGAACATACACGCGCATAGACTATTCAGAAAAGAAAGTGCCTGCAGGTGTTTACGACAACTGTTTGTTTGTCAACTGCAATTTTTCAAAAAGTGATTTGTCGTATATTGATTTTGTGGACTGTACTTTTAAAGATTGCGATTTCAGCATGGTGAAGTTCAACGATACCGCATTGAAAAACGCGACCTTCTCGGCGTGCAAGATGCTGGGTGTTGATTT
>CANFBW010000027.1 GCA_947444925.1 Flavobacteriales bacterium | reverse complement strand
GATAAAGCCGATGTGCACCTTGATTTGGTTGGTTTTTATGCCTACGAAAAACGCAAATATGTTGAAAAAAAAATAAAGGTAGGCCAAGGTTTGGTTGGTCAATGCTTTTTAGAGGGTGAGAAAATATTGCTCACCGCAGTTCCTGAAGGCTATATTCAAATTCGTTCGGGTTTGGGCGATGCGTCGCCCACTTGCGTGTTGATTATGCCTTTAAAAGTAAATGCAGAGATTTTTGGCGTTATTGAAATTGCGTCTTTTCAAGTATTGAAGCCTGTTGAAATTGATTTTTTTGAAAAAGTTTCCGAAAGTATCGCGGCTACTTTTAAAGCCTTGAAAGTAAATTTAGAAACGGCACGTTTGTTGGCTGAATCGCGACAAATGCAATTAATGATGGGCGAACAGGAGGAGGAGTTGCGTCAAAACACCGAAGAAATAAAAGCGCAAAGCGAGCAAATGCAGAGTGAGATTTCTTTGCGTGAAGCCAAGATCAATAAAACGGAAGCGGAGCTGTCGGTGCGCCTTGGTATTCTCAATGAAATGTGTTTGGTTTCAGAAACAGATCAAAAGGGAAATATTGTATCGGTGAATGAAAAGTTCGCTAAAATAGCGAAGTACACCATGGGTGAGTTGCAAGGTAAGCCGCACAATATAGTGCGTCATCCCGATATGCCTGCTGAAATTTTCAAATTAATGTGGGCTACAATTGGCTCGGGAAATACCTTTAGAGGCATTGTGAAGAACAAAGCCAAAGATGGCACTCCTTATTGGGTTGATGCCGTGATCACGCCAATTAAGGGTGCTGATGGAAAACCATCGGGATACATGGGTGTGCGTTACGATATCACTGAGCAGATACAGCGTTCAGAGGAATATACCTATACCTTGGACGGCAAAAGCTGGACGATTCCTACCAAAAAATAGTACTGGTTCACGTCTGTATCAGTTGATTTAAGTTGGGGGCGATAGGTCCTTCAAAGACCGAAAATTCCTTTCTTCTCTTCGTCTCAAATCTCAGGAGGACAGCCACGCTAAAAAAAAATATTGTGAAACGGGGCACATTTGTCTTTCTGAGGTACTCCGAAGAACCTATCGCCCTATACTTGCATCAATTGGTGTTATTATGAAATATCGATCGCATTTGGTGTTTATGCCTTTTCAGAATTTCACGAGATTTTCGATCATTGGTCCACACAATACTTAGTCCAAATGAGGGTGTGCCAACGCGCGTATGTATTTACAAACAGGGCGGTAGGTCCTTCAAAATCCGAAACTTAGTTTCTCCTCTTAATCTCAAATCTCAGGATGACATCCTTACTCAAGAAAACTTTTTTGAAGATTGGACGCCTCTGTCATCCTGAGGTACTCCGAAGGACCTATCGCCCTTTCGGCAGATTAAAGAGCAATTTCGGGCAATCATAGAAAATTAATGAAAGCAATCCTCCGCTTAGATTTTCGAAGGTATTTGTTTGCTTGAGATTAAGAGGAGAAACTAAGTTTAGGTCTTTGAAGGACCTATCGCCCCTTTGGCAAATTACTGGTGCAATTTCGGGTAAGCGTAAAAAGCAAATGATCGTCTAGCGCTTTTTGTTGCAGTTGCCCTTTTGCGGGCAGTGCTTGTGATTTTAGTACATCTCGTCGTTGGCAAAAGCAAGTTGCTATTGTTTTAAACTAACGAACATCTTCATGCACATTTGTAGTTGTAGTTGTTGTAGTTGTTGTTGTTGTTGTTGTTGTGTTTCACATACCTCAAACAGGAACTGTATAAAACAAGAAAAGCTGCCCGAGGGCAGCTTTTCCAATTTCTGTTTGGTAAACAATTACTTGTTAACTACAGCTGAAAGTTCAGCACCAGCTTTGAATTTCACAACTTTTTTAGCTGCGATTTTGATCTCTTTTCCAGTTTGTGGATTTCTTCCTTTTCTAGCAGCTCTTTTAGATACTGCGAAAGATCCGAATCCTACTAGAGCAACTCTGTCACCTTTTTTCAAAGATTTAGAAGTTACAGTTACAAAAGCATCAAGTGCTCTTTTTGCATCTGCTTTAGTGATTTTCGCTTCAGCTGCGATTGCTTCGATTAATTCTGCTTTGTTCATGGTACAAAAATTAAGGGTTAAACATTAATGTGACTATCCGGTTTCAAATATATGTGATTATATATGTTGTACAAATGCGCAAGTGCTAAAATCACGGAAATGTTGAAAAATCAGGCCTATTGTTAATAACTAGGGCTGTAAAGGGCACTCTGACTGCCTTTTTCTAAGGTGATCACGGGAGAAGTGCAAAGGGGGGGTGATGCGTGATACTTATATAGTGTGATAGCCGTGGATGTTGAAGCCCTTGAGTAAGTCCTCGGTATTCATCCTGTTTTTGCCTGCTAGCTGAAGCTGCTTTATTTTTAAACTTCCATTTTGACAGCCTATATATAAATGTGTTTTGTTGTCGCTTTCGATGGTGTTTGTCGCTACAATTTTATCGCTGATTTCGGCAGCAAAAATTTTCAATAAAATTTCTTCGTCACCATTCTTTAAAGTCGTCCACGCAGCAGGGTAGGGCGATAGTCCTCTAATGAGATTGTGAATTTGAGAAGCGTTTTTAGTCCAGTCGATTTTACAATCGGCTTTAAATATTTTAGGTGCTGCTTTCAAATCTTTGATCAATAAATCCTTTTGATTGAGCAGCGATAGATTGTCGGTTTGTATGCGGTAAACGGTATCGAGCACCAGTTTTTTTCCAATCTCCATGAGTTGGTCGTGCAGTTCGCCTGCTGTGGTGTTGGGTGTAAGTTTTACTTTCTCTTGCAAAATAATTCTTCCGGTGTCAATGTTTTCATTGATGAAGAAGGTCGTCACTCCGCTTTCACTATCGCCATTGATCACCGCCCAGTTGATGGGGGCTGCGCCTCGGTATTGTGGCAATAAAGAGCCGTGCAAATTAAAAGTGCCTTTGCTTGGCATGCGCCAAATGACCTCAGGCAGCATTCTAAAGGCGACCACTACTTGCAGTTGTGCATCAAGTGCTTTGAGTTCGGCAATGAATTCATCGGCCTTTAAATTGAGGGGTTGCAAAACGTTCAATCCTTTTTCAAGGGCATATTGTTTCACGGGTGATTGTTGTATTTTATGACCGCGTCCGGCAGGTTTGTCGGGAGCCGTAATTACGCCTACGATATTGTAATTGTTTTCAACCAATATTTGAAGAGCGGGAACAGCGAAATCAGGTGTTCCCATAAATACGATGCGCAAAGAAGAATTGTCCATGACTAAAATTGAATGTTGCGCACAAAGATAATAATCTTGTTGTCTATCTTATCAAGGTTACGCTTCCAATGATTTGCTGGTCAGTTCCCCATTCGTCTTTGTATTTTAATTTATACACATAAACATCGCTTGGCGCTGGGAAATTATTTCCGTTGCCATTCCACGCGCTGTTGGGTGTGTTGCTTTCCCAAATGTTGTTTCCCCATTTGTCAAAGATGCTGAGTTGATAGCCATCATTAAAAACGCCCTCACTCACTACAATGAAAGTTTCGTTGTGGTGGTCGTCGTTGGGTGTGAAGGCATTTGGAGCGAATATTTTTTGACGTGAATTTTTCACGCAAACAGCTTTTGTTAAGCTGTCGCTGCAACCAAAATTATTGGTGGCGCGCAATTGCACAGGATGACATTTAACGGAGTCGGAAAACATAAAGCAATCACTCTCCTGAGAAGATGCGCCCTCGTTGCCAAAGCGCCAAGTGTATTGGGATCCGCCCATGACGGAGGCATTTTGAAAACAAAAATAAGGAAAGTCGCGGTAGGCATCGGGGGGAGAAACAAGAAAAATTACCAATGGAGCCGGTGCAGCATTGATGATGTGCGTGGCGGTATCGGTGCATCCGTCGAAGGTGGAAATGATGTATTTTAAAGTATCTGTTCCAAAGTTGGTATAGCGGTGTGTGGTAGAATCGACGGCGGATGCAGAATCAGTTCCATCGCCAAAAAACCATTGAAAATGAATGGGTTTTGGATTGGTGTTGTCTTTCATTTTTATGGTCAGCGGCACACAGCCCGCATTGGTGTCCAACAGCAGCGCAGCGGTGGGTACGGGTATTTTTTTTATTTGGGTGGTATCAAATGTGATGCAATTTGGTGCGGCGTCATCGTAAACTTTCAATATGTATTGGGTTTGCGCACTGTCGAGCAGCAATTTGGTATGCGCACTTGTAGCGACGCTCAATCCTTTTGTCGGCTGCCATGAAAAATGATAACTTCCTTCTGCTGAAGCGCTCATGCTGACGTCAATGGGCGATTGCAAAAGCGAGGTACAAACCTGTATGCTGTCGTTTAAATTTGTTTTGGGAAAAGGATAGCTTTTTACAGAAAGTACAGTGTCATAAGTGCAGCCGAAATTATTGGTGGCTTTGTACGTGAAGTTTTTGATGCCCGCAGCGGGCGCGGCAGCGCAAATGGTGTCGCCATTCGCAGAAGTGCTAAATATAGATGCATCGCTCACCCAGGCAGTTGAGTCGTTGGCGGGTAAATTGAAAGTGGGTGTAAAAGAAATGCCTTTGGGAATGCTGTTGGGGTTGAAAGTCAAGTCCCAGGTGCATACTGAACCATTGTCGTTTTTTTGCATGTCGCACACTTCAAAAACCCATGCGCCATTGAGCGGACAGCCAATCAAATTGGTGAACGGTTCGGTGCTTTTGTAGTTGCCATAAGGCACGGTTTGATTGATGCTTCCGGCATTTTGCAATTGCCCAAGTAAGGAATTGTCGGTCCAACAATAATGACCGCAAGTGCCTGTTACGGGTGGGTTGTCATCAAGCACAGGTATACCGAGGTGTTTGCCTGCGCCTCCGCGGTTGAACAGTTTTGTTGATTGGCCATTTGGACAAGTAATTTTGATCGTTAGGTCGTCTAAATAGGAATGTTCGATATCTACGCAAATACTTTGTAGATCACTTGCGCTTTTCAGCTTTTGACCTGGGGTAAAAATAGTGAAATTAAGGGTGGAATTGAAGCAGGCAACGCCATTGTCGGGGCGGTCGGGCAGCGCAAGGGTACCGCCGCTGTATTTTGGTATTTCTTCTTTATAGGCAATGCCGCTCACTTTTCCAGTCAAACAGGCACTTTTTCCGGTGCAAGCCTTGGTGTCTCCGCTGGTGCCGGTGAACACAGGAGGTGTGCTGACAAGTACAAGTACCTCTTCTTTTTTGATATTGCTGCAGCCTGCGCTGTTGGTCACGCGGAGTTCAACTTGCAGTCCATTTGGATTTGGGAAATTACTGTTGTAGTTTGTTCCAACCACCGTGTCTTTTTTACTGAACCATTCGTATTTCGCAATGCTGCCCGCGCCGGCCGTGGAGCTGCTGGCATTGAGAGCGATGCTTTCGCCAGGGCAAAGTCGCACAATGTCAGTGCCCCCCGTGATAATGGCTGTTGGGAAAATGCACTTGTTGCCGCAAGAAATAAGGCCTTCCCAAAATCCATTGTTGCTGTTGTCGCTGGTGAAATGAAAGGTGAGGCAGCCAGTGGCATTGGCATTGCTGCCGCCAATGGTTAATCCAAGTAAATCGTCGTTGGTAAATTTCCCAAGCAGTGGAGCGGTGTTCGTGGCGCCGTCGAAAATGTACAGCGTGTCTTTTGGGTCGACGTTGAACGCAGTGAAATTGATTTTGATGCTCTGTCCGCCGCCCATGCTGCACAAAGTGTGGGATAAGTTTTCATTTTCAGAATAGCCCGCGCCGCTTAGTCCTCCGCTGTCGAAGAACTTGCCTGTGCACAAATTTTCATTGTTGCTGCTGCCCATCACAATGTTTTGTGCAGGCAGTTGAAAAGCCGCAAAGCCGCACAGTAACAACAGTATGTATTTTATGTTTTTGGACATCGGTAACTTTGTCTCCTATTAGGATAGAACAATATTAACCAATAGATGGTTACATTTAATTATGCTACGCCAATTAATGTTTTGATGAATAACATTTTTAGTTAAATTTAGCCATGCGCAATGCCTTTATAGTCATCATTTGCTTGTTGTATCATTTTTCTTCTGCTCAGTTCATTCCGAATAAGGGACAGTGGAAAGAAAATATTTTGTTTAGAAAAAACATTCCGGGAGGCACTGTGTTTTTTGAGGAAGGCAAGCTGACCTATCACTTGGCGCATGCTAAAAATTTTGCTGAGCACGGACATGCGCCCAAGCGCGGTGAAAGTGATACAGCAAACAATAGAATTCGTTTGCACGCCTATGAAATGCAATTTGTAAACAGCGATCGCAACGCTGTCAAAAAAGGTGTTCAGGCCAGCGCAGAAAAATTGAATTTTTTTATTGGCAATGATACTTCGAAATGGACGAGCAACGTGTCGACTTTTGAAAAGGTGCGTTACAACGGATTGTATCCAGGCATCGACTTTTTATTTTACGAAGAAAACGAGCGTTCGAAATACGATTTTATTGTGCATGCTGGGGCTGCGGTAAGTGATATTAAATTGAAGTACAATGGTGTTCGTAAAATGTGTTTAGAGCACAATGAATTGAAAATACAACTTTCTTTTTCCGATGTTGTTGAACAGTTGCCCATTGCTTATCAAGTGATTGCTGGTAAAAAAGTAAGTGTGCCCTGTCATTTTGTTTTGCACAACGGTGTTGTTTCCTTTACGGTGGGCGAGTCGTACAACAAAGCCTTTGATTTGGTGATTGATCCCTTGCTTATTTTTTCTACGTACTCAGGTTCAACGGCCGATAATTTTGGCTATACCGCAACCTATGATGAAGATGGGTTTTTGTACGCAGGAAGCACTGTTTTTTGGATGGGTTATCCCACTAGTTTGGGGGCTTTCGATAGTACTTGGAATGGCACAAATCAATTTTACAATGTCAATGGAGAAATCTTTGGATCTCCCGACATCGCCATCACGAAGTACGATACCAGCGGCACCAAGCGCATTTATTCTACTTATTTAGGCGGTTGGTTTTGTGAGGTACCACACAGTTTGGTGGTGAACAGCAAAGGGGAATTGTTGATTTATGGCACTACAGGTTCTGATGATTTTCCGGTTACAAAAAATGCACTTGATACTTCTTTTGGAGGTGGAAATATATCCAATCTTGCCAATGGTATTTTTGTGAATTATTTTTTTGGTTCCGATATCATTTTGTCAAAGTTGAGTGCTGATGGCAGTAAACTTTTGGCTTCTACCTATTACGGAGGAACAAAAAACGACGGATTGAATGAGCGCTTGAATTACAATTATGCCGATCAAATGCGCGGTGAGGTGATTGTTGATAAGGACGACAATGTGTTCATTGCTTCATCCACCAGTAGCAGTGATATTGCAAATGTAAGCGGATTCCAAAACACTAAAAATCTTTTGAGTGATGCTTTGGTGGCGCATTTTAGCGCTGATTTGAGTACGCAAATTTGGGCTACGTACTTGGGTGGAAATGAAAATGATGCGGCGTATTCCATTGTGCTTGATGCACAAGAAAACTTAGTGCTTGCCGGCGGAACAACATCGCCTGATTTAGCCACAACGCTCAATGCCTTGTATCCCATGTATCAGGGCAATCCGTCTGACGGCTTTATTGCTAAAATTAGTAACGATGGTTCTTTGCTGAATGCGCTGACTTACTTTGGAACAGCCGCTTACGATCAAGTATATTTTGTGAAAATCGACAAGTTGCAAAATATTTACGTGTATGGTCAAAGTGAAAGTATGGACAGCACCTTGGTTAAAAACGCAAAATACCATTCGGTGCACAGCGGACAATTTGTGAGTAAATTGAAAAACGATTTGTCGGATTTTATTTGGTCAACCACCTTTGGATCGGGCGATGGACGAGTGAATATTAGTCCAACTGCTTTCATGGTCGATCTGTGTAATAAAGTCTATTTAACGGGTTGGGGTTCCAATAAAGCAGGCTTTGACGGTTTGCCTAATTATTTAAAAGGGGGCGCGAAATACAATGGCGCACAAGGAAGCGATGGCATGGAAGTAACGCCTGACGCCATGCAGCCGAATACCTTGGGGAGTGATTTTTACATTATGGTGCTCGAAGATGATGCGTCACAATTGTCTTACGCCAGTTTTTTTGGAGGCGATTTGAGTTCGGAACATGTTGACGGCGGTACCAGTCGTTTCGATAAAAAAGGAAAAATATATCAAGCAATGTGCGCTGGTTGCGGAGGGCACAGCGACATGGTGATCGCGCCAGCGAATGCCGTGTCTCCGGAAAACAAATCAAACAATTGCAATATTGGTGTTTTTAAAATGGACTTTTTAATACCCAATGTAGTTGCCGATTTTAAAGCCAGTGATGCCTGTGCCACACAAAACTATACTTTCAAAAACACCAGTTTGCTTCAACAGAATACTTCTTTTTATTGGGACTTTGGCGATGGTACATCGGCCACGCAATTTGAACCCACGCACAAATATGCAACAGCGGGAGATTTTGTGGTGAAATTGCGCATCAGTGACCCTACGGCTTGCAATGTGGTGGACAGCATTTCAAAAACCATTCACGTGCAAAGTTACAAAACACAGGTGCTGGCTTCAGATACCATTTGTGCAGGCGAGTCGGTGCAGATTGGTTTCGCTGAAAATCCAAATTATTCGTCCTATTTATGGCGCCCTGCAAACGGATTGTCAGATTCTGCCATTGCCAATCCAATAGCTTCACCCGCTAAAAGCACAAACTACGTATTGCTCGCGAACAAAGCAGTTTGTCAAGATTCATTTTTGTTTGCATTGACAGTTATTCCCGTTACAGGATTTTTGACCACCAGTGCTGATGCTGATACCATTTTAAAAGGACACAGCACACAATTGCACGTTGCGCCTATTGATTTGGCGGTGCTGTGGAAACCTGCAGCAAGCTTGAGTGGCGATACCTTGCACGACCCTGTTGCAAGTCCCCTTGTGAGCACGACCTATACGGTGAGTTTGAAAACAAATGCTGTAAATTCTTGTGTCAGCACTGATTCCATTACGGTGTTTGTATACGATGGTAAATGTGGCAAAAACGATGTGTATGTACCCAATATTTTTACGCCAAATGCCGATGCAAAAAACGATGTTCTTTTTGTGCGCGGCAACAATATTACGGAACTGTATTTTACGATTTACGACCGCTGGGGTGAAATGGTATTTGAAACGCGCGATCAACATTTAGGCTGGAGTGGAGACTATAAAAATCAAAGTGCCGACCCCGCTGTTTTTGTGTATTATCTCACGGTGAAGTGTGGCGCGAACAATTCGTATTTTGAAAAAGGGAATATAACAGTAATGAGATAACGATGGTTCAAAGTTCAAAGTTTAAAGTTCAAAGTTTTGTGTCGCGTTGCAATGAGAAATTTGCAGCCTTTGAACCTTTACTATTGAACCTTAAATTGCAAATACTGCTGTTGTTTTTTGCAGCAAGCGTATTTGGGCAAGACATTCACTATTCACAGTTTTTCTTTGCACCGGCCAATTACAATCCGGCACACATTGGTGACTTTAATGGCGACTACCGTTTTGTGGGCAATGAGCGCCGGCAATGGGCTTCAGTCACTCTTCCATATCAAACTTTTGCAGGCGCGATAGATGCCCACGATTTTTTAAAAGTGAAAGGTTTGGGCGTGTTTTTTTCTTTTCAGAATGACAACACGGGTGACTCACATTTCATAAGTACTCTTTGTAATGTTGGATCGTCGTATCGCGTTACAACGAGTGCTCGGTCAAATTTTGTATTTGGCGCTCAGGCTGGTTTCAGCAATAAACAATTCGCTACTAAAGATTTGAAATACGACAACCAGTACAATGGATTTTACTACGATCCCAGTATAGGGTCAATAGAAAATTTCGACAAGCTCAGTACCACTTATTTTAATTTGAATGCCGGCGCGAAATGGAATTGGCAGATGAACGACAAAGGAAAGTTGATGTTGGGCGCTAGTGTCTATAATATCACACAGCCCCGCGAATCGTTTTTGCAAAACATGAACGTTCGTCTAGACAGGCGTTACAATATTGAAATGGGCATTGAATACCGTTTGGCGCCAAAATGGTCGCTGTTGCCAAAAGTATTGATGAGTTTTCAAGGAAAGTATGCTGAGTATTTAATTGGAAGTATGGTACAGTATGATTTCATAACAGAGCCTTTCAACGAATGGAAAATTTTAGGGGGTGCCTGGGGCCGAAGCAGTGACGCTGGAAACTTGTTTGCAGGATTGATGTATAACAACTGGACTTTCGGGGCCAGCTACGATATCAATTTTTCAAATCTTGTTCCCGCTTCTCAGTATAGGGGCGGATTGGAACTCGCAGTGATTTATATTTGGAGAAAGGCCGTTGAAAGAACACACTATAAAGTTTGTCCCAAATTTTTATGATGAAAATGATCACAGTTGTAAATGCCAAATGCAAAGTCAGTTTTGTGCTGCTTTTTGTTTTGTGCATTTCGGCTCTTGCTCAAAAAAAACAGTTCACCAAATACGGAGATGAGGCCTATGCCGATGGCGACTATTTTGGCGCGGCAGTGTATTACGAAAAGGCATACGCGATCGACAGCACTGGCGATGAGCTATTGTTTAAGTTGGCAGAAAGTTATTTGAACTACAATGCCTATAAAAAAGCCTATCCTCTTTTTCAAAAACTGATAGAAAATCCTCAAAAGAAAGACTATTCGGCTGCGCTTTACCACATGGCAATGATTGACAAATGCTTGGAGCATTATGATCAAAGTGCTGCGCTCATGGCTCGCTTTGTGAAAGAAGCAAAAGACAGATCATCGCTGATGTACCGCAGGGCGCAGCAGGAAATTAAAAATGAAAAAACCATTCCGCTTTTGCTGCGCGACACACTGAAATTTAATGTGTACAATCTCGCGGGCATCAATTCGACCAACGCTGAATTTTCGGCTTTGCCTTACAACGATTCGTTGATGTATTATTCGGCTTTGCGCGAAAACAAGGATAAAGAATACATCGTGCAGTTGTACACTGCGCAGGGAAAAGCGGGCTGGTGGAGTGAAGATACAGCGCTGACAAAAATTAATGTTGCCAAAGAAAATACGGGCAATGGTACTTTTAGCAGTGATCGCCGTAAATTTATTTTTAGCCGCTGTGCGACAATGAAGTCTTGTCGACTGATGGAATCGCAGTGGAGCGACAGTGGCTGGACGACGCCTCTTGCGCTGCCGCTTGAAATAGCTATTTCTGATTGCAGTACAACACATCCTTTTTGGTTGAACATTGCCGGAAAAGAGTTTTTGTTGTTTTCATCAAACCGCAGCGGTGGTAGTGGAGGTATGGATTTATGGTATACTGAATACAACGAAGGAAAATACCTCGCGCCTAAAAATTTGGGCGCTAAAGTAAATAGTCCTGGCGATGAAATTACGCCTTTCTACAATACTGCCGATACGGCGCTGTACTTTAGTTCAAATTGGTATGCTGGTTTGGGTGACTTTGATATTTTTAGGAGTAAAGGCGCGCTCACTGCCTTACAAGAGCCTGTAAACGTTGGTATTCCGTTGAATTCAAGTCGTGCCGACCTTAGTTTTGTGATGGATAAAACGCAGAGTGGTTTTTTGAGTTCAACGCGAGTGGGGACTTTGTCTGATGATGCTGATGCCATTTGTTGCACCGATGTTTACCGCTTTGAAAAAATGGCAGAAGCAAAAGAACAAGCTCTTGATACCTTGCCTTTTGTGATGGAAGAAGATTATGTAGACCTTCCGCTGGTGCTCTATTTTCACAACGATGAGCCCAATCCGCGTTGTCGCGATACACTCACGCGCTTGAATTATGCCGCCACTTATCAGGCTTACAAAAGGTTGTTGTCCGACTATGAAAAGAAATATCCGGCCGATCTCCAAGGCGAAGATCAAGCGATGGCATTGCAAGACATTGATCGTTTTTTTGAAGACTATGTGGATGCGGGAATGGTCAATTTAGAGAAATTCGCCAAAGATTTACTGTACTACTTGCAGCAGGGCTATTCGGCTGAAGTAGTGGTTAGAGGCTTTGCGAGTCCGCTTACCAAATCCGATTACAACGTCAATTTGTCTTTGCGCCGTATTTCTTCCTTCATCAATTATTTAAAGGCATACGAGAATGGTTTGTATCTGCCTTATTTCAGCTCTGACAGCGGAGCAGCGCCCCTCACGATTGTGAAGCAGCCCAATGGTGAATACAAGTCGCAGGAAGGTGTAAGCGACGATTACTACGATGTGCGCAACTCTATTTACCACCCCTTTGCTGCCATGGAAAGAAGAATTGAGGTGGTGTCGGTGCAGTTGAAGGCCAAAGACAAAAAAGTACTTCCTTACCGCGACGATTTCAAAAAAATTGTTGTGAATTTAGGTGAGTTAAGCGCCGTTGAGGATCAGCATTTGTTTTTGAAAAACACGGGTGTGCACGCTTGGTCGGCCGAGCGTGTGGGCGCCGACTGTGACTGTGTGCAATTGAAATACAACGATGGCGATATTGATGCAAACCATTATTTGCATATTCAGTTTTCTATTGATTTAACAGGAAAAAGCGGTGAAAACAAAAACACCATTCTTCTTAAAAAATCCGATGGCGTTACATTTCAATTGATTGAAATTCGCTACAATGTTGTGCGCTAGCAATTCCTATAGGTAGCGTAAAAACGAAACCAAAAAAATAAATGTGCGTACAAACATTAAATATTGACTTCTGTCGAAATATGTATTTACTTCGCGCCGGGGGGATAATTTAAAAAAGCAATTATGACTTGTAAAGTTATTAAGCACTTTGTTTCGCTAATGTTTGTTATGACATTGGTAAACCTTAACATTCAGGCACAAACCTATGCCTTTGGAAATTATACAGGAAAAGGAACAGCGAAGTCTATCACGGGTTTGGGTTTTTCGCCTGAAGCCATTATTATAAAATCGAATGGTGCTCACGAAGCCGTTTTCACGACGTCATATATGCCGGCTGGAAAAACCAAGCAATTGGGAACTGGTTCTGTTGCATTAATTACTGGTGAAGTAACGTCATTAGACAGTGATGGTTTCACCATAGGTACTGGTAATAGAACAAACAACAATGGTACCCAATACAATTGGATTGCCTTTAACAGCAGTGGTAATATTCATGTGGATTCAACAAACGGAAATGGTTCGGGGAGCGGACGAACAATGGCGAAATGCGGTTTTGGGAGTAATCCAGAGGCGGTGTTGATGGTAGGTGATGCTGCCGCTCCACATGGTGATGCATTTTTCTCAGGTGCTTCGCATGCGGGGAATATAGGTTTTTTTACGAAAGACGGAAGTAGTGCATCTAGTGCTTCTCCAATCAATGGCTACACCAATAACGGATTTACTTGTGGAAGTGCCGGAACCTCTGCAAACCAAAATGGCACCAATTATTATTATATCGCCTTCAACAGCAGTGGTACAGCCATTAAAGAAAGCACATATTATGTGAATCAAGGGTCGGGTGACTGGGCAGTGACAGGATTTGGTGCAACGCCTGATTTTGCTTTGGCGCAATATCCGGCAAGTGGTCGGGAGGGCTGGTTTAGACTTGCTTCGCAGGCTGCTAATGCCACAGATCATTCCTCTCGTTTTACAGCAAATGCCGCTGCAACAGGCGGAATTAAGTCTTTTGATGCGGGTGCTGGATTTACAGTTACCAATGGAAATACGCAAATAAATAATGCTTGGCAAACGCATTCTTATTTCGCCATGTCGGGTGGTACTTCTTTGCCGGTTCAAATGACGTCTTTTGAAGCGGTGAAGCAAGGCGATAACGTGAACTTGAGTTGGCAAACGGCAAGTGAAATCAATAGTTCTCATTTTGATGTTTTGCATTCTACCGATGCGGTGCACTTTGAATCGTTGGGAAGGGTGGATGCCATGGGAAATAAAAACACTTGGACGAATTATGATTTCGTGCACGAAAATGCGGGTAACGGCGTGCATTACTACCAATTGTCGCAATTCGACAACGATGGTAAAAACGAGAAGTTTAAAATTTTGGCAGTGAACATCAACAACGCGGTGAATATCATCACGCAGTTGTTTCCAAATCCGTCGTCTAACAATGTTACTTTATACTACAACTCGGTGGCTGGTGGTACCTACAAAGTGAACATCACCAATATCAATGGAGATGCCTTGTACTTTGCGCACATTCCTTCGATGGCGGGTGAAAATAAGTTTCGAATGACGGTGGAGCCTTACGACGCAGGTACTTACTTTATCAACTTAACCGATCCAAACGGTACGGTGTCGTCGGTGAAAGTCATCAAAAACAACTAAGCTTTTTTGTTTAAAAATCGCATAGTGTAAAAGTAAACTTGACAAGAGCAGTTGTGTGCCTTATCTTTGCCCCGAATTTACGCTATGATTAAGTAATTCGGGGGAATTACGGCTTTTACTACTACACGCTGCAGCTACATGCAAACTATTTTCTTTAAACTACGGTTTAAAAGTGCTTCTACTTTTATTGCCAAAACGCTCACTTATTCCTTATTCTTTATACTCATAGCCCATAGCACCATTGTGCGGGCGCAAAGCATTGTCGTTGGTACTTATACCGGCAATGGAGGTACACCTTTCAATGTAACAGGTTTGGGTTTTACGCCAGTTTGTGTTTTGGTGCAGAAGGCCAATGCATCGGTGAGCTTTATCGCGAGCAACACCATGGGGGCACTCACAAAGGTGAATGCTGCCAATGCTTTGGCAGCAAATTACATTACTTCTTTTGGCTCAGGTTATTTTACGGTGGGCAGCAGCAGTGATGCCAATGCATCTTCTACAACTTATTATTACACGGCGTTTTCATCAAATGCAGTTACTGTGGGTACCTTTGTTGGTGGGGCATCTGACCAAAACATAACGGTAGGATTTAAACCAAAAATGGTGTGGGCAATGCCTGCCGATGCTACATGGCCAACACAATCGCAAATGAATTTAGTGGACTATGAAGCCAACAGTTTTAAAATGGAAGGGGGTGGTGCCGACTGGGAAAAAGAGGTGCTAGGGGCTTATGGAGCAACAACTTTTACTGCTCGTTCGCGCGCCAATTCGGGAGTTACTTATCATTATGTTGCTTTTAAATACGGAAAAACGGGCACTTATACGGGCAATGCCACCACGCGCAGTATTGTAACAGGTGTTGGCAGTCATCCTGCTTTTGTTTTTGCCAAAGATCAGGGAATTGCGCCTGGCGCGACAAGTTGGTACAAAACAACATCTATGCCTACCAATAATTCATATAGATTCAATGGTGCCAATTCTACCTTGCAAATCACGGCGATTGGCAACGATGGTTTTGATTTGGGCACGTCAACTGATGCCAACGCGTCGGGTAGCGCGTCGCAGTGGTTTGCGCTTGACGCAGATGATATTCTTCCTGTTGAATTGCTTTCTTTTGCAGGAAAAAAGGGACTTGTTCAAAATCATTTGTACTGGCAAACAGCAAGTGAAATTAAGTCGGCATATTTTATAGTGGAGCGCTCTTCTGATGGTGAGCGTTATTCAACAATTGGCCGCGTAGAAGCTGCCGGCACAAGCACGGCTTTGTTGAATTATGCCTTCAATGATGAAGCGCCACTTGCGGCGAACAACTATTATCGCTTAATGCAAGTAGACGACGATGGTGCGTTTGTGTACTCAAAAAGCATAGTCCTTGCGAACGATGTGGTGCGCAATGCCTTGACGCTTTATCCTAACCCTGTGCAAGGGCAATTGCATTTGTTGGTGCAATCGGCCGTGGCTTGTGATGCGCTGGTTGAAGTGTATGATGGTATTGGACAGTTGTTGAAGCAACAACAGTTTATACTTAGCAAAGGCGACAATACTTTGCTTTTAGATGTAGCTGATTTGGCAGATGCTTGTTATACTTTGCGTTTGGTGGGTAATACTTCAGTTGCCGCGGCAACGCTGTTTTGTAAGCATTAATCTTTTTTTTCTGCACCCAAATGTTTTGCCACCGCGAACCGAATATCGCTATAGCTGTATTCATCGCCAAGCACTTCCTTTATGGCCAAAAGTTGAAAAGAGTTTACAGCCTTGGCGGCTGTAATGATGTGCTTTATTTTTTCGTCGTTGATGAAAATTGAAACGTCGAGTTTTCCTAAAGCGACGTAGTGTGCCAAATGATTTTCAATGGTGGTGGGTGATAGCGCTCTTTCTTTGGCAATGTCGTCAATGCTTTTCCCGTTTTTATACATCGTCCACGTGATACTTTTGGTATCGCTTTTCTCTTTTTTTTCTTTGGGTTCTTTTGCTTTTCCAATGCGACTCACACCCGCAGCCGTGCTTTGCTGGTAAAGGCTATTCATGGTTTCAAGGCGCGCCTTGTCGTTGATGATGTGTTGTATGGATTCTTTTGAAAATTCTTTATTGTTCAGTATGGATTCGGTAAGTGCCAGTGCTTTTTGTATGCGCTTCATTTGTTCGTAAACAGATGTTTCAAGATCAAGCAATTCACCGATGTATATTTTTATTTTTTTCTCAGATTTTACTTTTTCAATTTGCTGTACAATGGTTTTAGAAAGGCTTTTAAAAACAGGAGAAAAGTAGTTGGCGGCTGCGTTTACACGCTGATTCAAGGTTTGTAAGTGGCCTTTTTCTTTTGCGCTGAGTAGCGTGTTCACGAAATTTAAAAACTTATCAGCGTGTGGTTTTTCTTTGTCGAAAGTGGTTTTGAGTTGAAAAGCCCAGTCTTTGTGCAACTGTTTACTCGATTTGTTTTCGGCCTTGTCATAAGATTGGGCATGTTCCATCAGCGTTTGCGACAGCGCTGAAAAATCGAAGCAAGACTGCAGGTAATTCTTAAAAAAAACGATTTCTTCTTTTTCAACAAGTTTAGAAAGTTCGGGTTGTTCCGTTTTGGTTTTGGAATAGGCCGTTACTTTCTCGTCTTGTTCAATGTTGTCGTAGTTGATGCGCGAGCTGAGTATGAGTCCGCCCAAACTGCGCAAGCGCGATAGCGCCACATACGCTTGTCCGGGCGCAAATGCAGCGCCAATATCAATGATGGCCTTGTCAAAAGTAAGGCCTTGACTTTTGTGCACAGTGATGGCCCAGGCTAATTTAATGGGGTACTGGGTGAAGGTGCCCGTTATTTTTTCTTCAATTTCGTTGGAGCTGGTGTTGACGGTATATTTTATGTTTTCCCAAACGTAGGGTTCAACAGTAATTTCTTTTTCAGTGGCACTGAATTGCACTTTGATTTCCTTGTCGCTGAGTGCCGAGACGATGCCTATTTTTCCATTGAAAAAACGCTGTGCTCCGCTGGCGTCATTTTTCACAAACATAATTTGAGCGCCCAGTTTTAGTTCGAGTGTTTTTTCAACTGGCTGGGCATACTCATTGAATTCACCTTTGATGCTGGCAGCGAAAAAATGTGATTTTGTTTTCAACTCCTGCAGGTAATCTTTGTTGAGTTTATCGGCTTTGTAATTGTGTGTGGTCAGCGTAATGTAGTTGTCATTGTGCTTTTTTTGATAATTGGGCTGGTAGTATTTGTTTAGCAGTTCAACATCACCAGGCGTGATGAGGTTGTTGCGCAAATTGTTGAGCAATGAAATGAAAACAGAATCGTCTTGACGATAAATTTTTTCGAGTTCAATGTACAGTGGTTTTTCCGCCTGGAGTGCACGGGCGTCAAAAAAATATACACTTTTGTAATAGGCCTTCAATACATTCCATTCATCGTCTTTTACAACAGGAGGCAATTGCAGTAAATCGCCAATAAATAGTACTTGTACACCACCAAAGGGAAGGTTTTGTCGGCGGCGCACAAAGCGCAGCACTAAATCAATGGCGTCGAGCAAGTCGGCACGCAGCATACTCACTTCGTCAATGATCAGCAATTCGAGTTCTTGCAACAATTTTCTTTTGCTGCCAGCGATGTGTAGGTTTTTATACAGGGATTGCGGGTCAATTATTTTTGATGCATTTGCACTTCCTCCAATTTGTTTTTGAGGTACAAAACTACCAAAGGGCAGTTGAAATAATGAGTGTATCGTTACGCCACCTGCATTTATTGCTGCAATGCCTGTGGGTGCAACGATGACTGCTTTTTTATGCGTGTACTGAATGATGTGTTTTAAAAAAGTAGTTTTTCCAGTTCCTGCTTTTCCTGTTAAAAATATGTTTTTGTGAGAATGGTTGATGAACTTAGAAGCGAGTGCTGCAGGATCAATGGAAAGGTTGTTGTTCATGGTAATGGACTTGCTTAGGCCCGACTAAAGTACACAAAAGATTGCGTCAGCTTTGAGTATTTATTGCATTTTATTGATGGCTGAGATGATGCGCATTTTGAAATGCTCATTGTCGTTGCTGTTTTCGGAAGTAGCCTTGTGCAGTTGTTGTTTTAATATTTGATCAAGTATTGCCGATTGCCTGACGTAGTTTTTGCATCCATCGCAAATGAGCAAATGCAAAGAGAGTTTGCTTTGTTCAAATAGATTGATGCCCACATGCACTTTTTTGTCGCTGAGCGCCGATACTTTTTTACAGCTAAATCCAATTATTTTAGTCAACCACATAGTTGCTTTTTAAACCAATTGATTTCTAAGCAAGCCCTCAACTGTAATTTGGCACGGTGAAGTATTTGCCAAAAGTTAGTCGCAGTGATGTTTAATTCCTGACAAATTATTTTTCCGTCGCGCTCTTCCATATATTTAAGTTGCAGGGCCGAATGCCATTGCGCTGGCAATTTATTCATGCAAAATTTCAATGCGTTGTTGAAATCGGTATTGTCGAGCAAATGTTCTTCAGATCTCCATGCAATGGGCGACGTTTCGTTTTTCCAATGGTCACTTTTGTCGAAAAAATAATCGAGTCCAGCTTCGTTGTCGTTTATTTTAATTTCTACTTTTTTAAAATTGGCGCGGTGGAAATCTGCTATTTTATTTTTCAAAATAGCGTAGAGCCAAGTTTTGGGACTGCTCTCTTTTTTGAATTGCGAGAAGGCTGTAAAGGCTGCTAAAAAAGTGTTTTGAACCAAGTCTTCAGCGACTACTCTGTCTGAAACTTTAAAGATGGTGTAGCGCAAAAGTTCGTCGCTGTATTCGTTTACCCAAGAAGTGATTTGTGCATTGGCGTGGCTCATCGAATGAAGATTACTCATTCATTTCCTTTAGCATTTTATGAATTTCATCCATGTCTTGTTGCGACACCAGTTTGAAATCAGCAGGCATTTTAAAGTCGCCTTCCTCTTGATCGATGAGTTCTACGGTTTTTGCCTTAAAGCGCATGATGATGTTGTATTGCTCAACTTGGTATTCCATTAAAACACCTTTGATATTCTTAAAAGGTGTGCACCAGTTCGGATCTTTAATTTGTATTTCATCGGTATAAAACACCGAGAAGTCATAAGGAGGCTCTACCTGAACGTGGATCAACGCTTTTTTGCAATTGTAGCCTGCTATAATTTTATTTTGATTTTCAATGTACTCAATGGTATAGGGTGGTACTTCCTTTAATAAATTAGGCAAGTTCTTTTGATCGGTAACAAAGGATCTTTTTTTGCCCATGAACTTGTTGAGCTCTGTGATGGTTTTTTTTTCGTTGTCAGACAAATAGGCCATTTGAACAAAGCCCATTCCAAAAAGAAGTGTAGTGAGTGATTTGTTGTCTTTAAACTTCACCGTCATTTCACTGGGCATCATTTTTTGATCAAAGGGATCGGCTGCCGGTTTAGGATAGGAAACATCGTAAGTGATGATGCCTTCGGTAGGCCCCGTCGCTTCGTAATTACCACTGCAACCGATAAGGAAGAATGACAACAGAAAAAATGAAATAATGCGGAACTGAAGGTGACTGTTCAAAATTAGTAATTGTATATATGCGCTAAAAGTAGCGAGATTTTTTATGAATACAAAGTGCTATTTTATTTGTTCAATAACTCGATCTATCTAAGGAAGATCAATTAGAGATAGGAAAATTTGACGTTTAGCCTTAGCTTTGCTCCATGGAAGATTTGCGTCCGATAACAGATTGGTTGCCCATTTCAAAAAAGGAAATGCGCAAGAGAGATTGGGAAGAACTGGACGTGATCATCATTTCGGGAGACGCCTATGTTGACCACCCCGCCTTTGGTACTGCCGTTATTGGTCGTATCATTGAAAGCGAAGGTTTGCGTGTAGGTATCGTTGCACAACCCAATTGGAGAGACAATTTGCAGGATTTTCAAAAATTAGGAAAACCCAAAATGTTCTTCGGCGTTACTGCCGGCTGTATGGATTCTATGGTGAATCACTATACCGCGGGGAAGCGCAAAAGATCATCGGATTCTTACACTCCGGGAGGAGAGTCAGGCTATCGTCCGGATTACGCGGTAACGGTTTACACACAAATATTGAAACGACTTTTTCCGGATGTGCCGGTGCTCATTGGCGGTATTGAAGCATCGTTGCGTCGCGTTACCCATTACGATTATTGGAAAGACGAGCTGATGCCATCTATTTTAGAAAGCAGTGGTGCCGATATGTTGGTGTATGGAATGGGCGAACAGCCCTTGCGCAATGTGATCGACTTGCTAAAAAAAGGCGTTCCTTTTGAATCGCTTAAAACAGTGCCTCAAACTTCGGTGATTATTCGGGAGGGAGAGGAATTGCCCAAAAACAAAAGGTGGACCGATATTGAGCTGAATTCGCACGAAGCTTGTTTGGCCGATAAAAAAACATATTCCTCTAACTTCAAAGTGGTGGAACAAGAGTCTAATAAACTCAATGCCCGTCGAATTTTGCAAAAAATTGGAGCAAAGACTTTACTGATCAATCCGCCATACAAGACCATGACCGAAAAGGAAATGGATACGACTTTTGATTTGCCATACACGCGCTTGCCACATCCGAAGTATAAGAGTCGCGGACCGATACCGGCCTACGACATGATTAAGTTTTCGGTAAACATGCACCGCGGCTGTTTTGGTGGTTGCAGTTTTTGCACTATTTCTGCCCATCAGGGTAAATTTATCGCCAGTCGCTCAGAGAAATCCATTTTGAAAGAAGTTGATGAGGTGACCAAAATGCCTGAATTCAAAGGTTATATCAGCGATTTAGGAGGTCCTTCAGCAAACATGTATAAGATGAAGGGCATTGATGATGCTATTTGTGAACGCTGTGTGAGTCCGTCGTGCATACACCCCGTGATTTGTTCTAACTTAGATACGAGCCACAAACCGATGACGGATTTGTACAAAAAAGTAGATGCGCATCCACTTATTAAAAAAGCTTTTGTGGGTAGTGGTATTCGTTATGATTTGTTGACAAAAGGGTACAATAAAAATGGCGATGACAGTATTGATGAATACATGGATCAGCTGGTGACACGCCACATCAGTGGTCGCTTAAAAGTGGCGCCCGAGCATACCGCCGAAAATACGTTGAAAATAATGCGCAAGCCATCTTTCAAGCATTTTAAGGAATTTAAAAAGAATTATGATGCTGTGAACAAGAAGCATGGACTCGATCAGCCCCTGATTCCTTATTTTATTTCAAGTCATCCCGGAACTACCGAAGAAGACATGGCGGAACTTGCAGCTGAAACCAAAGAGCTCGGTTTCAAACTTGAACAAGTGCAAGATTTTACACCAACGCCGATGACAGTGGCCACTGAAATTTATTATTCAGGCTATCATCCCTATACGATGCAAAAGGTGGAAACGGCCATTTCACGTGACGATAAAAATGATCAGAATATCTTCTTTTTCTGGTACAAAGATGAAAACAAGAAAAAGATTGCGGAGCGCTTGAAGGTCATGAAGCGCAACGACTTGTTAGAGGTTTTAGTGGAAGGCGGTGCCAAGTCTTCGCCAGCAACCGCTGACAATACCCCAAAATGGTTGAAAGAACGACGGGAAAAAGAAGCTAAGTTTAAAAAGAAACGAAAATATTAATATTATTGTAACTAATGTTGCATTTAGAGAGTTTAATAGGCACGAATGTTAAGGGTGATTGAGTATGATGAAATCAATTGATGAATACAACAAAGTGATAGCGCGCATCAGAATATTGATGAAGCCTGACAAAAGCAATCAAGAGCGTGAAGAATTGGTAAAACTGCTCGATGCGGTGGACAATTTCGACGGATTGCAGTTTTTAAAGGTGAAAGAAGGGCAGGAGAACTAAAGCTTCAAATTCACTATTGCCAATAGTGTGGTTGTGCTGGGATTTTTTTTGAAGGTGGAGTTGAAAAGCACTAATTGTTTGACTAAACAATATTTCCGTCGCGCATCACAATTTTTCGATCTGCCATAGCAGCGAGTTCATCGTTGTGGGTAACAATAACAAATGTTTGATTGAATTCTTCCCTCAACTTAAAAAATAGTTGATGCAAGTTATTGGCTGTAGCGGAATCTAAATTGCCAGAAGGTTCGTCGGCCAGTATGATGGCTGGACTGTTGATTAAAGCTCTAGCGACTGCAACTCTTTGCTGCTCGCCGCCCGACAGCTCATTGGGTTTGTGCTGTGCACGAGCTGCTACACCTAAAATTTCCAACAAATGCATGGCTTTCGCTTCAGCTTCTTTTTTGTTTCCATTTCCGATGTAGTAGGGTATGCAAACGTTTTCCAAAGCAGTAAACTCAGGCAAAAGATGGTGAAATTGAAAAACGAAACCTATGTTTTGATTTCTAAACTTGGCTATTTTTTTGCCCTTTAGGGTATTTACTTCTGTGTTGTTGATGAACAATTGCCCTGAATCAGGGTTGTCAAGAGTGCCTAGTATTTGTAGAAGTGTTGTTTTTCCAGCACCCGAAGCACCTACGATGCTAACGATTTCTCCTTTGTTTATTTGAAGATTGATGCCTTTCAATACCTCCAAGGGACCATAAGATTTTCGAATGTCTTTTACTTCTATCACGGAGTAAAATTAAATAAATCTATGAACAGTCGACTATTCCGCTTTGAGTATTCCTAAAAAAATGTAAATTAGCCGCTCACTGAAAAAAATAATACAAATGAATATACACGAATACCAAGGGAAATCGATCCTGAAAAGCTTTGGAGTGGCAGTACAAGAGGGTATTGTTGCTGATTCAGCGCAAGGCGCAACTGAGGCTGCGAAAAAATTGAAAGAACAAACTGGCACAGGATGGTTTGTGGTAAAAGCGCAAATTCACGCAGGTGGTCGTGGTAAAGGTAAAGTAACTGAAACTGGATCGGCTGGTGTTGTGTTGGCAAAAAGTTTAGAAGAAGTTCCTGAAAAAGCAAAAGCAATTTTGGGCGGACATTTGGTTACTTTGCAAACAAGCGCTACTGGTAAAAAAGTAAATAAAGTATTGATTGCTCAAGATGTATACTATCCTGGCGATAGTAAGCCAAAGGAATTGTACATGAGTGTTTTGCTAGACAGAGAGAAAGGTAAAAACATCATTATCTACTCTACTGAAGGTGGTATGTCCATTGAAGACGTTGCCCACAACACACCTGAGTTGATTTTCAAAGAAGAAATAGATCCTACCTTGGGTTTACAAGGTTTTCAAGCGCGAAAAATTGCTTTTAATCTTGGTTTAGAAGGGAAAGCAAACAAGGAAATGACAAAATTCGTTTCTTCTTTGTACAGTGCTTACATTGGATGCGAAGCATCAATGTTTGAAATTAATCCGGTATTGAAAACTTCTGATGATAAGATCATTGCTGTTGATGCTAAAGTTAGTTTAGACGACAATGCATTGTTTAAATATCCTGATTACGCTGCATTGCGCGATGTAACCGAAGAAGACCCAACTGAGGTAGAAGCCAAAGAACATGGTTTGAACTATGTGAAATTGGATGGTAACGTAGGTTGTATGGTAAACGGTGCTGGATTGGCAATGGCGACCATGGACATTATTAAATTAAGTGGAGGTGAGCCTGCTAACTTTTTAGACGTAGGCGGAACCGCCAATGCAGAAAGAGTTGAAAAAGCTTTCCGTATCATCTTAAAAGATCCGAACGTGAAAGCCATTTTGGTTAACATTTTTGGTGGTATCGTTCGTTGCGACAGAGTTGCGCAAGGTATTGTTGACGCCTACAAAAACATTGGTGAGGTAAAAGTGCCTATCATCGTGCGTTTGCAGGGAACGAATGCGGTTGAAGCTAAAAAATTAATTGAAGATTCAGGATTGAGCGTTCACTCTGTAGTGCTTTTACAAGAAGCTGCTGACAAAGTGAAAGAAGTTCTGGGAAAATAGTACAAAGCTGTAAAAGCAAAACAGCCAAAAGAGGGAACTCTTTTGGCTGTTTTCATATACAAAGGTTTGGTATTTTTTATTCTTTATACGATTCAATCAAATCCAATAAGTGTTTGATTTCGTCGACTTTGCCTTCTTTTCCGTTTTTTTGATAACTAAAAATAAGGTTGTTGAGGTTTCGCAAGATGAGGTCGATGTTGCTGCAAGGTACAAAGTAAGAGCGCTTTGACTTCATGCCGATTTGTTCGAGATAGCTGATGATTTCTTTTTTCCCAAAAATAGTTCCGCCTGAAAAAGGATTGATGTAAAAAAGAATGCCTTCTTGTTCGTTTTCTGAAGAAGTAGTTGCGAACTGCTTCAATTCGTCTTCATATGCCAGTACAAAGTGTTCGGGTAAGTTTACGCCATACACTGGAATGTCAAGGCCTTGCGCAATAATCATGTAAATCATTCCTATTGACAGAGGATTTCCTTTTTTGCTTTCGAGTACACAATTGATGTAGGAATTGTTGGGTGCGTGATAGTTTTTGCGATTGCCATTGAATCCATGTACGTTGAACAAAATGTGGTTCATCGTTCTCACTTTTTCCATGGCGGTGAGGTTGTCGTTGAGTTCGATCCACACGTCTTGGCGCAATTGGTTGAGGTAATTTTTTACTTTTTCTTCATCCATTTCCGGAAACTGATACTTAGCGATAAGCAAGGCGCCAGTGAGTAAATTTTGTCCGCCCAGTCGCGCCCAATTGACCAATTTTCGGCACACATCATCGTAGTTTATTTTTTGAATGATGTTCTCAATGCGCGTTTGGATGATTTCATCTTGACTGTCTTCCCAAGCATTTTCCAAAAACGGAATAACTTCAGCGCCCATTTCCAACAATCGACTTTCAATTTGGCTATAGATGTCTTGGTCTGGATCATCCAGTAATTTCACCAAGGCCTTCAGTTGATTGTTGTCTATCACTCCTTTGAATTTATATTAGGGTATAATGGTCTCTCCAAAAATCACATTTTAAAAGAAGCGCGCAACAGCCATGCTTGCTTTTTATTTAAGGCAAGGATGTGCATAACTCCTAAAAAAGTGGGGATAAATTTAAAAGCGGTACTTGTTGTTCCAAAGTTTTTCGAGTAAGCCTTTTAGCTCTATTTCTCTTTTGTTATTGCCCATTTCAACGAGGTTAGTGCCTTTGATTTCTTCGGGTAAAAACTCTTGGTGCGAGAAATTATTTTCGTAAGAATGACCGTATTGATAATCTTTTCCGTAACCCATTTCCTTCATCATTTTGGTAGGTGCATTGCGCATGTGCAATGGTACGGCAAGGTTACCCGTGTCGCGCACCAGTTGCTGCGCGCGGTTGATGGCGGCATAGGCCGAATTGCTTTTGGGCGACGAAGCAAGGTAGATCGCCGTTTGTGAAAGTATGATGCGGCATTCGGGATGACCAATGACACTCACCGAATGAAAGCAACTTTGTGCCAACATCAATGCGTTGGGGTTGGCATTGCCAATGTCTTCAGAGGCCAGTATCAGCAAGCGTCGGGCGATGAACTCTGGGTTTTCACCTCCTTCAATCATTCGCGCCAGATAGTACACTGCTGCATTTGGATCACTGCCGCGTATCGATTTAATAAATGCTGAAATAATATCGTAGTGCTGTTCTCCGCTTTTGTCGTATATCGTTGGATTGAGTTTGATTTGTTCTTTTACCAGAGCATTGGTGATTACAATTTTGTCGCCCACTTGACAGTTGACGAGGAGTTCGAAATTATTGAGCAATCGCCGTGCATCACCGCCACTGAGCTGCATTAGCGATTCTGTTTCGGCGAGCGTTATGTCTTTGTGCTTGAGTATTTCGTCGCTGTGAATGGCTTTGTTGAGTAAAGACAGCAACTCTTCGTCAGAGTGTCCTTTCAACACATATACCTGCGAGCGTGAAAGCAAGGCCGATATCACTTCAAAAGAAGGGTTCTCGGTAGTGGCACCTATCAGCGTGATGGTTCCTTTTTCTACAGCGCCTAACAATGAATCTTGTTGTGATTTGCTAAAACGGTGAATCTCATCAATGAACAAAATGGGGTTGCGCCCTTTGCTGAATAAATTTTGTTCTTTCGCTTTGTCAATCACATCACGTATATCTTTTACGCCCGAGTTGATGGCGCTCAAAGTAAAGATGGGCCGTTTTGTTTCTTCGGCGATGATTTGTGCCAAAGTGGTTTTCCCAACGCCCGGAGGTCCCCACAAAATAATAGAGGGTATAAATCCCGAGCGGATGGCGGCCGTCAAAGCGCCATTTGCTCCTACTAAATGTTCCTGGCCGAAATAGTCCGCCAGTCTGCGCGGACGCATTCTTTCTGCTAGTGGTATATTGGAGAAGGAGGAATTCATTTGTAGTCAAAAATAAGACATCTGCTACTCATTCGCGAATAATTAATGGAGAAGGTCTGTTTTCGATTGTTTTTGCATAAATTTGCCCACATAAAATTTGAAATTCATGACAAAAATAAAATTCGGTACAGACGGTTGGAGAGCAATCATAGCAAAGGAGTTTACGGTAGACAATGTTGCTCGAGTGACTGAGGCGGTTGTGTTGTGGTTGAAAAAAGAAAAGCAGGAAGGCAAAGGCGTTGTGATTGGTTACGACTGCCGTTTTGGAGGGAAATTGTTTGCTGAAACAGTGGCGAAAATATTGGCGAAAGAAGATATAAAAGTGTACTTAAGTGACAGAATAGTTTCAACGCCAATGGTTTCTTTGGGTACCTTGGAACTCGGAGCGGCTTTGGGTGTGGTGATTACAGCAAGTCACAATCCGCCCGATTACAACGGTTATAAATTGAAAGGTTCTTTTGGAGGTCCTTTGCTTTCTGATAAAGTGGACGAAGTGGAGGCTTTGATTCCTGATACACATAGTTACGATCTAGAGTCAATTTCAATAGAGGCCATGACCCAAAAAGGCTTGGTGAAAGAAGTTGATTTGGAAGAGATGTACATCAAGAAGGTGGAGGCTAATTTTGATTTGGATTTGATCCGAAAATCAAAACTCAATTTTGCATATGATGCAATGTATGGCGCTGGTCAGTTTGTAATGCGCAGACTGTTGCCTGACATTACTTTTTTGCATTGTGAATACAATCCTGGCTTCGACGGTACTGCGCCAGAGCCGATCCATAGAAATTTGTTGGAGTTTTCTGAAATGATCAAGCTTGCGGGCGATATCGACTGCGGATTGGCTACCGATGGTGATGCCGATAGACTTGGTTTTTACAATAGCAAAGGTGAATTTGTGGATTCGCACCACATCATTTTGTTGCTCATTAATTACTTAAAGAAATTCAAAAAAATGGATGGAAAAGTAGTCATTGCTTTTTCAGTATCCGATAGAATTAAAAAATTGTGCAAGCATTTGGGATTGGAAGTGACAACTACCAAAATTGGATTCAAATATGTTTGCGACCATCTGATCAACGAAGATGTTTTGTTGGGTGGTGAAGAGTCGGGCGGTGTTGCTATTAAAGGGCATATTCCTGAAAGAGATGGCGTTTGGATGGGCTTGACCATTTGGGAATATATGGCGAAAACGGGCAATACTCTTGACGACTTGGTGCAAGAGGTTTATGAAATAGTTGGTCCTTTCGCTTTTGAGCGCATTGATTTACACATTAGCGAAGCGATCAAACAAAAGGTGATGGAGAACTGCAAAAATGGTTCTTATACGGAATTTGCGGGTCGAAAAATTACACGTACCGAATCCATTGATGGCTATAAATTTTTCTTTGGTGACGATGAATGGCTGATGATTCGCCCATCGGGAACAGAGCCTGTTTTGAGAACCTATTGCGAGTCTGCTTCAAGCAAATCGGCTTTTGACTTGCTTGAAAAGTCGCACAAATTATTGTTGAGCTAAAATGCGCTTTTCTTTGCTATTCGTATTTGTGTTTTGTGCACAGATGTTTGCGAATGCGCAAGGGGACAGTAACGCAATTCAAAAAGTAAGTTTTTTTGAGCCTTCGCCTGTGTTTAACAAACAGCGTTTGGGCTTTGTTGCTGGCGTTGAATTGCTTGAAGCTACAGGTTCGTTAATTTTGCTTGACCAACTGTGGTATGCGAATTACCAGAAATCGGCTTTTCACTTTTTCAATGACAACGATGAGTGGTTGGGTATGGATAAATTTGGCCATGCGCAAACGGGCTACAGTGTTGGTGCGAGTGGATATAGTGCGTTAAAATGGACTGGGCTGAGCGATAACAAATGCCTTTTATATGGGGGGACTTTAGGTTTTGCGTACTTAACAGTAGTAGAGGTAATGGATGGACTTTCACAGGAGTGGGGATTTTCACCCGGTGATTTCGCTGCCGATGCTTTGGGGAGTGCTTTGTTTATTGGCGAGCAATTGTTGTGGAAGGAACAGCGCATTGTTTACAAATGGTCGTTTTCACCTTCACCTTACGCCCAATACCGCCCCAATGTTTTAGGACCGAATTTGGGACAACAATGGCTTAAAGATTACAATGGCCAAACCTATTGGCTCTCCGCCAATATTGCGTCTTTTCTGCCTTCGACTGCAAAATTTCCAAAATGGTTGAATCTTGCAGTGGGCTATGGTGCCGACGGAATGACGGGTGGATCCAGCAATCCAACGGTTGTAAATGGAAAAAGTATTCCGGCTTTTGAGCGCCGCAGTCAGTATTATTTGTCTTTAGACATAGATCTCACGCGCATCAATACGAAGCATAAGTTTTTGAAAACAATTTTCAATACTGTGGGCTTTTTAAAAGTGCCGATGCCAACTCTGGAAATCACGCCTGGAAAGCCTACGGGTTTTTACTGTTTTTTCTTTTAGTGATTTTCGTAACTTGTTCATTTTGTATGCGTAAAGCATAGCGATGAAAAATGGCTTAGTATTCATTTTTACAGTTTTGTTCAATATTTTCGTTTGGGCAGCGAACACTGCTCCGAGCAATATATCCCTTACTGCTATTGTGCAGGCCGAGAACACAGCGATCGCTAGTACTATTGGAAATCTAAGCGCAAGCGATGTTGATATCGCCGATATTCAAAGTTTTTCTTTGGTTGCTGGTATGGGAAGCACAGACAACGCATCGTTCTCGATTTTAGGCACGGCATTAAAAAATGCGGTCGTTTTCAATTATGAGCTAAAAACATCCTATTCTGTAAGAATTAGAACCAGTGACGGCAATGGCGGCATCTTCGAAAAAGTATTTACCATTTCTGTAAACAATGTAAATGAAACACCAAGTTTTGCGAACAACACCATCTCGTTGGCCGAAAATACTATTGCTACCACTTTGGTGACTACCTTTGCAGGAAGTGATGTGGACGCTGGACAAACATTGACTTATGCTATTGTATCAGGAAACACTTCCTCTGCCTTTGCAGTGAATGCCGCCAACGGTAAGGTGACTGTCAATAGCTCCGTGGCATTGAATTATGAAACAATCACGACGTTTGCCTTGGTGGTGAGAGCAACTGATAACGGAACTCCTTCTTTGTACAAAGACGCAACGTTGACCATTAATTTGACCAATGTCAATGAAATTCCCGCTTACAACAATGCGTCGGTAACCATTACTGAAAATAAAGCCAATGCAAGTGCGGTGATTACCTGCTCAGGAAGTGACATTGATGCAGGACAAACGCTTGCATACAGCATTGTGTCAGGCAACACAGGATCTGCATTTGCTATTAATGCGGTGAGCGGACAAGTTACGGTCAACAATTCATCGTCGGTCGATTTTGAAAGCACGCCCGTTTTTACTTTGACGTTGCGTGCAACCGACAATGGTACTCCTGCACTGTTTAAAAATGCAACACTCACCATCACGCTCACCAACGTGAATGACTCGCCAGTGCTGACGGTGCCGGGGGCGCAGGTTGTTTTTGAAAACAGTAATTTGACGGTTTCCGGCATTGCTGTTGCCGATCAAGACATCGCTTTGGATTCAATGGCGGTTTGTGTGAGTGCTGTTCATGGTTTTGTTTCGCTGTCAACTATAGTCGGGTTGCGTTTTACCACGGGCGATGGATCAGTTGATGCAACCATTTGTTTTAAAGGAAGAAAAACGGTAGTAAACAATGCATTGAATAATTTGGTATACAAAAGTATTGATGATTATGTGGGGGTCGATGCCGTGACCATCACTGCCAACGATGGCGGCAGCACTGGTCCAGGTGGTCCTTTGTCTGATGTTAAAGTGATTGCACTTACAGTGAATCCCATAGCCATTACTTTTAGCACGCAGCCTCTCGCAGCAACTGTTTGTCAAAGTCGCTCGGCACTTTTTGCGGTGCGCACTAACGGAACCAACCCGATCAGCTATCAATGGCAACACAACAACGTCAATATCGCTGGTGCTACTGATGACACTTTGCGCATTGCGTCAGTTGCCTTAGCGGATAGTTTTCAATACCGTTGTGTAGTGACGAATCCTGCCGGTACGGTGAATTCTTCTACAGTATTATTGAAGGTGAATGCCATTCCTAAACTTTCTTTTTCTTCAAATGAAATATGCTTGGGTACGATGACCTTGTTTACGAATACATCCACCATTGATCAAGACACGATCAGTACCTATCATTGGGATTTTGCAAATGCCGCAGCAGTGAGTACTTTAAAGTCACCAAATTATATTTATTCTGTTGATGGAACTTTTCAGGTTTCAATGATTGGAACGAGTCCTTATGGCTGTAAGGACACCTTGAAGCAAGCCGTTGTGGTTGATCCACTACCGCTGCTCAATGTAGTTTTCTCAGATCTTTGTTTTGCCGATTCACTGGCGCCGATCAACAGCAGTAGCATACACTTGGGCACCATTGCTTATGCATGGAATTTCGGTGACGGGTCGGGCAGTGCTGCTAAAAGTCCGAAACACAAATATGTATCCACTGACACCTATACGGTTGGTGTTAGCGCTACTTCAAATAAAGGCTGTGTGGCAAGTATGAATAAAACGATCACCGTCAATCCATCGCCCACAGCGAATTTCGTTGTTAGTGATATTTGTGATAGTACCGAGGCCTTGTTTCAAAGTGTGAGTTCAATATCATCGGGGAGCATTGATCATACTTGGAATTTAAACGATGGTACAATTGTTCATTCAGATGTAAATCCCAAACATCTTTATGTTGGCGCGCGCACATACAATGTGCAATTGAAGGTGCTGAGTGATAAAAATTGTGCCGACTCGGTGCGTAAAAATTTAATAGTGCATTCCAATCCGCATTTGCTAACAGGTGGCAACGACGTGGATTGTAGCGGTGCATCAAATGGTGTGATCAGTTTGAAAGCCGCAGCAGGATTGGTGCCGTATTTTTATTCTTTAGATTTTGGCGACTACCAATTGACGCCAAAGTTTGAATCGCTCTCTGGCGGAGTGCATCATGTGCGTGTGGTAGATTTTAGAAATTGTGTTACCGAAAAAGACATAGTCATTGGGGAGCCTTCTGCCTTAGGAGTGCAATCGGCAAGTATGCTTTTGCCAATTTGCAGTGGAACCAAGACTGGTACCGTTGATTTTTCAGGCTTTGGTGGTACGAGTCCATACCGCTTTCAAAATACGCAAATCAATGGTGACTATGACGTTCTTCAAGACAGTGGGCATTTTGGAAACATGGGAGCAGGTAGTTATGAAATTAAAATTGTAGACAGTCACAATTGTTTAATGGTGTTGAAATACAAAATGTCGGAGCCAACTCCTTTATTGATAGGTGTTGACAAAAGCAATGTTTCTTGTTTGGGTTTAAGTGATGGTGCTTTGAAAATAAATGCTTCTGGAGGAAATGGAAACTATGTGTTTTCAGTGAATGGAGGAGCTTCTTATTTTCCTACAGCACAGTTTTCTGGACTTCCTGCTGCCTACTACCTTGCATCGTTGAAAGATGCTCGTGGTTGCAGTGCTTCATTAGGTGTGACAGTGCTCGAACCCAATTCAAAAGTGCATTTAAGTGCTACTGTATTTGATAAAATTGCGTGTAAAGGAGATTCATTGGGCAGTATTAAATTACAAGGAACAGGAGGAAGTGGCGTTATTAAATATGCAAAGGGAACAATGCTGCATTTTGATTATCCTTCTGAATTTGATACTTTGTTTGCAGGTACCTATCGCTTTTATGCCAAAGACAATAACAATTGTGTTGATTCAACGAACGTACTTTTGTCGGAGCCTGCTGCAGCTTTGCGTATTGATCAAGTATTGCCCCAGGATCTATCGTGTTTTGGAAAAAAAGATGGCTCTATTTCCATACAAGCTTCTGGCGGAAGTGCGGCATACAGTTATGCGCTGTACAATACCTATGGGTCGACCTCCACTTTTCAGTATTTGAGCAAGGGTGCCTATACCATTAAAGTAAAAGACAACTTGGGTTGTGTGAAAACACAGACGGTATTTGTGAATGAGCCAGCTCCATTGCATTTTTCAGTGAGCAGCGTACTTGGGGTGCAGTGCAAAAACGACAATAGCGCTCGGCTTTCGTTGATACTGGCAGGTGGTATACCTGCATACAAACTATTTGTTGATGGCACAATGCACTCTGCTGTGCAACCAATGACAGGTTTCACCGGTGGTGCGCATAGTATACAATTGAAAGACCAAAACAATTGCGCCTTCGATAGCACAGTTGTGGTACCCTATACCTATGAATTGGCAAAGGCTGATTTTACTCCTTTTGTTGCCGGAAAGGTGATGACGGTGAACAACACATCGCTTCACGCAAACAGCTTTGATTGGAATTTCGGCGCTCAAATTCAGCACAGCACTTTGGCATCACCCATTCATGTTTATCCGCATGCGGGCAATTTTGATTTGACGTTGATTGCGCGAAATTCATGCAATAGTGATACCATTACCAAGACGGTAACTATTGGCGGTGTTGGGGTAGAGGAGTTGTCACCATTGACTTGTCTTGTATTTCCGTCGCCTGCCAGCACCCAGCTTCAGGTGCGCATTAACGGCACAGCGTTGTGTAATAATGCGACGCTGCAACTTCAAATATTTGACGTCGTTGGAAAAATGCTTTTACAACAAAATGAAGTGATGAATGGTCTAACACTAAATTGTATTTTGCCCGTTCAACAGCTCGCAGAAGGAAGTTATTTTTTAAAAATATGTGGAGACAACATTAATGTCGCACGCAGTTTTAGTATACAACAATGATAAAAATAAAAGGCTGCATACTGCTCTTGTTTTTCTTCGCATCTACTGCGCTGAAAGCACTGCCGCCTGCAGTCAGTTTCTTTTCAAACGCAGTGTGTGAAAGTTCACAAATGTCTTTGAATGCTGCTTTTGATTTTACCAATGACAGCATTGTAGCATATGACTGGGACCTCGATAATGACGGGCAGTTTGACGATGCGTCGGGCGCCCTTGTTTTTAAAACCTTTGTCGGCCATGGTGATTTTGCAGTGGGATTGCGCCTGCGAACTATCAATAATGAGAGCGCGTCGGCTTACCAAGTGGTACAGGTGTGGCCGATTCCAAATGCCAATTTCACTTTGCATGATCTGTGCGATCAAAGTTTAGTTAATGCTGTTGATTCAAGCGATGCCAATACGGCGAGTGTGGTGAAGTATTTATGGACTTTTGGTGTAACTGCCTTGTCCGATTCTGTTTCCACTGCTGTGTCGCACCGTTTTGCGCTGCCTGGTATTTACAATGTATCACTTAAGTTAATTACCTCCGACGGCTGCGTTGCAGTTGTGAAACGTGATGTGAATGTGTTTCCCAATCCGGTCTCCGATTTTAGTTCCGCTTCAAATTGCCTTGGCGATTCTTCTGTTTTTACAGAGCGGGTCACCATCGCCAGTGGTTTTGTTGCCAAGTACAATTGGGATTTTAACGGCGATAAAATATACGCTGATGGAACGGGGGTGCAAAGCAAGTATGGCTATTTTTCTACTGGTCACGAGTTGGTGGGCTTGCGCTGTGTTTCTGACAAAGGCTGCGTTCACGATACCATAAAAACGATTTCAGTTTATCCGCGTCCCAATGCTTCTTTTTTGTCGAATCCATCTTGTGAAAATCAAAATGCTATTTTTTCTAATTTGACTTATAACGCCGTTGGTACCGTGACTTACTTTTGGAACTTTGACAACGGTGATACGCTTACGCCAATTGAGCCCAACTATGCGTTTAGCAATGCAGGCGATTACAACGTGAAGCTCATTGCAGTAAATTCTTTCGGTTGCAAGGATTCCGTTGTAAGAAAGCACAGCGTGCTCGAACAACCACACGCTGATTTTACTTTTTCAGAAGTGTGTTTTGGCAACAAAACCACTTTTGCCGATGTGTCACATTCAGCGAATACTTTGCGTTCTCGCATATGGGACTTCAACGATGGCAATGGCGAGGTTGGTACAAATCCCCAACATCTTTATACTGCACCCGGAAATTATGAAGTATACCTCAGGGTGGAAAGTGAAACAGGTTGTGCGGATACCGTAAAAAAAGTAGTGCCTGTATATGCCTTGCCAGTTGCCGAAATTACGGCTCCTTCTTTGGAATTGTGCCAAGATGATAGCTTGCGCTTGGACGGCAGTGCGCTCATCGGCAAAACTTTTATTTGGAGCACAGCCTCCACGGAATCATTCATCTATGTGAAGGAAAGTGCCAAGTATGAATTAATAATTTTTGATGTGCACAATTGTTCCGCCAAAGCAAGTGCTGAGGTAGTGGTGCATGCCAATCCTGTATTTGCACACAGTGCCGATGCAACGGTGAGTTTGGGCACTACCATACAGCTTTGGGCAAGTGGTAATTTTGATTTTGTATGGAGCAATCCGCAAGGCGACAATTTGGGGCTTGGCAGCGCGGTGGACATTCGTCCTGAAAATTCAGGAAATTATTCGGTAACGGCGAGCAATGCATTTTCTTGCACAACAACGCTGCCCTTGCAGGTGACAGTGGTGAAGGATTATAATTTAATTCCCAATAATTTAATTACGCCCAATAACGATGGTAAAAATGACAATTGGACCATCGCCAATATCACCGCATACAGCGACTGTGGAGTCATCGTTTTCAATCGATGGGGACAAGCTGTTTTTCATTCGGCCAAAGGATACAACAATGATTGGAATGGCAAAGACGACAGTGGCAGTGAATTGCCAGACGGTGGTTATTTCTACGTCATTAAATGCGATGGCATGAAACGCGATCTCACAGGACCCATCACTATTTTACGCACAAAAGAATGAGAAAGTCACTTTTGACATATCGTTTTCTTTGCGCCACTGTGCTGCTTGTTTATACCGCACTTGATGTGCATGCGCAACAAGTGCCTGCCACCGATTTGTATTTCAATAATCTTTTTTTCGTCAATCCAGCAAAGGCCGGCGATGCGCCGTCAACACAATTGGCACTGTTCAACAGAAGGCAATGGACGGGTATTGAAGGCGCGCCTGTTACTTCCTGTGTTTCGGTGGATATGCCAGTGAAAAATAATTTTGGTATCGGTTTTAATTTTTCCCACGACCAAATTAATTTTTTGCGCAATGTCAAAAGTTCACTCGCCGCCAAGTACAAATTGCAGGTGGCAAAAGACCACTATTTGTCAGTGGGTATTCAAGGCTCGATGTACGATGCTTACTTGAATTTCAACAACGTGAAAGTCGATGATTATTCTGACGGCATTTTAATGCTGGGCAATAACAACAATGCCATTGCGCTGGGAGTTGATTTGGGCTTGAATTATCAATTTAAAAAATTGGAGCTGGGCTTGTTTCATTCGCAAGCTTTCAACAACTCAGCCCAATCGTACTTTGCCAAAACATTGAATGCTTACCGTTTGATGCCTCATTATGGTGCCTATGCCACTTATCGTTTTGCATTGAAATCAAATTTGGCGCTGCAGCCACGTTTGGGACTGCGCTATTTGCCTGGTGTTTTTATGCAAGCCGACCTTGGTGCGATGCTTGATTGGAACTCGAAATTTGGTTTCGGCTTGTTGTACCGCACTCAGGAAAGTATGTCGCTTTCATTCAAGTACAAAGCATCTGACTTGATTACTTTTTATTATTCTTATGGAATCGGAACACAAGGCATAGCCTCTTATTCAGGTGGAACGCATGAGTTTTTGTTGCTCTTTACTTTGAAAAAACAAGTGCCTGTTGAAGAAGTGGAGAAACGAAAAACACAACTGGACAGTTTAGATGCGGCGCTGAAAAAATTGAAGGATAAAACCGAAGCTTTGGATTCTCTCAACGCCTTGCTCGATGCCAGAGTGAAGGCGCTCGAAGCGATGCAGGTGAAGTACTTGGATTCACTGGAGATTTTACAAATGATCAAAGATCAAATGCATCCTAAAACTAAAGAAGATTCGGCGCTCGGCGCCTTGAAAATTGGGGAGCGCTACGTGATTGAAAATATTCATTTCGAATTTAATTCTTACGTAATTAAAGACGAGTCTAAACCCATACTCGACAATGTGGTGAAGTACTTGGGTTTTTATGGCAGAGTGGAGTTGGAGGTAGATGGTCACACTGATTTTGTGGGCAGCAATGAAGCGAACATGACACTGTCTTTCAATAGAGCGAAATCGGTTTGCGCTTATCTCACGCAGCATGGGATTTCCGCGGCCAGGCTGACTTATAAAGGTTATGGCGAAATAGCGCCGGTAGCCACCAACGAAACAGACGAGGGGCGCGCCAAAAATAGAAGGATAGAGTTTATCGTTACTGCGCGCTAATTATGCAACTGTTTTTCACGTTCAGGATAGTTCTCTGTGCATCCGGTCGTTCAAACAAAATACTGATGTAACTTTTGTTTTACGCCCCAATATAGGAAGCTAAATCCTTGTATTTCGTTTGATCATAAGAGAATTTTCTTGCTACCTTTCGTCAAATTATTTTGGAATGGAAATGTCGCAACACAATTTTTTGCAGCGCTGCACTGAGCTAAAGCTTTTGCTTGCAACCTTTGCCCACGAGCGTTTGATCAAACGTTTTTTAGATCTCAGCAACGATTTTCATATTGACACCACTGCGCTAACAAAAATGGTATACGCCCAGCAAAACGATGCGGCAGTGCTGTACATATCTGAATTCCTTGCTTCTGCGGCTAATGCATCAGCGCGCTATATTGCCGGTGATTTTGACGACGTTGTTTTTGAAGCCAATAAAATGCGCAAAAACTATGGTGCAAAAAGCGATGCTTTTTGTTTGGAGTCTTGCGACTTCACTTTAAAAAAAGGCACCATTACCGGAGTGGTTGGTGAAAATGGAAATGGAAAAACCACTTTGTTGCGCATGGTTGCCGGCGAACTGTCGCTTAGCGATGGAAGTTTGAGTTATGGCCGTTTTAAGGGTTGGGAAGACATTAAGAACAACATCGCTTATATTCCGCAACGCATTCCGAAATGGTATGGAACTTTGCAAGAAAACATGAAATACTACGCTGCTGTGCATGGCTTGCACGGCAAAGAAAATCAAGAACGCGTTGATTTTTACGTCCACCGGCTTGGCCTATCTAAATACAAGGATTACAGTTGGTCTGAAATATCTACGGGTTATCGTTTGCGTTTTCAACTCGCTAAAATTATGCTCAAACATCCACGTTTGCTGGTACTCGACGAGCCGCTCGCAAATTTAGATGTGAACGCCAAACAGTATTTTTTAGAAGATATTCAGGACTTAGCGCGCTCTGAGGCGAACCCTATTGCCATCATTTTAAGCTCGCAACAATTGCACGATTTAGAAATGGTGTCGGATCAAATAATTTATCTGAAAAAAGGAAAGCCTGAGTACATCGGAAAAGTAAAGGACATTGGAAAAGATAGGGAATACAACACTTTTGAGTTGTCGGGAAATTTTGATCTTGCTGAATTACAGGTTTTAAAAAACACGAACGCGGGTATTCAAATTGAAAAAAAGGGAATGACCTTCGTGCTGCAATGTCCGCTTGATTTCACTTCTAAACACTTGCTGAAGGAATTGGCGCACATGGATTTCAGCATCGATTATTTAAGAGACATTAGTAATTCTACCAAAAAATATTTTTAGAATGGGTTTTATTTCCACCATCAAAAAACCGATGCAGGGCATCGATAAAAAAATACTTGAAAAATTCCCCATCTTGTGGGAAACCAAGGTGCATTGGGTGTTTTATTTGACCTTGCTCACGCATTTGTTTTTGCTCGCTTTTGTGCTCTTGTTTCAAATTGCACCCGATAACAGTAGTACAATTGATGTGGTGTATGGCATTTCATTTATTCCTATCATCATTGCCATTGGCGCTTGGCTTACTTTTGTGGTGCGTTTTAACATCGCCAATGAAAACGGAAAAGTGAAAAAACGAATGGAGATTCCTAAGTTTATTGCTCTTTTTATTTCTTTGGGACTGTTTTTTAGCTTGTCGTATACCTTGCCTTGTGCCTTGGCTTTTAACAAATCACAACAAACCGATTGGCAGCAGTTGCGCACTGAAATTGATGCGCTGAATGAAGGGAGTCCTTATTTTGTAGACCATGATTTGTACGACAATACTGAATACCGTGACGGTTCAAATTTCCGCTGTATCAAAGAGGAATTGTACAAGGAAGATTTTTTCGATTATCAGTCTTTTTCTATAAAAAAACAATTGCTCTTGGGAATCAAAAGTGACGAAGATTTACAAGCATCTTACCAAGATGTGAGCGAAGCAACGATTAAAAGAAAAATTGCTGATTACATTAAATTCAATGAAAAATACGGCAACGAACTTCCTTATGCGGTCGACAGTGTTTACCAGATTCACCTTAGAAAATGTTTGTATTTCAAGTCCAGTGAAGATCAATTGAACCAATATGTTGGACCTAAATTAACCAGTGTCATGACATACGGTATTGCTCGAGATTTAATGGACTTGGTCGATATCATTACGTATGATTTTAGTTTTTTCGACAGTGACATTTTTTGGGTTTATTTTATTGTGATGCTCTTATTGTCAACGGTGGTACTTCTGTTGAAGAATTTGCGTTGGCAGAGCTTCATTTTGTTGCCTGTTTTTTTTACACCTTTTGCCATTTTATCTACCGTGCTACTGGTTTTATTTAACAATCATCATGAGGAAGAATCGTTAATGAGCTATTATTTGCTTTGCTTTTTCTTATGCGTTATTTGGGGAAGCAAGGGTGCGTTCAAACCTACTTATTCGTGGTTTTCTGCGATATGCCTAATGATGGCGCAATTGTGTGTGCCATTTTTGCCTTCCTATTTATTGGGCTATTTTAGCGTCATTCACGTTGCCATTCCCGGATTGATTCACAATGATGATTCAGAGTATTATCAAATTGCGGATGGCGCAATGAAAGGAGCGATGCTGGTGGGTTTTTTGCTGTATTTGGGCGTATTGCCTTTGTTTAAGATGTTGCAAGTGCGTTACTGTGCCTTGCCACGTGCAAAGTAAAAGAGCAAGAGTGCTTAGAATATTTTTATCTTTGCTGCTTAATACCTGCGCATGAAAAGCAAGAATTCGTATACTCTTCAGCCTTTTACCCTTGAGCGGAAACTTGTAGAAGATGCCAACCGCATCGGACAAAAGTTTCCCTTCATACACGGCCTTCTTGAGGCTGATGTTACGGATGTGCGCAAGGAGCTAAAGGTGCTGCGCCGCAAAAACAAAGCAGCACTTTCATTGACCGCGTACTTGTTGCATTGTTTCACTGTTACGATCGATGAATGCAAAGCAGTGCACGGCTGCAAAAGTTGGAACAACAAGATTTATGTGTTCGACGACGTGGATGTTTTTTTTCCTATTGAACTTGCTGATCGAAATTTAAAGCCGCATTTGCTGCGCTCGGCAAATCAAAAAAATCCTTTTGCCTTGGAACAAGAGATTGCTGCTGCCAAAGCAAAACCTAAAATTGCATTTGATGCGAAGCAGCGTTTTTTCTTGCGTTTGCCGCGCTTTGTGAGGGATTTTTGCTACAACTATTGGATGAAACGCCCCTTGGCTCGGAAGCAGTTTTTTGGTACAGCCTATTTTAGTTGTATCGGTATTTTTCCTTTGGGTTTGGGTTGGGGTATTCCTGTGCCTATGCACTCCATAGGTATGTTTGTAGGTACTATTGAAAACAAAGTAGTGATGCAAAACGAGCAATTGCTGCAACGCGAATTTTTATCCATCACCATTACCGTTGACCACAGTGTTGTTGATGGTGGTGTTCAAGCACGATTCATGGTGCGTTTGCGTGAAAATATATTAAAGCTAGTCCACACTTTATAAGTCTTGTATGCAAGAAGTTGAGCCGCAAAAAACTCTCCAAAAAATACCTCTTTTAAGCAAGTGGTCATTGCTGCGATGGCTGCCTATGATGTATGCTAACCCCCTGCGGGCCATTGTAAAACTCACCGCCAAACACGGCGATTTGCTTGATATTCGGCTGAGCAAAGGAACTGGTGTGGTGCTGGTCAATCACCCCGACTATGTGCAGCGCATTTTAAAAACCAACCAAGACAACTATTCTCGAAAAAGAGTGTTGATTGGACTTGAAGATTTTTTGGGAGAGGGCCTCTTTGCCTCTCAGGGCAAACTATGGGAGCAACAGCACCAATTGCTCAAGCCTACTTTTCACGATAAATTTGTACGTAATTATTTTCACGTGATTCATGCCGAAACGCAGATATTACTTAACGACTGGAAGGTAAAGGCGCTGAAAAAAACGCCGACCGATGTGGAATATGATGTGAATTTATTGATGTTGCGCATCTTGTTGAAAACACAATTGACCTCGGCGATTGATCCCGACTGCGTTAACATAATTCGCTGTTTGCGTTTGATCTTGAGTCAAAACAGCTACAAAAATCAAAATGTCAAAAGAACGAAGGCGATCTTTCGCAAATTGTTTTTTATGGCTGCACCCTCCAATGCCAAGTCGGTGGAGGCTTTGCAAACATTAGAAGGCATTGTGCAAGACATTCGCGCCACTGCGGCAACAGCACCTGAGTCAATGGGCCTCGCTTTGCAAACACTAGAAAATGCAAAAAATCAAGGGTTGATAAGCGATAAACAAGTGCGCGATGAGATCATGAATTTTATTTTTGCTGGCTTTGATACCACTGCTTCGGCACTGACTTGGTCATTGTACAGCTTTGCGAAAAACAAAGTGCAAGCCAACGAATTACGCAGTGAAAT
>CANFBW010000026.1 GCA_947444925.1 Flavobacteriales bacterium | reverse complement strand
TGGAAGCAAATGAAGATCAATTGGATTACCAAGTTGTATACGGCGCTGCGAAAAACGGCTGGATGAGCGACGATTGGAAAGTTAAAACTGACAACATCAATGCGTTGTTAGATAAAATTGTAGAATATATTCCTGCTCCTCGTGTTGAGGAGGGTCCGACGCAGTTGCAAATCACTTCATTGGATTTCTCTGCATACGTTGGTAGAATTGCAATTGGTAGATTGTTCAGAGGTTCGCTTTCAGTGAATCAAACCATCATGTTGATGAAGAGAGATGGAACAATGATCAAGCAAAAAGTGAAAGAGTTGATGGTTTTTGAAGGCCTTGGAAAAATGAAGGTGGAGAAAGTGGAAGCTGGAGAAATTTGTGCTATCGTTGGTTTGGAAAACTTTGACATTGGTGATACAGTTGCTGATGTTGACAATCCTGAAGCGATGATTGCCATTTCTATTGATGAGCCAACAATGAGTATGTTGTTTTCAATCAACAACTCACCTTTCTTTGGTAAAGAAGGAAAGTTTGTGACTTCTCGTCATATTAGAGACAGATTGGAAAAAGAATTGGAGAAAAACTTGGCGATGAAAATGGAGCCTACGGGTTCTGCCGATTCGTTCATGGTATTCGGTCGAGGTGTGCTGCATTTGTCTATCCTTGTTGAGGAGATGCGTCGCGAAGGTTACGAATTGCAAGTTGGACAGCCACAAGTATTGGTTAAAATAATCGACGGTGTTAAATGTGAGCCAATTGAGTTCTTGACTGTAGATGTACCCGAAGAAAATTCAGGAACAGTGATCGACTTGGTAACACGAAGAAAAGGAGAGTTGTTGAATATGTATCCTGTTGGATCACGTATTAAAACAGAATTTGTAATTCCTTCACGTGGTATCATTGGTTTAAGAGGAAATATGCTGACAGCTACGGCTGGTGAGGCTATCATGGCACACCGATTTAAAGCATACGAGCCTTGGAAAGGTGAAATACCACAGCGTCAAAATGGATCTATGATCAGTTTAGAGCAAGGAAGCGCAATTCCTTATTCTATTGATAAATTGCAAGACAGAGGTAAGTTTTTCATCAATCCAGGCGAAGAGATTTACGAAGGTATGGTGATTGGCGAGCACAGCAAAGAAGGTGATATTTGCATTAATATCACTAAAACAAAGCAGCTCACGAACATGCGTGCGAGTGGTACCGACAATAAAGTGCGTATCATTCCTGCGATTAAGCACTCTTTAGAAGAAGCTTTAGAATATATTCAGTCAGATGAATATGTTGAAGTAACACCGCTTTCATTAAGACTGAGAAAAATCTTTTTGAAAGAAGGAGAAAGAAAAAGAGGAGGGAAATAAAGAAAAAGAAAAGGGCCGAGAGGCCCTTTTTTTATGCCTATTCATTATCGATAGGTGATTTAACTTTTTCAACAGTTCAATTGTTGATTTTTTTAGAAGCGCTAGTGTTTGAATACTTGGCGTTATTGACTACCTTGCCGCACTTAAATTTGGGAATGACTTTTATCAATATTGTTTTACTTCTTGGAGCATATTTAGTAGGGTCTATTCCAACAGCAGTATGGATTGGCAAGTATTTCTATGGTATTGACGTACGCGAATATGGTTCAGGAAATGCTGGTGCAACCAACACCTTTCGGGTGCTCGGAAAAAGAGCAGGCATTCCAGTTTTACTTATTGATGTGTTGAAAGGTTTTTTTGCCGTTAAATTGGTTTTTTTTCAGGGCAATTATCCTATTGATTCAATTCCGTACATCAACTTGCAATTGGCTTTTGGTATTGCCGCATTGTTAGGACATATATTTCCGGTTTTTGCTGCCTTTCGAGGTGGTAAAGGAATTGCAACACTATTGGGTATCATCTTCGCTATTTTGCCAGTTGCAGCAATGGCCTCCTTGCTTGTGTTTTTACTTGTGCTCATTGTGAGTAAGTATGTTTCGCTGGGGTCAATGTTGGCGGGTATTGCGTTTCCAATTTTCGTGAATTTTGTGTTTAAGACCGAAGCTGACTCTTTGAAGCTTTTTTCAGCGATCATTGCAGTGTTGGTTTTAGTAACACATCAAAAGAACATTACGCGCTTGCTGCAAGGTGTAGAGAACAAAACATATCTTTTTAAAAAGAAAGTTTAGTTTTTTTTACTGCTATTTCATTATACGCTTTTCCAACTTTCTAAAATTGTTAACTTTACGCTGTCTGTTTCCTAGGAAACAAAGTAATTTGAAATGGAATTCTTCTATATGAATCCGCATCTGCTGAAAAAATACTTTCAGATGCTGCTGACTGCAATCTTCGTTGTGGCCTCATGTTCCTTTGTAGATGGTTTTGAATCAGAAACAGAGATGATCAAAAAAGCCGACAAGCTTTTCGAACAAAAACAGTATGCGCAGGCGCTCGATTACTACTCTCAGTTGGTGAGTTTACATGCACAGGACCCCAATTATAATTTTAAATACGGCACTTGCTTACTTTATGCTAGTTCCGACAAGGAGGAAGCACTCAAGTTCTTGAAGTTTGCTGTGAGTAAGCCAGGTGTAGAGGAGATGGCGTTTTATTATGTGGCGCGCGCCTATCATCTCAACTATTATTTCAAAGAAGCCATTAAGGCGTATAAAGATTTTCGCATTAAAGCAAAAAGTAAAACTGTTCAAGAAAACGATGTTTCGCTTTTTATTACGCAGTGCGAAGAAGGAAAAGTATTGATTCAGGATATTCAATCCATTAATGTCTTGAGCAAAAAAGACATCAATCGTCAAGAGTTTTTTAGGGGTTATCAACTCAATGAGTTCGACAGAAAAATATTGGTCAAACCTGATGAATTTAAAACCAAACTGGACAAAAAAAATAAGGAGTATTCGCTCATTGTGCACAATCCATTGCTTTCTGAAGTTTACTTTTCCAGCTATGGTGAAAAAGGAGAGAACGGCAAAGATTTGTACAAAATGGTTCATTTTGCTGATGGCACCTGGAGTACTCCCTTGACTCTTGGTCCGCTCATCAATACAGCTTTGGATGAAGATTACCCTTACTTGCATCCGAGCGGGAAATTTTTGTATTTCGCTTCAAAAGGTCACAACAGTATTGGTGGTTATGACATTTTTAAAAGTGATTTAGATGAGGTAACTAACCTTTGGAAGGCACCTGTTAATGTTGGTTTTGCAGTGAATTCTCCTGATGACGACATATTGTACATCACCGATATGACGGAGGACGTTGCTTTTTTTGCTTCTTCGCGCGCCAGTTCGAAGGACGAGATTACGGTGTACAAAATCGTTCCCAATAAATTGCACCAAGACAACACCATCGTGAAAGGTGAAATCAGCATTGAAACAGCAAAACAAAAAATTGCTCAAATCACTGTGACGGATATGGAAACAGGTGTGATTGTTGGTGTGTACAAGGTCAATGAGAAAACCGGTGCCTATGCAATGACATTGCCTTCGGGCAAACAATATGGATTTAAAGTAATTGCCAGTGGATATGAACCTCTTGAAGATGTTGTAAATATTCCTGAGAAGAAGGAAGCTCCGGTAATCAATCAGAAAATTGACTTGCATAAAAATCCGCAAGAGAAAATGTTGATTGCGAATCAAAAACAAAGTGCTATCGACGATGTTGCGTTCAATCAGTTTTACAAAAAAAGTGCTGATTTACAGGTTAATTCTGATAAGGACGTAAATTTTAACAGCAAGCCAATTCCGGTTCAAACGGTGATTGAGCCTTTGGCTAAACACGATTCAGTAAGCGAAAAAGTAGGAGAAGTGAAGACTGAAGTGAGTAATTCTGATTTGGTGCAGGAGGCGTTTAAAGATGCGCAAGAGTTGGAAAAGGAGTTTATTGTGCTGCAAAGCGATGCAGAGGCTGCTGAATATGTTGCGAAGGTAAAGGCAGAAGAAGCACTTGTTGAAAAGCAAGAATTGGTTGATCTTGCTAAAAAACTGAATCAAAGTGCTGCGGGCGACAAAGAAAAGGTGCAGTTAGAGATTGATCAGAAAGGCAAGTTGTTGCGAAAAAAAGCAAGAGAGGCTTCGGTAACGGCACATTATGCAGATGCAAAAAGACAAGAAGCGAAAAACAAAAAGGAGGAATATACAGTAGCCAATCAATATGCTGAAGTGATTAAAGAAGCCAGTGATGCAAAAAATACCGACGATGCAATAGCGAAATTAGAGCAGCAAAAAATAAAATTGGATCAAATTCAAGAACGCAACAAAACTGCAGGAGCAACAAGTATTGAAGAAGCTTACACTGCAACAAAATTGACACGCGCGGCAGAAGAGAAAAAGACCAGCGCGGCAATTGATCAACTGACAGCTGAAATTGTTAAGGTGGATGAGGAACAAAAAAATCTGCAAAAGCAATTGGATGCCACTAAAAACAAGCAACTCAAAGAGGAGTTTAAACTTCAAATCGACGAATTAAAGGAGGAATTAGCGCGCAAGCAAGGAGAAAAGTCCATTGCCGATGCCGAGTTGGCTGCCATTAAATCGGATACAGAAGAACCAAGTTCTGATACCCAGGTAATTCAGAACTTGCAGCAGGAAGTGAATATTGTGAAAACGCAAGATATTGCGCAGTTGACGGAAGCAAAAAAGAAGAAGACAGCTGAAGCTGACAGCGCAAAATTGGTAGAGATAAAGAAAAAGGATGAACTCGCGGTTCGCTCTGTTGAACCGATAAAGAAAGTAGACCAGCTGAAGACTAGCGAAACAAAACAAAAAAGCAACGATGTTGCCTTAGCTGATAGCACAAAAAAAGCAGAGAAGGAACTTTTGTTACAAACGAAAGAGGCTAAGCAAAAAGAAATTGTAAAGGCAGACAGCATTAAGAAAGCTGAAAAGACCCTTGCGTTAAAAACAAAAGAGTCTAAACAAAAAGAGAATGCAGTGGCTGATAGTACCAAGAAATCGCCGAGGACTGATGTGGCGGTGAAGGCTGTTCCGACGAAGAAAGGAATTGAGCGTTACAATGAAGAAATGGCGCAGGCCAAAATCGCGTATGACAAATACGCTAAAATTAAAGAAGAACAAGTCTATTTGAAACAGGCTTTTGAAAATCAAGCTGATACTTCCGTTAAAAAAGAAATAAAGAAGATTCTCAATACGCAAAAACTTGATGAAGAACAATTGAAATTGGAGATAGCCCAGCATGTTGATCAAGCGCGCATTATACAAAAAGAGGACAAAATAAGTACAGAACAATTGGCTGTAAATCCTAACAAAAACAATGAAAAAGATTTGCAGGCAATAGAAGCTTTTGGAAAAAAAGGAAGTGAGAAGGAGGAGGCGGTGACCAAAGGGAAAGGCAAACAAAATAAGCAAACAAACACAGATACCACTGCACTTGCAAAAGTGGATCCAATACTTGGAAATACTGCATTGCAGCGATCTAGTAATTTAAAGGTTGACTTTGTGCCAGAAAAAGCCACGGAAGAAGAATTGTCTCTTGCAGCTTTTAATGCATTCGGAATTAAAACTGATCCAAGTTTCGTTTATGGATCTGATTTTGTTGTGCTTGCAAATATTAAAAATGCTCGAGCTGCTGAAAACGTGGCCTTACAACTTTACATCGATGCAAAATCCAAACGTGATGCTGCTGATGCAACAGTAAATAAAGGCGATAAAAAGAAGTTGGCGAAAGCATCACTTGACTTAGATGAAGAATCTCAGTTGAAGCAGTTACAAGCATCGGAAAACTATTTTTACGCAAACCGCGCTGAATACGATAACAATAATGCATTGCTAAAACAGGCTGTCTCACAAAAAAAATTAGAGGTAAAAGCCAAAGAGTTAACGGATATCGGAAATACGTGGATTTCTACTTTGCTTAGCAGAGAAAAAGCCAAGCAGACTAAAGATTTTAGAGAGAAAGTGACGTATATAAACGATGCGTACAAACGTGAGTTGGAATTGCTTAAAACACAACAAGTTTTGCTGTTGCAAGTAAAAGACTTGGCAGTATTGAAAGCTGAGATGGGGGCAAAAAACAAGGGGGGGTATGCGGTAGTGAATAAATCTAAAGGGGATAGTGTTATCGTGAAAAATAGTGCTACAACAGCTGTGCTTCCAACGGAGCCTAAAAGCGCAGCGCAGTTGCAGCAGTGCAAGCTAAATACTTTGAGCGAGGCTTACGGCGTCAATAAAAATTCAAATTATCATTTCAGTGAGGATATAGCGGTTCAAACAGTTGTGAAGGAAATTGCTCAGCTTGAAGATTCGGCTGTTGTAAAATATGAACAGGCGATGGCTTTGGAAAGCAAAGCGGAGACTGCAAAAAAATCAGAGGCAAAGAAATTCAGGAAGCAGGCCTTGAAATTAAAGCGCTTGGGCCGTATGAAGCAAAGAGAGGCTTTGGTGAAAACTGGTGAGTTGCACGAAAAAGAAAATGAGGTCAACAAAAACAAAATTAAGCAAGCTTTCATTAAGAAAAAACTCACTATTGACGAGGCGCAAAAAGCCGAAATCAAAGAGGCTGAAGATCAATTTATAGAGGCAAAAAAAATACGAGAAAAAGCCAAAAAAACCAAATCGGTAATTACACAAACGTCCATGTATAATGACGCTTACGATTTGGAGACCAGTGCACTTGAAAAGCAAAATACAATACTGAATGCAGATGCTGAAAAGGCAAAAGCAGCAGAGATTTTGGCTGCAACAGAGCGACAAAAAATAGCTGACCAGCAAAAAGTAGCGGAGGCAAAAGCAATAGCCGCAGCAAAATTGAGTCCGATGGATTCTGCTGGTCAAAGGAAAGCGGCTGATTTGCTCGCTCAAGCCGATGTTGAAAAGAATCCAGCAAAGAAGAAAATTCTTTTGGAGCAGTCGTTGGCATACACAATAGCCTCTGATAAAGTAAAGAACGAAGCATTGAGTAAAGAGTTGAGCACCGAGCAAGCAAATTTTGATGCCAATGCAAAAATGGTAGAAGGATATAAAAATGAAAAGTTAGATCCACAGCAACTTGCACTCATTAAGACGTTGCAAAATGAGGCAGATGCATTGATGAAAAAATCTGCTGTTGCAAAGGCGGAAGCCAGCAATGCTACTGATGCTGTGCTTGCGCACAATGCTACTCTTAGAGCGGTTGATTTAGAAAAGAAGGCCATAGAGCATCAAGAGAAGATGATGGATGTTAAAGCGAATCCAAGTAAATATTTTAAAGTGAAAGCAGTAGCAGATACGGCAGTTGTAGCGGTTAATGCAAAAACAAAAGGTGCTAAAAAAGACGAAAGCACGGTTGTGATTGCTGAAAATAGAGCTGCTGCTGATTCTAGCAACACTGCAAAAACCAAAGTTGTTGATCCTAAGAGCACTAATCCAGTTGTAGTTAATGCTAAAAAAACAATGGATAGTTTGGCTTTAGTGAAGCAAAAATCAATTGATCCAAAAACAGTAGCAGTTGCTAAAAATAAAGCGTCTGACAAAACAAATGGCGCTTCTGCTGCAACGAATGATGCCGCTTCGCAAAACAAAGTTATAGCCGCGGTAAAACCTGACATAGCATTGCAGCAATACAATGTTATGTTAGAAGAAGCGAAGAAAGCGGAAAAAGAAATTGCCAAAGAAGTTGAGAATTATACTCAATTGAAAAAAGAGTCTAAGGGGTATCAACTGCAATCGGAGAATGTGCTTTCACAAGCTGATAGCAAAACAAATGAAGCCGATGTTCAAAAGCTTTTGGCGGAATCGACTCAGCTCAAAAAGTTGGCAGATCAGAAAGAGGATAAGGCTTTGCAGTCGTCACAACTTATTGACAATGCGAGAATGGAGGCGCAGTCGAAAAGAAGGGAAGCACAATTGTACATGGAGAGTTTGGCTCCACAAGTGGCCCAGGAGGTTAAGAAAAAAGCTGTTGACGACAATAAGAAAACAGATGTATTTGCCGAATACAAAGAGAAAACACAGAAAGAGGTATTGAGTACAAAAGCGGCAGTGAATGGCTTAGTGAAAAATGATGCTGTTGGGCCACATAGCGCAATCAAGGGCGACGACAAGAGTATTGTAAAAGTAGATGTTGATAAAGCGCAGATTTTTGGAACGAGCGCTACTGCCTTACAAGATGCAACAGTGAAAGATCAGTTTGAAATCAAAACCAATGTGGTTTATAGCGCCAATAATCCTATTCCAATCGACAATAAAATGCCAGAAGGATTGGTGTATACCGTTCAAGTGGGCGCATTTAAAAATCCAATTCCACAAGATTTATTCAAAGGTATTTCACCTTTGTTTGGCGAACAAACCAAGTTGGGATTCGTTCGATATTCAGCGGGTATTTTCAGATCTTTCAAAGCAGCGGCCATTGCTCGTGACAAAATTCGTCAGATGGGATATGTTGATGCATTTGTAGTCCCTTTTTACAATGGACAAAGGGTGTCGGTTGAGCAGGCAAATCAAATTACAGCGAAGGCTCCACAGATAGAGCAAAAGGCGCTTCAGGCTATTGAAGCGAAGGAGGTTGATGCCATCTCAAAAGTTGAAGTTAAAGTGGGGGCTGTGCTTGCACAAAATACAATTGGCAATGGTGCTACAAGTGCAGAAGTAAAAACAAATGAAGATGTGTTTTATACAGTTCAAATTTGCGTGATTTCAAAGGAAGTACAAAAAGGATCTGCTTTCGATTTACAGCCATTAAATTTTGAAAAAACGAGCAATGGACTATTTAGATACAGTACAGGGAAGTATAAAACATTTGGTGATGCTACAGTGCGAAAAGGTGAAGTAAATAACGCAGGGATCAAAGATGCTTTTATAACGGCATATAAAAATGGTCAAAGAATTTCAGCTTCTGATGCTCAAAATATTTCTGGAGCTAATGTATCTGAAGGCAAGGTCATTGCATCTACTCCAGTTGCCAACATTGTATTTAAAGTGCAAGTTGGGGCCTATCGAAATGAAGTGCCAGTTGAAACAACTACTTTGTTTTTGAAATTACCAACTAAAGTAGATTACGTGAAAGATGCAGATGGCGTGACGGTCTTTACGGTAGGTGCTTATAGCTCCTTAGAGGAAGCGCGAAAAATGAAAGAGCAAGCTTTTGCTGTTGGTTTGACAGATGCATTTTTGGTGGTTTACAATGGCAATGAAAAAATAAGCATGGACAAAGCTTTACAATTGATTAAGAAATAAGTATGCGTTTTAATCGACCTGATAGATCCACCAAAGAACACTTCGATAGTGATGTATTAGAGGAAGAAGTGCCGATGCACGATTTAATTGTGTACAATGATGACGTGAATACCTTCGACCATGTGATTGCCTGCTTAATGGATATTTGTGGACACGATGCAGTGCAAGCCGAACAGTGCAGTATTTTGATTCACTACAAAGGAAAATGCGGCGTGAAGAGAGGTGAGTACGATGATTTGCGTATTATGTGTGAAGGCTTGGTGGACAAAGGGTTGAGCGCAGTAATTGAATGAATGTTATCTCCCTCCGAAAATGGAGCTTCCCACACGCACCATGGTGCTGCCTTCTTCTATAGCAATTTGAAAATCGCCAGACATACCCATTGAAATTTCTTTAAAGTTCAAATTTTCCATAAAAAAGTGATTTTTTATAGTGCTGAATATGCTCTTTAAATTTTGAAATTCTTTTCTGATTTGTTCAGGACGATCTGAAAATGTCGCCATTCCCATCACGCCGCAAACTTCAATGTTTTTCATTGCAGAGAAATCTGCGCTACTTAAAATAACTTCACTTTCTTCAAGTGACAAGCCAAATTTACTTTCTTCTTCAGCAATATGAAATTGCAGCAGTATGGGAATGATACGGTTGTTTTTTAATGCTTGTTTGTTGATCTCTTTCAGCAAGTCTAAACTGTCTACTGAATGAATTAAGGCAACAAAAGGGGCTATGTATTTCACTTTGTTGCTTTGCAGGTGACCTATCATGTGCCACTCAATGTCATTGGGCAATGCTTGGTGTTTGGCCGACATTTCCTGAGCTTTGTTTTCCCCAAAAATTCGTTGACCTGCCTCATAAGCTTCGGTAATGCTTTCAATAGGTTTGGTTTTTGAAACAGCGATAAGGCTAGTGTTTTCCGTTATTTTTAGTTTGATCAATTCAAGGTTTTGTGCTATCATCTAATGGAGTATTTTCAATTGTTTTGAAAAAGGTAAATATAAGGTGATAAAATGTAAAATAGAGTTGGTGTTGTTGGGCTTAGTTTCGCTTTTTACTTTTTTAGATTGCAATACTTGAAAAGCATTGAATATATTTGGACAAATTGCAGTGAATGTTGTATTACAAAAACTGGGCATTGGTGGTGCCAATGGCTAATGAAGAATTGGATTTTAAGCCTTTTGTTGAAATGATCAACCTTGTGGTCAATGAACTTAATCCAGGTAAAATTTATTTTGTGATTGACGAGGTGTCGACTGACAAAACGTTGGAACTTTGTCAAGAACAATCTAGAACAGATAGTCGCTACATTACTGTGTGGGCTCCTGAAAACAAGAATGTTGTGGATGCATATTTAAAAGGGTTAAGAGTGGCGTACGATGCAGGTCATGAATTGATCATCGAGATGGATGCAGGATTGTCACATGATCCAAGAGCACTTCCTATGTTTTTAAGGGTGTTGAATGAGGGCAACGAATGTGCTTTTGGTAGTAGATTTATCAACGGGGGATCCATGGCTAATTCTACTATTTATCGAAGACTTTTGTCGAAAGGGGGTACCATTTTAGCAAATCTACTTTTGGGTACCAAGCTTTATGACATGACTTCTGGTTTTCAAGGATTTCATCGTGAAATTGTGGGTAAGATTATTGAATACCCGCTGCGATCGAAAGCACATTTTTATCAAACGGAGTTGAGGTATTTGTTAAGAAAAAAAAGAAGTTTTGAAGTGCCGATTCATTATCAAGCGCCATCACCAAGGGTTTCTGCAACAGCCATTAAAAATGCCTACCAGACTTTGTTTTACTATTTCATTATGAGGTTGCGTGGACACTCGCCAAAAATTTAGTGCATGTCAAAAAAAACATTGGTAATAACATCTATTGCAAATGACAAGCATCCAGTTTTGGCATTGTTTGCAAGAGAATGCGTCCAAAGAAATGTGCCTTTTATTTTAATTGGCGATACAAATTCACCCAAAGAATTTGAACTTGCTGGGTGTAGTTTTTGGAGTATAGAAAAACAGCAACAACTTTCTTTTAAACTGGCTGCTCTCGCTCCAATAAAACATTATTCACGTAAAAATATGGGGTATTTGCTTGCGATTAAGGATGGTGCAGATGAAATTATTGAAACAGATGATGATAATATTCCTAAGTCAACGTTTTGGGTATCGAAAAATCGCAGTGCAAAAGGCCATAGTTTCAAGAATTCAGGTTGGGTGAATGTGTATGCTTATTTCACGAAAACAATAATATGGCCACGAGGCTTTCCTATAGAAAATGTGAAAGATAAACCGCTTGTTTTATCTTCACTGGGGCTTGAAGTACTTGAATGTCCTATCCAACAGGGTTTGGCTGATGAAAATCCAGATGTAGATGCATTGTATCGATTGACGCATCCCTTGCCAGTAAACTTTGAGTTGAAAAACCGTTTGATATTGAGTGCCAACGCTTGGAGTCCGTTCAATAGTCAAAATACGCATTGGTTTAAAGAGGCTTTTCCTCTGATGTATTTGCCGTCTTATTGTAGTTTCAGAATGACAGATATTTGGAGAAGTTATGTTGCGCAACGCATTGCTTGGGAATGTGGGTGGAGCATATTGTTTCATGAACCAACGGTTTGGCAAGAAAGGAATGAGCACAATTTAATGAAGGATTTTGAAGATGAGATTCCCGGATACATTAATAATAGCAAGATTTGTAAGGAGTTGGGCGAATTGAAATTGAAAGTTGGTAAGGAAAATATTTTTGAGAATCTTGTCTCTTGTTACCAATGTTTAGTTGAAATAGAAGTTATTGGAAGTGCGGAATTGGTCTTGCTGGATGCTTGGATTAAAGATCTTAGCAGTTTGTCAAAGTAAGTTCATTTCAAATCAAATACCACCAACCCAGTTTTTACTTTTGGAAGTATCCAAGTGGATTTCGGAGGTAATAATTCATCTTGACTGGTGATCGTTTTTATTTCCTCAAAAGTAAATTTTTTACCGTCTTTTTGGTAAGGTTCAATACTTATGTTCTCGTTGTCAAATAGAATGCTGAGGAAGTAGGGCGATTGAGGATTGTCTTGAAAATGCTGCAAAGAACTCATGATGCGGTGGTGTCCATCAGCGACCAATAGATAGTTTATATTATTTATTTCCTCGTTTACAAATGAAGTATCCATTGGTTTGTCAATGCTCCATAATTCATGTTTGTTTTCGTCATTAAAGCTCAATATAGGCAAATGAGTGTTGGCATGATTGCTAATGAAAAAAGAGAGCTTCGCACGTTTTTCGTAAACCAAAGCAACTGGTTCAGAATTCAATTGAACTTCTTTTAAGTATTTACTTAGCACATGAACACGTTTTGTAAAGGTTTGTTCGTGCAGTTTTATGAGGCCGGAGGTCAAGTCTCTTACATCGCTGAGGCCAATAATACCAATATAAGTGCGTGCTGCTGTTGTCTTTTTATAAATGTAATAGCTGTCTTTTGTCGACCTCAATAGTATTTCTGCGCTGATGAATCGTTGCAGTCGATGGCGCACCATTATATAAAAATCAGCCAAATGAGTGTCGGCTTCTTTTTGAATTATATTTAGGAAGGATAAATTATTGTTTTGTAAAGTTTCTCGGATGTCCTCCTTCGAGTAATTGTCATAAGAATCGATAGCGATGTCGCCAGCCTTTTCGGGAGTAGGATAATAACCTTTAAAAGGTTGAAAGTGCGCCATTTGTTTTTGTTTATGCAATGAAAGGTACAGATAAAAGATATTTTATTTTCAGAACATGAGGTAAAAACCTACCTTTGACGCCTAAATTATTGAAAATGAAAATTAAAAAGGATTCAGTTGCAGCAATCACATACACATTGAAAAATGATGCAGGTGAGGTTTTAGATTCAAGCGTTGGAAAAGATAGCTTGTATTATTTACACGGACATGGAAATTTGGTGATTGGACTCGAAGACGAATTAGAGAACAAAGCCAAAGGAGATAAGTTTTCTGTAGCGGTTCCCGCTGAGAAAGGATATGGTATGGCCGACGAGAATTTGGTGCAATCAGTGCCTCTTTCTGCTTTTGGAACTAATAAAGTGGAAGTAGGGATGCAGTTTCATGCTGATGGTCCAGCTGGACAAGTGGTGGTGACTGTTATTGAAATTGCTGGAGATCAGGTTAAAATAGACGGAAATCATCCATTGGCTGGTGTTACTTTGCACTTTGACATTGTTGTAGACGAGGTGCGTGAAGCTACTTCTGAAGAGTTGGCGCATGGTCATGTTCACGGACCAGGTGGCCACCATCATTAATAGAAATGCAAAAAAAAACCGTCTCAATTGTTGAGACGGTTTTTTTTTGCATTTTTTTTTTAGTCTTTCTTTTTCCAAGAAGATCCGTCTCCCCATGAAATTCCATTCGATTCAATCAGTTCACCCGCTGAAGTTTTTTTGTCTTTCTTCGCGATAACCACAATGCCGTCGTCTTTTATAAAACCTACTGATTCCACTTGGCCTTTGTAGTCTTTGATTCTAACAAAACTCCCTATTTGTTCAATATTCAAACACAGGCCAATTTGATTTTCCCATACACCTGAGAGGTCTCTAAACCACTTGCTTCCATTTTTCCAGGTGATGATTAAGTTGTCTTCTGAAATTTCGCCAGTTAAACTTTGTTGATCAATTTTAACAATAATAGTATTTCCGCTTACAACGCCGTTCATTTCGGTGGAAGTATCGCCAGATTTGTTGTTGATTACAATTTTATCGTTGCTTTGTACAATGGAAGTAATAAGGTTGTCTTCGTCAAGCCATTGACCATCTAGCGCAAGCATTGCTGCATTGACCCTTGTGTGTACTGTCAATACAAACAAAGAAAGGATCAGTATTTGTTTTAAAGCTTGGTTCATTTTCGACAAATATAAGATATTTGTCGATGAATACGATTTTACTCTGCGTTAGTTACATCATTGAGTTCGCACGTCGGACAATCGCGCTTTTCTAAATACTCAAAATCAGTATCGGCAAAATTAGCATTTGGGGTAAGTTTCTTAACAACGATTGAAGTAATACGTGAAGATCTTTTTTCAGCAAATTCTAATTTATACAACTCCTTGCTTTTTTTGTCAATGAACAAAGTAATTCTTTTGTATTGACTGCTGTTGCCTTGCTCGGGATACAAATCGATGCTGAGGTAGACTTTTCCAGCAAGTGTTTTTTCGCCCATGTATTTGTACTTGTATCCTTTTTTATAGATGGTGAAAATTTCGTTGATCTTCAAGCCGCCGTTGCTTTTGTCGTTAAAAACATCTTTATCAACCTGCTTGTCGTCCTTTTTTATTGACCAAACGTTTTTGCCATTGCACTTTTTGATAACCCCAAAAAGATTAAGAATATACTTGTCGCCTTTCATTTTGACGGTTCCGCTTTTTTTGTCGTGCACATTGTTTGTGACATCATCATTCAATAAATCGAAATCTACCGCCACAGTTTTGTATGCTTTGTGCTTGGCACTCAGTGCGTCAAGTATTTTTGTTGCTTGAGCATCCTGCTGAGCTAGGAGTGTGAACGGAAGGGCGATTAGGGCGATTAGAAATTTTTTCATCATAATTATATTAAAATGGAGATGCTTCGTTGTTGTTGTTTTTGTTGGCATTCAAAAATTGGTCCAAACTGTGTTCGTCGGGATATAAAACTTGTCGTGCTTTTGATCCTTCAAAAGGACCGATAATTCCAGCTGCTTCAAGTTGGTCAACAATTCGTCCCGCTCTGTTGTATCCTAATTTCAATCGACGTTGCAGTAATGAGGCTGAACCTTGCTGGTGCGTTACTACTAAGCGTGCGGCTTCATTGAACAAGGCGTCGCGGTCGTCAGGATTGAGGTCTTCGTGACCGCTAGATGCGTCAGGGTCATTGTACTCAGGGAGTAAGAACGCGGTTGCATAACCTCTTTGCTCACCAATAAAATCGCAAATATCTTCGACTTCAGGAGTGTCAACAAAAGCACATTGTATACGCAGTAGTTCATTGCCTGTCGACAAAAGCATGTCACCACGTCCGATCAATTGATCAGCGCCACCTGCATCGAGGATGGTACGAGAGTCGATTTTAGACGTGACTTTAAAAGCAATTCGCGCCGGGAAATTTGCTTTAATGGTTCCCGTAATAATGTTTACTGACGGACGCTGCGTCGCTACAATCAAGTGAATTCCTATGGCTCTGGCCAATTGCGCCAAACGAGCGATTGGTGTTTCAATTTCTTTACCGGCAGTCATGATTAAATCGGCGAACTCGTCGATGACTAAAACAATGTAAGGCAAATATTTGTGTCCATTTTCGGGATTCAGTTTGCGGGCAACAAATTTGGTGTTGTACTCCTTTATATTTCGGCATTGCGCTATTTTAAGAAGTTCGTAGCGCGTATCCATTTCAATGCACAACGAATTCACAGTGTTCACCACTTTTTTAGTGTCGGTGATAATTGCTTCTTCGCCATCGGGCAATTTGGCTAAAAAGTGACGCACCAGTTTGTTGTATAAAGTAAGCTCCACCTTTTTAGGGTCAACCAACACCAGTTTCAGTTGTGAAGGATGTTTTTTGTACAATAAAGAAACCAAAATAGCATTTAATCCAACAGATTTTCCTTGTCCCGTTGCACCAGCCATTAATAAATGTGGCATTTTTGCTAAGTCGGTGACGAAAATTTCATTTGATATTGTTTTGCCTAAAACGATGGGCAATTCCATACTTGAATCTTGAAATACTTTAGAGGCAATAACTGTGCGCATTGACACCACGTCGGGTTTTTGATTGGGAACCTCGATGCCTATGGTTCCTTTTCCCGGAATTGGCGCAATGATGCGAATGCCGAATGCCGATAAGCTTAATGCAATATCGTCTTCGAGATTTTTGATTTTAGATATTCTAACCCCCGGAGCAGGTATGATTTCGTACAAGGTAACAGTTGGTCCGATGGCTGCCTTGATTTGAGAAATCTCAATATTGTAGTTTTTTAATGTGGCAACAATTCTGTTTTTGTTGGATTCTAATTCTTCTTGTTCTACGGTGTTTCCTCTGTCTCCATAATCCTTTAGCAGATCAATTCCGGGGAAAGTGTAGGAGCTAAGATCTAAAGTAGGATCGTATTCGCCGTACTTCTGAACCATGCTGTTGATTTCTTCTTGTGATAGAATTTCTTCTTGAACTCGTGGTGTTTCAACCTTGAATTCAACTTCACCTGTTTTTTCAATGCTGGCAAATACATCATTGTCTTCAAATACCGGTTCTACTTCTATCACAACAGGAGCGGGTGGAGTGGGTGGCACTTCTTTTTTTACCTCCCTTAAGTCGGGTGGAATAAAGATGGGAGTTTCTGCGATGAATTCTACTTCTGGAAGTATTTCTTTTTTTGCTTCAACAATAGGTGATTCTGCCAAAGGTTCAGTGTCAATAGTATCTTCTTTTTTTAAATGGGCGTAAACTTGATTCATGCTAAAGTTGAAGTTTAGCACGAGAATGGCTAATAAAAAGAATAGAATCAAAAATCCAGTTCCCGACTTGCCTAAAATTCCTTGCAGCCATAAAGTGCTTTGATAGCCAAAAGCACCTCCAGGAGCGAAATGCGATGTTTGAAAAGCGAATCCTAATGCAATGGAAGTCCAAACAAAAGCAATCATTCCAATAGTGGTCGTTCTTTTGAGGGGGAATATGTTTTTTTTGAAAAACAATCGAATCCCATACAGGGCAAGTAAAAAAGCAAAAACAAAGGAGACCACGCCAAACCATCGGTAGAAAAATACGTGAGAAACAATTGCGCCCAACTTACCTAACCAATTGTTTACAACTATGCTGCTGTCGCTAAGTAAAGTCCACCATGAGCCAATCACCTTATCTTGGTCTTCTTGCCAAGTAAAGAGGTAGGACGTAAAAGCGATGAAAAGATAAAGCGAACTCAATAAAAAGGTTAATCCGACGATGTTTTTTGTTTTTTCTCTTTTTAGAAATTCCACAAATGCATTTGGTTTGCTTTCAGTAGTTGCTTCTTCAGGCAGACTGCTTTTTATGGTAGCGCCGCTTTTAGGTTTGCCTTCTTTTTCGGCGTCCTTTTGCTTTCCTTTTTTTAGAGTGTTCCCTGTTTCAGGCTCCTCTATGATGGGTTCTATTTTTTTCTTAAAAAACATGCTTCTTTTGAATGTGCCAAATTTAGGGAATTAAGGCAAGGGGAAGTGTGTTGTAAGAAAAAGTTATCCGCAATTTTATGTGTAAAAAAGGTTCGGCGCTTGTTTTGTGATTATTTTTGCTGCTGTGTCCTTTGTTGTGACAAGGATTTTTGCCTGCTTGTGATCTTTGTAAATTGTTTAAAAATAGGTGGTAAAAACAAAACATATTTCGTTTTCTTTAACGAAATATGTTTTGTTGTGGTAAAGCAGTATTTTACAGACCAAAACCGTAGTACGCTTTCATGCCATTTGGGTATACTCCTTCTAGTAAAATGCCTCCTTTTTTATTTTTCAATTTGGCGCTGAGCTCTTCTGGACTGCGCACGGCTTCGTTGTCGATGGATGTGATAATAAAGCCCTGTTTGATTCCTTGTGCTTTGAGTTTGCCTTCTTCTAATGTGGATATCTTTACGCCGTTTTCTATGCGCAGTTTTTGTAATTCTTCTTTTGATGCTTGTTCAAATTTAGCACCTAGGGCAATGGCGTCTTTCTCAACAATAGAAGTGGTTCCGTTGGTGTTTTTTAAAATTACATCTGCTGTTTTTTCAGATCCATTTCGCATGTAGGAGATGCTGATTTTGTCGCCTGGGCGAAATTGGCTGATTTGTTCTTGAAGTTCAGATCCTTTAGTGATTTTAACTAAGCCAATTTTTGTTATCACATCACCGCTAACGAGTCCGGCTTCCTTGGCGGAACTTTTGTCGAAAGCCTCGCTGATGTAAACGCCTTGGATGCCTTTAAGATTTTTCTCTTCCGACAGTTTTTGGTCGATGTCTCTTATTTGTACGCCAAGCATTGCGCGCTGCACTTTACCAAACTTCAATAGATCGCTCGTTATTTTTTTTACCATATTGGACGGTATGGCAAAAGCATATCCGGTGTATGATCCGGTGTTAGACGCAATAGCTGTGTTTATTCCTATGAGTTCGCCTTTTGTGTTTACGAGCGCACCGCCGCTGTTTCCAGGGTTTACCGCTGCATCTGTTTGAATAAAAGATTCAATGGCATATTGGTCCTGTAAAATATGAATGTTTCGGCCCTTCGCGCTGACAATTCCTGCTGTAACTGTTGATGTGAGGTTGAAAGGGTTGCCTACTGCGGCTACCCATTGCCCGACCTTAACCTCGTCTGAATTCCCGTAATAAATAGGTGTCAAGTTGTCGGCGTCTACTTTGATTAAGGCGAGGTCGGTAGTTGGGTCAACGCCAATGACGGTTGCTTTGTATGAGCTGTTGTCGTTTAATGTAATTTCAATTTCGCTGGCGCCATTGACAACGTGATTGTTTGTGGCTATGTATCCGTCGCTAGAGATGATCACGCCTGATCCTGAGGCGCTAACTTCTTGCGGTGCTCTTTGTTGATATGGGTTTCCGAATAAAAATCCTTGAAAGGGATCGATGCTTTGGTTTTCTTGACGAGATACAGTTTTAATATGCACGACTGAGTTTAGTGTGGCTTCTGCTGCTTGAGTGAAATCGCTGAGTACGCCTTCATTCATGGGCGAGCTCACGAAGTGTAATGGCGTTTCTTCTGATTGGAAACTGCTGCTTTCATTTTTGCTAAAATGCAAGGCGGCTCCGGCTGCTATTAGTCCTCCAGTGAGGGCGAAGAATAAGGCGCTGAGGTTTTTTTTCATGATTGCGGAATTTAAGAGTTAAAGCAAATATAACGATGAAGTTTTTTTTTTGGGTATGTCTGATGTGTTAAAATATTTTAACTTTGCTGCACAAAATTATAAGAAATGTCGTTGTTGAAATTTCAAAAGTTGCAAGGTGCTGGTAATGATTTTATATTGATTGATGATCGAGAAGAGCGCTTTGACTTGACTAATAGTGTGTTGGTGAAATTTTTGTGTGACCGCAGATTTGGTATTGGGGCAGATGGATTAATGTTGTTGCGCAATCGTGTGGGTTATGATTTTCAAATGATTTATTACAATTCCGATGGCAATGAAAGTTCAATGTGCGGAAATGGCGGTCGCTGCATCGCTGCTTTTGCAGATATTATTGGGTTGAAAAGAGAACAGTACTTTTTTTTAGCGGTTGATGGCGACCACAGTGCTGATTTAGTGTTGAATGGAGATGAGTATTGGGTTCGTTTGGGAATGATTGATGTAGTTGAGGTCGAAGAAGGTGAAGATTACCTTTATCTAAATACCGGTTCACCGCATTACGTTAAGTTTGTGACGAATTTACAGGATTATCCAGTGGTTGATGAAGCGAAAAAAATACGCTACAACGAGCGCTTCAAGGCAAAAGGGACCAATGTCAATTTTGTGGAGGTGTTAGATGATGCGTTGCATATTCGTACTTATGAGCGTGGTGTGGAAGATGAGACACTGGCTTGTGGTACTGGAGTTACTGCTGCAGTTATCGCGGCTTTTCAGTCGGGTAGAATTACGGAACATTCCTTTGCTGTAAAGGCAATGGGAGGTGATTTGAAAGTGGGTTTTGTGAAAAAAGGAGGGGTTTACGCATCTGTTTGTTTAGAGGGGCCTGCTAAATTTGTATTTAAAGGAGAGATTGATGTCAACTTTTGAAATAGCCAATATAAAACCTTTGCCTAACGATGAACTCTTAAACTTCGGGATCTATTTGCATATTGTTAATGCAACTACTATACCGCCGCATTTGGTTTTGAGTATCAATGGCAAGGTGTTTTCCTTGAGTACCAAAGGACCTGTTTTGGATGGCAATATGGAGCAAAATTTGCGTTTCCTTAAGTACAAAAAAGTGAAAACATTGTTTGTGAAACTAAAGTTACCGCCCCTGGTAACGCAAGAGGATTTGTTGCATAAAATTAGAATGATCACATCTGCATATCCGAGAGTTGATGTTGGTGTGGCGACTTGCCTCACTCCTATAAAGGATTTTTGTAAAAAAATATATGAAACGGATGCTTCTGGTGTGCAGCTCATATTTGATTTGCTGCCGCGACTGTCTGATAAGGAATTGGTGGAAGATGTATTTCACTTGCACCTTGCTGCGGACTTACATGGCGATGTGTTGCTGATGGATAGGTATTCTGTGTTTGAAGTCAATGAGTGTATCTATTCTTCATATGAACTGAAAAGAGCATGATTTTACAGTCAGATCATATTGCCTTGAGGGCTTTGGAGCCACTGGATATAGCGGTGTTGTTTGATTGGGAAAATGATGTTCGCTACTGGTCTTTAAGCACTACATTGCAGCCGTTTTCGAAGCATGTGCTTGCTAAGTATTTGGAAAATGCGACGCTTGACATCTATGAGGCAAAGCAATTGCGTTTGGTGGTGGATCGCAAGTCTGATCGTAAAGCCATTGGTCTCATTGATTTATTTGATTTTGATCCTTTTCATCAGCGTGCTGGCGTGGGGATTTTAATTGCCAGTGAGCAGGAGCGTGGGAAAGGTTATGCGTTTGAGGCGCTATCCTTGTTGGTGGAATATAGTTTTTCTCATTTGCAGTTAAAGCAATTGTATTGCAGTGTTGGAGCTGATAACGTAGCAAGTAGGGCTCTTTTTGAAAAATCTGGTTTTCAGCTCGTTGGCACTAAGAAGGCTTGGGTTAAAACGCCTCGGGGATGGAAGGATGAGTTGATGTTTCAGTTGATAAACCCTAATTTTGAATTAAAATAATAAAATGGGCAAAGGATTTAAAATATTGGCAGTGCTTGTATTGTTGCTGGCTGCTTTCGGAATTTATTTTTGGGTGGGAGTTGTAAATCAAAAAATACAACTCGATTCGGCGGAAGTTAAAATTTATATTAAAAAAGGCGATGGCTATGAGCAACTCATGCAGCAATTGCAGGAAAAGAAGTTGATTGGCTCTCTCTTTTGGTTTCAAAAGATGGCTGATATCAAAAAATTACCCACCCATGTTTTTGAAGGTCGCTATACCATTAAACAGGGAATGACTTACAATCAGTTGATCAATTATTTTCGTTCGGCACAAATTGACGTCGTAAATGTTGATTTTCATTCTATTCGCACCAAAGACGAGTTGGCTGATCGTGTTGCCAAGCAAATTGAGGCGAGTAAGGAAAGTATATTGGATTTGCTTAACGATACTAAATACATGAATCAGTATGGTTTGAATGCCGAGAATGCTTTGGTTCTTTTTTTGCCCAATAAGTATGAAATGTATTGGAATACAGATGCTGATCAGTTTGTAAAACGCATGGCGAAAGAGTTTAAAAAATTCTGGACGCCGGAGCGCAAAGCAAAGGCTGAAAAACTAAATTTAACTCAGGCTCAGGTGGTGATATTGGCTTCTATTGTGCAAGCGGAACAAAGTAAATTGACGTCGGAATGGCCTGTTATTGCGGGTTTGTATTTGAATCGATTGAATGTGGGTATGCCTTTGCAATCTGATCCTACGGTGGTTTATGCTCACGGTGATTTTGCTATGAATCGGGTGTATCGCGTGCATTTGGAGATTGATTCTCCTTACAATACCTATCGCCATACGGGCTTGCCTCCGGGGCCAATTTATTTGGCGAGAAAAGATGTGGTAGATGCAGTTTTGAACCGGGCTCAACACAATTATTTTTACATGTGTGCTTCGGGAGATGGTTCTTTTGGACATAATTTCGCAAACTCTTATCCTGAGCATTTGCGAAATGCGCGAATGTATACTCAGAAGTTGAATCAACAGGGGATTCGTTAGTTTTTAAATCATAAATTATTGAAATTGTAAGGAGCGCTGTTGCGCGCTGCCTTCTGTTAATGCTTAGCTTTGGCGTATGAAAATAGGAATTGTTTGTTATCCCACATTTGGGGGAAGTGGTGTTGTTGCTACAGAGTTGGGTAAAGCCTTGGCAGCTCAGGGGCACATGATACATTTCATTACTTACAGCCAGCCTGTTCGTCTTGATGAGTTTAATGCCAATATTGTCTTTCATGAAGTATTGGTGTCTGAATACGCTTTGTTTCAGTATGAGCCCTATGAGGTGGTGTTAACGAGTAAGATGGTGGATGTTGCTAAGCACGAGGGGTTGGATTTATTGCATGTGCATTACGCGATACCTCATGCTTCGGCTGCATTCATGGCCAAGCAGATTTTGAAAGAGGAAGGCATTGATTTGCCTGTGATTACGACTTTGCATGGAACTGATATAACTTTGGTTGGGAAGGATCCTTCGTTCGAGCCTGTTATTAGCTTTTCGATTACGCATTCCGATGTGGTGACGGCGGTGTCAGAAAGTTTGAAAGCGGATACCTACAAGCACTTTAGAACCAAAAAAGACATAAAGGTGATTCCTAATTTTGTGAATCTCGAAAAATACAAACCTTCTGAGAACGGCTGTGCGCGATTGAATTTTGCTAGCAAAGAAGAAAAAATATTGATTCACATTTCAAATTTCCGCAAAGTAAAAAGGGTTGATGATGTGGTAAAGATTTTCCAGAAGGTGCGTACAAAGGTTAAATCGAAGTTGATTTTAGTGGGTGATGGGCCGGAGCGTTATGCTACAGAGCAGTTGTGCCGTCAGTTGGGTGTTTATGACGATGTTCGTTTTGTGGGGAAATTAAAAAACGTGGAGGATATTCTTTGTGCTGCTGATTTGTTTTTATTGCCCAGTGAGCATGAGTCTTTTGGTTTGGCTGCATTAGAGTCGATGGCTGCAGGCACGCCTGTTGTTTCATCAAATACGGGTGGTATTCCTGAAGTGAATATTCATGGTGAAACTGGGTACTTGGCTAACGTAGGTGATGTGGATGCAATGGCTGAATTTTCTATTCGTATTTTGACTGATGAAAATTTACTGCAACAAATGAGTGAGGAGTCAAGGAAACGAGCGGCTCTTTTTTCTATGGAAAATATACTTCCCATGTATCTCGATGTTTACAATTCGTTGCTCAAAAAATGATTGTTGAAACAAAACGAAAAGAGGTCTTGTTTGTTGTGAATCCTATCTCTGGAATTCATGAAAAAAGTGATATTCAAATTAAAGCAAATCAGTTACTTGATCTAAATAGATTTAATTTAAAGTTTAAGTTTACGGAGTTTGTTGGGCATGCTGAAATTTTGGCTCGACAAGCGGTTTTAGATGGCGTTGATATTGTTGTTGCGGTGGGTGGAGATGGTACTGTAAACGAAGTTGCGAAATCGCTGTTTAATACTTCTGTGTCAATGGCTGTGATTCCGTGTGGATCAGGCAATGGACTGGCAAGGCATTTGAAGATCCCTCGTGGTATTGACGAGGCTTTGCGTTTGTTGAATGATGGAAAGGTGTGTTTGGTGGATACAGGGACAATCGCTGGTCGATTTTTTGTGGGGGCCGCTGGACTTGGTTTTGACGCGCTTATCGCTTCTCGTTTTTCTACTGTTAAAAGGCGTGGTTTTTTGACATATGCGGCCCTTTTTATTAGGTATTATTTTTCATATGAACCTAAAATTTTTAATTTAAGTAATTCAGGTCAAAATACTGGTTCACAGTATTTTGTTTTTTCTTTTTTGAATTCTTCTCAATATGGAAATGGAACTGTGATTTCTCCTAAGTCGGTAATTGATGATGGTTTTCTTGAAGTAGTTAGTATTAAGAAGTTGCCTTTTTATTTGTTGCCAATATATGCTTATCGATTGTTTCGTGGTACATTGAAAAACGATCGGTATTACAATTCGTTCTCAGTGAAAGCGATTTCGGTTCAAGTTGAAAATGCGTTGGCGCACGTTGACGGTGAGTCATTAGTGTTGCCTAATGCTTTTGAAGTTAAGGTGTGTGAGAGGTCCTTGTGGGTCGTGGTTGCTTCTTAAGGGCTATTTTCCTCGGCTTTGAATTACAATCAGTACGGTGTGGATAATGATTTTGAAATCAACCAAAAGGGATCTATTTTCCATGTAAATCAAGTCAAACTTAAGTCGGTCTATCATTTGGTCGACGTTCTCGGCATAGCCGTATTTCACTTGTCCCCATGATGTGATGCCTGGTTTAACTCTTTGAAGGTGATGGTAGTGCGGTGCTTTTTGTGTGATTTGATCAATAAAGAATTTGCGTTCCGGTCGTGGTCCTACTACCGACATGTCTCCTCTGAGTACGTTCCAAAATTGCGGAAATTCATCTAGGCGTGACTTACGCAGGAAGAGTCCGGTTTTTGTGATGCGGGGGTCATTGCTTTTTGATAGGGCGGGACCGTTCTTTTCGGCGTCGACAATCATGGTTCTGAACTTAATGATTTGAAAGGGTTTTCCGTGGAGGCCAATGCGTTCTTGTGTGAAGAAGATGGGACCCTTTGATCCCAGGCGTACTGCGATCGCAATGCCTATGTATAAGGGAAGACCGAGTAAAAGCACTAGGGAGGAGAAGCATAGGTCAAAAAGACGCTTCGTGCTTTTTTGCCATTCAGGCATTGCGTCAGAAGATAGTTCTATTAGGGCTGCGCCTAATATGGAGTTCATTTTTACTGAGCCGAGAAGTATGTCGCGTACATCGGGAATTGTTTTGATGCAAATGTTGCTGTTTTCAAGTTCGGCGATTAGGCTTTTTGTTTTTTCTTGTTCATTGCTTTCTATGGCAATGATGACTTCTTCGATTTTGAGGTCGGTAATGATTTTTCTAAGATCTATGCTGTGGCCTAAGTGTGGTATGAGCTTTAGTAAAGGAGGGTTTTTCTCGTCCTCATTAGTAGTGATGAATCCAAGTATTTTGTGGCCCATTGATTTGGGCATTTTTTCTAGTTCGTTGTAGATCTGTACTGCTTTTTTGTCACTACCGATGATAAGGGTGTTGAATCCAATGATTCGATTGTGAATTTTATAAGCAAGGCGCGAGGTAATTGTGAATCTGCTTAATGCTGTGAGTGTAAAGTGTATTAAGAATAATGTTGATATGGATTTGTAGTAGGTGTTGTACGAGGGGCGATAATCGTTAAGCAGTAAGGTGAAGAAGATGGCGATAACGCCAAAAAAGGTGATGAGGAATGTTTGTCCTGTTTCTTTGAGTCGTGATTTTCTGAAGACGTTACTGTATTGTCCTTGAAGCAGATAGAGGCAAAACCAAAAAAATGGAATGGCTAAAAGTCCTGCGTGCAGTTTTGGGTCGTGTAAAATTTCTTTAAGTATGAAGTCGCTTTGGTCGAGCTTGCCTTTCCGGTATATGAAAAATGTACCCCAAGCAATGGTTGCCATGAGCCAGTCGCAAATGATGTACTTGAGTACTTGCTTTTTTGAATTCATTTCTGGCTGATGATCTTTATGTTGTCTAAGCGTAGTTTCGATTCCTTATTGCTAAGATGGTCAATTTGAAAGTAAATTTCAAATATTCCTTGTGCAGCATAGTTTCCTAGTGCGTTGCTAAAGTCAATATATATCTTGTTCCATTTTAGATCAGTAGACTTAAGTGTTACAATAGATGTTGTGCTTTTAATGTTTGATGCATAGGTTATTACGCCTACTTCTGTGTTGGCGCTACAGGCGTAATTGAGTTCTAAATAGGTTGCTTTTGTGGCTGCTGGAATATTTAAATTTAGATTGCTGTTGATGATGGCTTTGGGGTGAGCGCTGTCAACTGTTACTTCTCCAAAGGCATTTCCCTCAAAAGCATTTTCGTTGTTTTTTAACCATTGTAAAGTGGTGTCGGAGTCTGTATCGCGAAGCAAAGGAAGATTGTTGCCTTCGAAGTCATAAACCCATAAAAACGATGCGGAGTCAATATAGCTTACATGTGGGAGAAGCGTGTTGCTTCCTCCATTAAAAATTATGGTGCTGTCGAATCTATTGTAGAAAATATATTTTTGACGGTCTCCAGATTGCCCCGTGTTTTTGATGCCTGGCACGATTGATATTTTGGTGGATCCACTGGCGCTCACAGGCACTTCGCAAGGCAGTTCGTAGGCGCCTATGAGTTGATCGTTAATGTAAATCCAAGCGTCTGAGATCTTTGCGCTCGCTGAACCTTGGCTGTTGTGTTTTGACGACATAGAAATACTGTCGATTTTAATGTAGCTAGGTTGTGGAGCTTCTTGCTTGCAGGAGAGGAGTTGAAGGGCTGTTAGCACAAAAAAGATAGGGGCGACTTTCAACATGAAAGTAAAGTTAAATAAAAAGCGCAGCGAGAGACATTATTTTATTAGTTTTGTCTTTTCTCGAAATTTATGAAGAAAATTATATTTGCTCTATTGTCAATTGTTGCGCTCGCTTCCTGCGGCGGGAATGAATCGACTTCTTCAGCAGAAGCACCTAAACAAGATTCCATTGCTCCCCAAGTGTGTACTTATTCTTATGATTCCTCCGCAACGGAAGTTGGTTTTGGGGCTTTTAAGTTTACGGAGAAGAAAGAGGTGAAGGGTAGTTTTTTGAAGTTTACTATAGACAGTACGAAAGAGGTAGCTGAAGAGTATTACTATACTCTTTTTGAAGGTGCTCAATTTAAAATTGATGTTGCAAGTTTGGATACGAAAGATCAAGGTAGGGATTTGAATATCAAGTCTGCTTTTTTTGGAAAAATGGACAGTACCTTATTCATCGTTGGTAAAGTGGTTAAGGTGAAGTGGGATGGTTTAAAGCAAAATGGAGAATTTTTCATCAATTTAAAGATGAACGGCATTGAAAATATGGAAAGACTTCAATTTAACTTAGTAGAGTCTACTGTTGAAATTAAGGGATCGATTGATTTGAATTACTACAAAGCGCAAAAGGCTTTGGCTTCATTAAATTATACTTGTAAAGATTTACACAAAGGTTCTGATGGTAAATCGGTAACTTGGCCCGAGGTGAATATTTATGTAAGCACAAAATTGAAAAAGAATTGCAAATAATATAGAATTTTAAAACAAACGGATATGTCAGTATTAGTAAACAAAAACTCAAAAGTAATAGTTCAGGGATTCACAGGAAGCGAAGGAACTTTCCACGCGGGCCAAATGATTGAATACGGAACCAATGTGGTTGGAGGCGTTACTCCAGGAAAAGGTGGTCAAAAACATCTTGATCGTCCTGTTTTTAATACTGTTGCTGATGCGGTTAAAGAAACAGGAGCCGATGTTACCATTATTTTTGTTCCACCTGCATTTGCGGCTGACGCGATTATGGAAGCGGCTGAAGCCGGTATTAAAGTGATTGTAACGATTACGGAAGGTATTCCTGTTGGTGACATGGTGAAAGTGAAAGATTACATTAAAGACAGATCTTGTACTTTAATTGGTCCAAACTGTCCAGGTGTTATCACCGCAGGAGAAGCGAAAGTAGGTATCATGCCAGGTTTTATCTTTAAAAAAGGAAATGTAGGTATTGTTTCTAAATCAGGAACATTGACTTACGAAGCTGCTGATCAAATAGTGAAAGCTGGGTTGGGTATTACTACAGCGATCGGAATTGGTGGAGATCCAATCATTGGAACTACAACAAGAGACGCTGTTAAATTATTAATGGCTGATGATGAGACGCAAGGTATTGTTTTGATCGGTGAAATAGGTGGTAATCTTGAAGCCTTAGCCGCTCAATGGGTTAAAGAAAATGGCACAAAACCGGTGGTTGGTTTTATTGCGGGTGTAACTGCTCCAGTAGGAAGAACAATGGGTCACGCAGGTGCGATTGTTGGCGGAGAAGACGACACAGCAGAAGCGAAGAAAAGAATTTTGAGATCATGCGGCATCAGAGTTGTTGATTCTCCTGCAGAAATTGGTAAGGCAATGGCTGAAGAGTTGGCTAAGGTGTTGGCGTAATTTAAAAATATAGGATATAAAAAAAGCGACTCTATGTCGCTTTTTTTATATCCTCTCAGAGGAGAGTCGGGTGATATCTTGTTCGCGCGGAAGCGTGTAGATGGAAAAGTAAATTATCTTTTCTTAGTTATTATTTCAACGGAACTCCATTGCTGTCATGCGTCACAGCGTAAGTCATCCAGTCTAAAAATGGGCGCATGGCTTTAAAAGCTTCGTTCATCTTTTTTGCAAAATCAGCGCTCATGACGTCGGTATCACTAAAATCGTGGCGAATTAAAAACTGTTTCAATTGCAGTAAATCCAGCGCTGAATCGTCTTTTTCAAAACCTTTCGGTACGGTTTTTAATTTTTCGCCATGCAGTCCTTGATCGCCAAAAAATGATACAAAGCTCTTGCTGTTCAATATTTTTCGAAGTCCTTTTTCATCCGCAGCAATGGCCGCTCTAATTAACTTTAAATCGGAGGGTTCTGGTCCCCAAAATCCGCCACCCACGAAGGATTGACCTGGTTCGATGTGAAAATAGTAGCCGCCGCGCAATTGTTTTGTTGCACGCTGAAAACCGCCACCCCAATGACTTTTATATGGAGATTTGTCTTTTGAAAAACGCACATCTCGATAGATGCGCATCAGTACTTTTTTACCCGATGCATTTTCAATGTGATCGTGCTTTTGCATCAATTCGAGCAATTCTGTTGCGAAATCAACAGTGTTTTCTAGTTGGGATTCGTATATCTTCTTATTTTCTGTAAACCACTCTCTATTGTTATTCTTACTAAGGTCTTTAAGAAATTTCAAGTTTGCTTTTGTGATCATAAAATCAATTTTTTTACAAGATAAAAAATATTGAAGTGCATTTCATTAACTTGCGCGAAGAACTAATCATATGCACACATTTCAGGAGCTTCAGTCGGGAGCACTAAAGGGAATATCAAAATTGAAGCTTTCATGCGGACTTAAATTTTTTCCCGAAGAAATTTTCACTTTGGATGATACTTTGGAGGTTCTCGATTTGTCTGGAAATCACTTGTCAAAGCTGCCGGATGATTTATGGCGGTTAAAAAAACTACGTATCTTATTTTTGGAAGGCAACGAATTCACGGTTTTTCCTGCGATACTATCGTTGTGTGAGGCATTGACTATGGTGGGGTTAAAGTTTAATAAAATTGACAATATCCCTGAAAATGCTTTTCCTCCGAATTTGCGTTGGCTTGTTCTTACAAACAATAAAATAACGAAATTGCCTGCCAGCATTGGTTCTTGCACTTTGCTTCAGAAATGTGCACTTGCAGGAAATCAAATAGAAACATTGCCACCTGAAATGGCTAACTGCATCAATTTGGAGTTGTTGCGAATTTCAGCAAATAAACTTACGCAACTTCCCGAATGGCTTTTTGCTTTGCCGCGATTGTCATGGTTGGCCTTTGGCGGAAACCCATGCAGCTACAGTATTGACTTGTCTGAAGATTTAGATGAAATAGAGTGGACTGAATTTGAAGTACAAGAATTGTTGGGGGAGGGTGCATCGGGTTTTATTTCTCGCGCTCAATGGGTCTCCAAAGCTAAAGACGTTGCTGTTAAAGTTTTTAAGGGCGCAGTGACCAGCGACGGATTGCCGCAGGACGAAATGAATGCCTGTGTAGCTGCTGGATTACATGAGAATTTAGTCGCCACATTGGGGCGTATAGTGCGACATCCTGAACAAAAACAAGCTTTGGTTTTTGAATTGATTCCTTCGCACTATCGAAACTTAGGCGGACCGCCCAGTTTAATTACTTGCACGCGAGATGTTTTTACAGCCGATACTATTTTTTCTTTGCAAGAAGTATTGCAGATCTCTACAGCCATAGCGTCGGTATGCGCGCATTTGCACGAACGAGGAATTTTGCACGGCGATTTGTACGCCCACAATGTGTTGATTGATGCGCAAGCCAATGCACTTTTGGGGGATTTTGGAGCGGCATCGTTTTACGATCGCAACAATCCTTCGCTCGCTATGGCAATTGAAAAGATTGAAGTGAGGGCTTTTGGTTGCTTGTTGGAAGATCTCTTAAAGCATTTGCCAGCCGACACACTTAATAAGGAAGTTGTTCTGCAGTATCATGCACTTAAAAATAATTGCATGCAGGAAAAGGTGGGGAATCGTCCGCTTTTTAAGGATATCTTTAAAAGACTTCGTATTTTTGTTACACAATTCCATTCACTATGTTAGGTTTAAAATTACCAACCGATCCCCGCTGGGTAAATATTGTAGAAAGCAATATTGAAGAGATCTTAACCGATCATGCTTGGTGCGAGCAGAAAGCTGCAACCAATGCCATCACTTTGATAACATACAATCCAGAGTTAACGGACTTGGTGACCGACTTACTTGTTCTTGCGAGAGAGGAGTTACAGCATTTTGAGATGGTGCACAACATTATTAAAGCGCGCGGCTTAAAACTGGGTCGCGAGCGCAAAGACGACTATGTCAACGAGCTGTATAAATTCATGAAGAAAGGCGGAAGCAGAAATGACCAATTGGTGAACCGCTTGCTTTTTGCGGCGATGATAGAGGCGCGAAGCTGTGAGCGTTTCAAAGTGCTTTCTGAAAACATCAAAGATCCTGAGTTGGCAAAGTTTTACAACGAATTGATGATTAGCGAGGCAGGGCATTACACTTTGTTTTTGGGTTATGCGCGAAAATATGCGGAGGACATCGACGTTAATAAGCGATGGAAAGAATGGTTAGATGCAGAAGCGGCCATCATTTCAACGTACGGCACACAGGAGCGGGTACATGGATAGTGTAAAGCAGCATTTGCTCTTCATTGGCGCGGTTTGGCCCGAGCCCAATTCTTCTGCTGGAGGCATCCGTATGATGCATTTACTTCATTTGTTTTTATCACGCAATTGGCGAATTACTTTTGCTTGTGTTGCGGCCGAAGGGGAATTTTCTTCAGATCTTTTAGCATTAGGCATTGAGAAAGCTGAGATTGAACTAAACAGCGATAGCTTTGATGTTTTTGTTACCAACTTAAATCCAAATGTTGTGCTTTTTGATCGCTTTATGATGGAGGAGCAATTTGGCTGGCGCGTGGCACAGGCCTGTCCAAACGCAATGCGCATCATTGAAACCATTGACTTGCATTGCTTGCGTTTGTCGCGGCAGCAGGTGTTGAAAACAGGTGGTGATTTAAATTCTTTGCTGCTCAATAGTGAAATAGCCAAGCGTGAGTTGGCAGCGATTTACCGTTCCGATTTATCGCTAATTATTTCTGACGCGGAACTGATGCTTTTGAAAACTGTTTTTAAAATGGATGATCACTTGCTTTTTCATTTTCCCTACTATGTTCCAGCGCTTTCTGAGAATGATATTCAAGTAATGCCTTCCTTTGAAGAGCGAGAACACTTCGTTACCATAGGTAATTTTAAGCATGAACCCAATTGGGATTCAGTGCGCTATTTGAAAGAAGTTGTTTGGCCATTGATACGTCAGAAGATGCCTACTGCAATACTGCATGTTTATGGCTCTTATGCGAGTCCAAAAGTGAATCAGTTGCACCAACCAAAAGAAGGGTTTTTCATTATGGGCAGAGCTGAAGATGCCGAAGAGGTGGTGCGTAAAGCGCGCGTTTGTTTGGCTCCATTGCGTTTTGGTGCGGGTATCAAAGGTAAGTTGTCTCAAGCCATGCGCTGCGGAACACCAAGTGTCACCACTGCCATTGGTGCAGAGGGGATGCATGGCAATTTACCTTGGAATGGCATAATTGCTGATGCTGCCGAAACATTCGCAACAGCAGCCGTGCACTTATATAGTGATAAAACACAGTGGCAAAAAGCGCAAACGCAAGGTTTCGACTTAATCGCATTGCGTTTTTCCAATAAAGTTGATGAGCAATTGTTGATCGATAAAATCACTGAAATACAACAAAATTTAATGGCGCACCGCGAAAACAATTTTATTGGCTCCATGCTGCAACACCATACTTTGCAGAGTACTAAGTTTATGTCGAAGTGGATAGCAGAAAAAAATAAGGCTTAAGGCATTGCTGCAAGCATAATGTTTAAGGGGGTGTCCTGCCAAAATGCGACTATTGTTGCAATATCCATAAAAGCGAAAGTAGTCGTTTTCGAATCGCATTAAACTGCAGTAGCTGCTGTTAATGCATTGCAACGTGATAGGTTAATCTTTATTCAAACAAGGTGATTATCTCTAGCGGGTGATCGACCACTTTTTTTGCGCCAGCTTCTATTAATTCATCGCCAACTGAATATCCGTAGCGCACTCCTATGCAGGGTATGTTGTGTTGATTTGCGCCATGTACGTCGTGCGAACGATCGCCTATCATCGTAGCGCTGTGCTCGAGTGCTTTGTATTTTAATTGTTTAAAAACCTCTGCGATGATGTCGCGTTTGTCAGCACGTGTTCCGTCTAAATTACTGCCCACAACAGCAGAGAAATAGTGGTTGATGTCAAAATGCTTCAATATTATTTCGGCATAATACGTAGGTTTTCCTGTCGCTACTGCAAGAGTATATCCTTGAAAGTGCAGCATTTCTAATACGTCAATTATGCCGGGGTAGAGTTTATTTTCGAAGATTCCTTTTGTAGCATAGTATTCTCTGTATGTTTCTACGGCGTGAGCGGTATCGCTAATTCCGTAATGTTTTTTGAATGTCTCGTGAAGTGATGGACCAATGTAAGTTTGTAATTTCTCGGTGCTTTCTGCTGGAAATCCCAAGCGCGAAAGTGCGAATTTTATAGAGTTGACAATGCCTTCTGATGAGTCTGTGATCGTTCCGTCTAAATCGAATAATACAATTTTCACTGAAAATATTTTGCTCACAATATTATGTATAAATTTGATGATTATGTCAAAATGAGCGTCATTTGCAGAGAGAATAAGAGGAGAATGCTGTATCATCACTAAGTAGTAATTAATGTTTGGAAAAATATTCGGAGCCATTTTAGGATGGGTTTTATCAGGAGGTCGCTTAGGCGGTGCGGTGATTGGTTTTATTATTGGAGCAATATTGGATCGCTCAGCACGCGTGCAAGTGCGCACGAGTACAGGACGAACGACGGCTGAAGATTTTAGTGCAAGTTTACTTTTGCTTTCCGCGGCTGTGATGAAATCTGACGGAAAAATAATGAAGTCGGAGTTAGACTATGTGCGTCGTTTTTATACCGAGCAATTCGGTTTGGAGTACGCGCAAAAGCAAATGTTGGAATTGCGCGAATTGTTGAAGCAAGATATTCGTTTGCGCGAAGTTTGTCAGGAAATTCAATCACACATGGATTACCATTTGCGTTTGCAATTACTTCATTATTTGTTTGGCTTGGCAAAGTCCGATGACAATATGAGCAATCAAGAGATGGATACCATCTATCAGATTTCTCAATTTATGGGCATCAATTTCAAAGACTATGAATCGTTAAAAGCCATGTTTATGTTTGGCAATTACAGTGGTTCGTATTCTTCGGGTGATTCTTCATCAGCAGGTGGGGGCCGTCAGCGTTCTTCAGGAATGGATCTTGCTTCAGCATACACTATTTTGGAAACAGAATCATCTGCGACAGATGATGAGTTGAAAAAAGCCTACCGCAAAATGGCCATTAAATACCATCCTGATAAAGTGGCGAGCTTAGGGGAGGCACATGTGAAATCAGCTACCGAGAAATTCCAAAAAGTACAGCAGGCCTACGATACGGTTTGCGCATCGAGAGGTATTAAGTAAGAAAAAAGGAGATGAAAATTGGTGAATTAGTTTAACACGACTTTTGTCAATTCTTGTAAGTATGCGCTGTCAACACTAGCACCTAAGCCGATTTGATCGGGAACAATGATTTCACCTTTTAATGAATATTGAATTCCGCCAATGACGGGGTCTTCGCGAAGCATAAAGGGAGAGTCGAAGTCACAGTGAACGATGTTTTCGCTGCTCAATGCTAGATGTGCCGATGCAGTAAAAGCCAGACGCGATTCTAAAAAACCACCCACCTGCATGTTGATATTTGCTACTTCGGCCAAACGGATGATTTTTAAAGCTTTGAATATACCCGATGATTTGCCCAGTTTCACGTTGATTTGATCACACGCCGATAAGTCAATGAGGCGCTTTGCATCGTGGTGGTCGCAACAAGATTCGTCGGCCATGATGGAAATAGGACTTTCGTTTTTAATGCGCGGCAATTGCATGAAATCCCAACGGGGAATGGGTTCTTCACAATGTTGGATGTTGTATGGGTACAATGCTTTTAAAATATCAACGGCTTCTTCGGTTTTCCACCCTTGATTGGCGTCAATGCGAATAGGAATCTCCATTCCAACGGCAGAACGAATTTTTTGAATGCGTTCAAGGTCTTCGATTTTGGTGCCGCCCAATTTCACTTTGATGATTTGAAATCCGTTCGCAATGATTTTCGTGGCATCCGCTGCCATTTTTTCTGCTGCGTCAATACTGATGGTGTAATCAGTGATTAATTTCTTGTTGTTTTTGCCTTTCAAAAATGCGTACAAAGGAAGATTCGCATTTTGTGCGGCAATGTCGTAGAGTGCAATATCGAAGGCACTTTTGATACTTGAATTGCTAAAGATGACTGCGTCCATAATTGCAGTGCAAAGTTCAATGTCAAGTGGATTTTTGCCGATTAATGGTTGTCCTAAGTATTTGCCAACAACAAATGCACTTTCCATGCTTTCTCCATTGATTGTTTTGAAAGGACAGCACTCTCCAAAACCAGTCAATCCATCGTCTGTAGTAACTACAACAATGATGTTTTCAGCACAATCGTGTCGACCCAAAGAAATAACGAAAGGCTCCTTTAGTTTTATGGGCGATTGGTAGATCGCAATTTCTTTGATTTTCATAATTGGCGAGTGCTACTTTGGAAGTATCGCCATCGTCAGGCGACTAATGCAAATTAGTTTTGCTTTGTCGCTCACAATTTTGATTTCCCAAATATGCGTTTTTGCGCCAATGTGAATGGCTGTTGCCGTGCCGGTCACTTTTCCACTGCTGATGGGGCGAATGTGGTTGGCATTAATTTCCAAACCCACACAAATGTGCTTGCTTCTGTCAATAACCATCACAGATGCCATGCTGCCTAATGTTTCGGCCAATACCACTGAAGCGCCGCCATGTAAAATTCCAGCGGGCTGATGCGTTCTTTTGTCAACGGGCATTGTTCCCGAAAGTGAAGTGTCGCTAATCTCAGAAAAAGCAATACCCAGCTGTTCCATAATTGTATTTGGTACAAATTCTTGGAGATCATCGAGGGTATAGGCTTGAGACCAGAGCATGCTTACGCGAAGATTTCGTTGTCGCTAAAATGAAATTTAATTTCAATGGCTGCATTTTCATCAGAGTCACTTCCGTGTATGGCATTTTTCGCTTTTGATTCAGCGAAGCGCTTACGAATAGTGCCTTCATTGGACTCGTTAGGATCGGTAGCTCCCACTAATGTTCTAAAGTCAGCCACTGCGTTTTCTTTCTCCAATGCGATAACAACGATGGGTGATTCAGACATGTATTCTACCAATTCTGTATAAAATCCACGTTCTTTGTGAACAGAATAAAAGTCCATCGCTTGTTGTAAGCTCAATTTGGTGTATCTCATGGCGATTACTTTAAAGCCGCCGCTGATGATGTGATCCAATATTTTTCCGGCATAACCCTTAGCTACTGCTTCGGGCTTAATCATTGTAAAAGTTCTGTTTCCTGACATGGGTACTGTTTCTAATTTGATGCGAAGATAAGTAATCAGTCAACAACCACAAAAAATGGATAATTATAAGGGATGTTGTTTCGCGCGTCAAAAATGAATTCTATCTTAGATCCCTAAAATTTACATATTGAATTCTATAGCTATAGCGCAGTTGGCCGAGTTGTTAGCAGGTCCGAAAAAGGTTTTTATTGTAACTCACAAAAACCCTGATGGCGATGCTATTGGGTCAGCAGTGGGTTGGGGGCGTTTCCTGACTAAAATGGGACATGCAGTGACCATTGCGGTTCCCAATGAATTTCCTGATTTTTTAAATTGGATTGAGGGTAGCGCTGAGGTTTTGCTTTGGACGCAGCACTCCAATCAAATTAAAGTTGCATTGGAACACGCCGATGTCATTTGTTGTTTGGATTTCAACTCCCTTCAGCGTATTGACGAGATTGGTGAATTGATTGCACTTGCGTCGGGTATTAAAGTTTTGATCGATCATCATCAACAGCCTGATTCTTTTCCTGATGTCGTTTTTTCTGACGTTACAGCTTGCTCAACCTCACAAATGGTATTTGAAATAATTGAGGCTTTGGGGCGTAAAGATTTAATCGATGCCGGCGGAGCAGGGGCAATGTATTGCGGTATAATGACTGACACAGGTTCGTTTAAATTTCCGTCCACTACTGCAACCACGCATCGTGTTGTAGGTGAATTGATACATGCAGGCGCTAAAAATGCAGAGATCCATCAAAGTGTATACGACACGCAAAGTATGGATCGATTGTACTTGATTGGGCATTGTTTGAATACGATGGAGGTGCTGCCAAAATTTAAAACGGCTATTATTAAAGTGTCGAAAAAAGACCACCACACTTTTAATATACAAAGAGGAGATTCTGAAGGTATTGTCAATTATCCATTGGCGGTGAAAGACATTCACATGTCGGTGTTCATGCGCGAAGACAAAGATCTTGTGAAAATATCCTTCCGCAGCAAAGGTGCTTTGGATGTAAATGTAATCGCACGCAAGTACTTTGGTGGCGGAGGTCACATTAATGCTGCTGGCGGTGTTTATGCAGAGGGTCTCGATAAAGCCATTCAAAAACTAAAAGAAGTATTGCCTGAATATGAGCAAGAACTCAATAAATAGAACACTGTCCATTGTAATGTTCATCCTTATTGGCGCACAATTTTTTTCGTGTGCCGAAAAGCAAGAGGAACAAAAGCAATATTCTAAGCAAGAGCTTAAAACCATTATGGAAAATAGCAATAAGGTTAAAACCTTGCGCGAAGAAGAGGATATCAAAAATTACATCAAAAGGCGAGGATGGAAGGCGGAAGCAACTGGCACTGGCGTGTATATTGTTAAATTCGAAACCGGAAGAAGTGATGATTCTTTGATCTATGCAGGAGACGCTGTTCGTGTTAGTTTTACTGTTTCGCTGTTGGACGGTACTTTGTGCTACACCACAGAAGATACCGAAGCAGAGATGATAGAATTTGTGGTGGCAAAGGCAGATTTAGAAAGCGGATTGCACGAAGCGCTGACGCACTTGCGTAAAGGCGACAAAGCCATTGTGTTAATTCCATCGCACCGCGCTCACGGTTTGCTCGGCGACCAAGAAAAAATTCCAGCATTGTCGACCGTGGTTTATGACATTCAAATTTTGGACGTTCTGTGATGAAAAAAGCACTTACAATACTTTTTATCGTTTCGTTTTTGTTTTCATGCAACAGCGATCCCGAGGGTTATGCGCGCAGTAAATCGGGTTTGTTGTACAGGTACACCTATCTTGGAGATGGTGCTAAGCCTGTGATTGAAGATTACGTGAAGTTTAAGTACACCTTAAAAACAATGGACGATTCGCTGCTTTCGAGTTCGCGAATGATTGTGCAGTTATTGGTATTGAAGAATGATACTTCATTGCTCGAGGCACTGACCATGTTGAAAAAAGACGATAAGGCCAATTTCATTATTCCTGCCAACGATTTTTATAAAACCTATCTGTTGGCAAAAGTCCCCGCCGAATTAAAAGATCAAAAATTGAACATCGCTGTTGAGATTGTAGACATATTGTCTGACTTGCAATACGAAAAAAGCAGACTGCAATTTAAAATGCGTTTGGAGTCGGTAATTATGGATACTTCTGCCTCTACTGAAAATTCACGCATTGCGCAATACATCATGCGTGAGCACAAAACGATGGAGGCTTTGCCTTCGGGACTGCGTTTTCATTTGTTGCACAAGTCGGCCTCACTCAAAAAACCTGCTTTTGGCAAAACGGTGTACATTCAATACCGAGGTCGATTTTTTGACGGCACCGAGTTCAATTCAACCTATGTCAATGGTCAGCCCCAAGATTTTATTGTGGGTCAAGAAATGCAGGTAATACAGGGTATTGAGCAAATGTTGTTGCAAATGAATGAAGGAGATATGGTGGAAATGATAATTCCCGCTAAATTAGCATTTGGAAGTAATGGATCGAGTTCAGGTATAGTGCCTCCAAATACTCCTGTGACCTATGAATTGGAGTTGTTGTCAGTAAATTAAAATAAAGAAAACAATTATGAAAAAAGTATTTCTCTTATCCTTGCTGGTTCTTTTGTCAGGCAGTGCAGCCATTGCACAATCGACCACAAAGAAAACCACCACGAAAAAAGTAACCACAAAAAAAGCAACCACAAAAAAAACAAGTGCAACTAAAAAATCAAAAACCATGAGAGTATTGAACAATGTAGGTGACACCGTTACCACAAAAAGCGGTTTAAAAATAGTGTTGAAAGCCAAAGGAACTGGCGTGAAAGTAGATAGTGGAGATAATGTTACGATTCACTACGACGGCACTTTTCCGGACGGTAAGTTTTTTGATTCTTCGGTAAAAAGAGGTCAGCCTTTTAAAACAAAAATTGGTGTGGGGCAGGTGATCAAAGGATGGGATGAAGGTGTAACCATGTTGAATGTTGGTGATACTGCACAAATGATCATTCCTCCACATTTGGGCTACGGCAGTGCTGCACGTGGTGGTATTCCTGCGAATTCGACATTGATTTTCGACGTAATCGTATTGGATGTACAAAAACCGGTGAAATTGGTGCCTTATGATGTAAAAGGAAAAGCAGTGGTGAAAACGGTAAGTGGACTAGAATACGTGGTAGTAAACAAAGGCGCTGGTGCACAAGCAGCAGCTGGCAAAACGGTAACTGTTCATTACAGCGGCTATCTGTTAGATGGTAGTAAATTTGATTCGTCAGTGGAACGCGGTGATCCCTTTGTTTTTCAATTGGGCCAAGGTCGTGTTATTCAAGGCTGGGACGAAGGAGTTGCTCTGATGAAGGAGGGTGATAAATTTAGATTCATCATTCCGTATGCATTGGCTTATGGTGAGCAAGGCTATCCACCAGTGATTCCTGCAAAGTCGACTTTGGTTTTTGATGTAGAGTTGATCAAAGTACAATAGTGGGACCAAAGCACAAATTGCACCGCGCTTGTTTGGATTTTGCCAAACAGAGCGTAGCTGCTTTGAATACAGCACAAAAAGAGTTGAGTGATGACGCGGGTTCTGAAATGAAAAGCAGTGCTGGTGACAAACATGAAACAGGAAGGGCGATGCTTCAATTGGAGCAGGAAAAAAATGCTGAGCAGTTGTTGAAAGCCTCTGCTCTCCTGAAAAGTATGGAGCGAATAGATCCCGATCTGCACGCCGACAAGGTGGCGTTAGGAGCAATGGTGGTGACCAATCGCGGTAATTTTTACATCGCCATCAGCGCGGGAAAGTTAAACATAGATGGCAAAGAGTACTATGCCGTTTCACCACAAGCGCCCATCGCTGCAAAGCTTATGGGCGCTCAAGTGAAACAAAAAATTCTATTCAATGGTGTTGAATATACTGTTGAGGAAATCGAGTGAAACCAGTGTTTCATTTCTTTTCGAAAAAAGAGGTTTACCCTACTTTTTCGATCCAGTCAAATTTGTCAACATCACTTCCCAATCGGATTTTTGCCAATTGATCGTTTACCTTATTGCTAAATACTCTGCCTGCAACAGCTGGTAATTCGAGCAATTGACCTCTATATCCAATGGTGATAATATGGCAAATGGTTACGGCAGTGCCTGTGCCAAAAACTTCAGTGAGTGTTCCTGCGGCATGGGCATCTAAAAGTTCTTGAACGGCTAAGTTGCGCTCTTCAACTGGCATTCCCCAGTCGCGTGCAATTTTTAATACACTGTCTCTGGTGATTCCTGCCAAAATGGTGTCGCCTGAAATGGGCGTGATTAACTTGCCATCGATCACTACCATCAAGTTCATGGTGCCTGATTCTTCAATGAATTTGTGTTCTTTGCCGTCTGTCCAAATCAATTGATCAAAACCTTCTTTTATCGCCAATTTAGTGGGGTACAATGAAGAAGCGTAATTGCCAGCTGTTTTAGAATAACCAACACCACCTGAACAAGCTCTTGTATAGCTTTCTTCAATTTTCACCTTAACTGGTGCATCGTAGTATTTGTTTACCGGACAAGTGAAGATTACAAATCGATATGTTTCTGATGGCTTTACGCCAACAAATTCGTCAGTTGCAAAAATTAATGGACGAATGTATAATGAAGCTCCCTTTACATTTGGAACCCATGCTCTGTCAATATTTACCAACTGTTTCAAAGCGTCTAATGTGAACGCTTCGTCAATAGGTGGAATGCACATGCGCTCAGCTGATTTGTTCAATCGTGCAAAGTTGGCTTGTGGACGAAACAATACAATTTCGTCGTTTTGTGTGTAAAATGCTTTGAGGCCTTCAAAGATGGATTGCGCGTAGTGCAAAGACAAAAAGGCTGGACTGACTTCCATGTTTTTGAATGGCTCAATACGCGCATCACGCCATTGGCCATCATAATAATCCATAATAAACATGTGGTCAGAAAATTCTCTTCCGAAAACAATGTTCTCTAAATCTAAATCTTTAAGTTTTGATTGCTTAGTCAACTCAATCTTAATATTACTCATCGCGTTTTCTTTAATTGAAACAGTTTCTAAAAGTATTAAGAAAAGTGGCGCAATGAAAATTTTAAAGCATAAATAGTAAGGCTTTTTGTAAATTACTATCAAAAGCGCTGCACTATTGACAAATTGGGCTGGCTAGCGCTGGTGCTAAAGGGGCTTTTGAAGTAAATTACTGACAACTCTGCCTGTTTATTTTTGTTGTTTCTTATTTTAAAGTCAATATGTCACACATTTTCTAGTGGCACTGCTATTGCAATCTCGCTGCCACAAAAAAATAAACTATGTCTAAAGGAAATATCAAAGTTCAAGCAGAAAACATTTTCCCCATCATTAAACGTTTTCTTTACTCCGATCAGGAAATCTTTTTAAGAGAATTGGTGTCCAACTCAGTGGACGCCTGTATGAAACTCAGAACCCTATCATCTATTGGTGAAGCCAAAGGTGATGTTGGTGCTTTGCAAGTAGAAGTGATCATCGATAAAGCGGCCAACACGCTTACAGTTCGTGACAATGGTATTGGAATGACTGGCGAAGAAATCGAAAAATACATTGCTCAAATCGCTTTTTCAGGGGCCGAAGAGTTTGTGAATAAATACAAAGACAAAGCAGAAGGCATTATTGGTCATTTTGGACTTGGGTTTTTCTCAGCCTTTATGGTTTCTTCTAAAGTAGAGGTGTATTCAAAATCCTTCAAAGAAGGAACAGAAGGTGCACGCTGGACTTGCGAAGGTTCAACCGATTATGACCTTATCGCTGATGCCAAAGAAAGCAGAGGAACTGATATTGTTTTGCATTTGTCAGACGACGCCAAAGAATACTTGGAAGAAAGTAAAATAAACGAATTGCTTAATAAATACTGTCGCTTCCTGCCAATGCCAATTAAATTTGGCACTAAAGAAGAAGGCGAAGGTGAAAATAAAGTTCAGGTCGACAACATTGTGAACAATCCAAATCCGCTTTGGAAAAAGGCACCTGCTGACTTGACCTTAGAAGATTACAACAACTTTTACAGAGAGTTGTATCCAATGACTTTTGAAGATCCTTTGTTCAATATTCATTTGAATGTGGATTATCCTTTTAACCTGACAGGTGTATTGTACTTTCCTAAATTGAAAAAGAATTTAGAAATACAACGCAATAAAATACAATTGTACAGCAATCAAGTTTTTGTAACCGACTCTGTAGAAGGCATTGTTCCTGAGTTTTTGATGCTGTTGCACGGGGTTTTAGATTCACCGGATATTCCTTTGAACGTTTCTCGATCTTACCTGCAAAGCGACCAAAACGTAAAGAAAATTTCAAACCACATTACCAAAAAGGTAGCGGATAAATTAGAGGATTTGTGCAAGAACAACCGTGAGGAATATGCTCAGAAATGGGACGATATCAAGGTGTTTATTGACTTTGGTAGTTTGAGTGAAGAGAAGTTTGGAGAGCGTTCTTCTAAATTCATGTTGTTCAAAAACATTGATGGACAATATTTCTTATTGGATGAATATTTAGAGAAAATCAAAGCAACGCAAACCGATAAAGACAATAAAACTGTTGTGTTGTACTCACACAGCGAGGTAGAACATCATGCGTACATTGAAGATGCGAAGGCAAAAGGCTACGACGTTTTGATTATGGACAGTCCGTTAACCTCTCACTTGCTCAACAAATTAGAGCAAGGTACGCCTGACATTTCTTTCAAAAGAATTGATGCCGATACTTTGGATAAGTTGATTTCAAAGGAAGAAGCGCAAATTTCTAAACTGAGCAAAGACGAAGAAGAGAAATTGAAACCGGTGATCACCGCGCAAGTAGAAGCAGGTAAATTTACCGT
>CANFBW010000025.1 GCA_947444925.1 Flavobacteriales bacterium | reverse complement strand
GTCCACCACAAAATCAGGTTGGCAATAATGGTCTTGAATATAGTGGTAAACAAAAGCGGGACGGTGCGCTTGTTGATTGGTGTCGATTTTTGAGAGTCCCGATAAAAAACAAGCTTCGCTCACCAGTTGTGCTGCGCGGGCATGGTCGGGGTGGCGGTCAGCAACAGCGTTGGCCAGCACGATGCGCGGCTGGTATTTGCGGATCATGCGCACAATGCTCATTTTATTTTCCAGCGACAAATCAAAAAATCCATCGGCCATTTGCAAGTTTTCTCGTGCAGTGAGTTGCATGAGCGTTGCCGACTTTTGGGCTTCTTCGCGGCGCAATTCTTTACTGCCGCGTGTGCCCAGTTCACCTTCAGTAAGATCGATGATGCCCACCTTGAAGCCTTGTTCTATGTGTTTGATGAGGGTGCCAGAGCAAGCCAGTTCCACATCGTCGGGATGTGCAGCGAAAGCTAAGATGTCGAGTCTTTGTGTCATATTGCGCTTTTTGGTCGGGCTAAAGGTAGAGAATCAATTTTATATACCGCGCGCTCGCCTATAAGGAACTTCGCTGTTCGCTCGCTTGTAGGAACGAAAAGACTTCTTTATCAAGTGTTGTTGTAGTGTTTATTTAGCAAAATGGAGTACGTTGTTCCTGATTTTAGTGTTGAAGAGCTGTTGGCTTAAGGTTAAGTTTAGATGAGCAAAACATTTTTTTTCAACTTTTTCGAATAAGTTGTATTTGTTTTACTGAGAAAATCCTATTTTAGCGGCTTCGCCTTTTTTGAGGCTAAATAACAATGTTCAATCTTAATATCTAAACATCATGGCTAAAATTAAAGTTGCTTTCAATGGAATGGGCCGTATCGGCAAAAACGTAATGAGAGTTATCGTTGAAAAATTTAACGATCAAATTGAAATCGTTGCAGGTAACGACTTAGTGCCCGCTTCAGAAATTGCAAGTGGACTTCCAAAAGACTCTATTTTTGGTAGATTTCCAGTTCCAGTTACTTTAGTTTCTGACAATGTTATTCAAGTAGGTACACATACAATCACAGTATACGCTGAGAAAGATGCCAATAATATTAAATGGGCTGCTCATGATGTTGATGTTGTTTTTGAATGTACAGGTTTTTACTTGACTACTGAAAAAGCACAAGCACATATCAATGCAGGCGCGAAAAGAGTAATTGTTTCTGCTCCTTGTAACGATGCTACAAAAACAGTGGTATTGGGTGTTAATCACGATTCAATCAGCGCTGACGATAAAATTGTATCTAACGCTTCTTGTACTACCAACTGTTTGGCGCCAATGACTAAAGCATTAGACGATACTTTTAAAGTAATCTCTGGTTTGATCTCTACAACACATGCTGCTACAGCTACTCAAAAAGTTGCGGATGCTTTCGGTGGTGGAAAAAACAGAGCTACATTAAACAACATTATTCCTGCATCTACAGGTGCTGCTAAAGCGGTAGGAAAAGTTCTTCCTCACTTGAACGGTAAATTGAATGGTACTGCATTGAGAGTTCCAACGGATACTGGTTCTGTTGTTGAAGCTGTTTACTTAATTGAAGGAAATCACAGTGCTGCAGAAATCTCTGCTGCCATGACTGCGAACGTTGAAAAAATCAACAGCGGTACTATATTGAAACAAGTAGCTTACTTCGGTGATTTCTACGAGTGTTCAAGAGACTGCGTTGGAGAGCCTTTTTCTTCAATGATTATGAATGACGTATTGGTTGTTCCTAGCAACGGAAATACACTTGTTAAAATGACAAGTTTCTACGATAACGAAATGGGCTTCTCTCACCGTATGGCGGAGTTGGCGCTTATCTTCACAGGTAAAAAATAATTGTGGCTGAAGCATTGAAGAAGATACAGAAAATAGGAGTTTATACTTCAGGAGGAGATTCACCGGGAATGAACGCTGCCATTCGGGCAGTCGTTCGTTCGTCGGTGTATTACGGATTAACGGTGTCTGGTATCTACCGTGGCTATGAGGGGATGATTGACAACGACATTATCGATGAGATGGATGTTCGTTCTGTTAATCAGATTTTGCAAAAAGGTGGTACCATTCTCGAGTCAGCGCGCTGCGAGGAGTTTAGAACTCCGGAAGGCCGATTGAAAGCCTACAAAAATTTGAAGGCGCGCAAAATTGATGCTTTGGTTGCGATTGGTGGTAACGGTACTTTTACTGGTGCTGAATTATTGTCAAAAGAACACGGCATTCCAATAATTGGTATTCCGGGAACAATAGACAATGATTTGAACGGAACAGATTATACCGTTGGTTTTGATACAGCGACCAACACAGCTATTAGTGCAGTTGACAATATCCGTAACACAGCTATGTCGCACAACCGCTTGTTTTTTGTGGAAGTGATGGGCCGTAATTCTGGTTTTATTGCCGCCAACACAGGTTTGGCTTCTGGCGCAGTAGATATTTTGATTCCCGAAAAAGAAGGAAGTATTGATGCCATTGTTGAGAAACTTGAAAAAGGTCGATTGCGTAAAAAAACATCCAGTATAGTAGTGGTTGCAGAAGGTTGTAAGTTAGGTTCAACTGTTGAGATTGCTCGACTAGTATGCGAAAAGTTGAATTACTCTGATGCTAAAGTGACTATTCTCGGACACATTCAAAGAGGAGGAAATCCAACCTCTTTCGATCGTATTTTAGCAAGCCGTTTAGGTGTTGCAGCGGTAGAAGGTTTGATTGCCGGTAAAAAGAATGTGATGGCGGGAATGATTAAAAATGAAGTCGTTTATACTTCATTTGAAGATGCCATCATCGAGAAAGATTATGTTGATGAAGAAGTTTTGCGTGTAGCAAACATACTGTCTATTTAAATACCCCAAATAAAAAGATTGTTTGTAGCCCTGCTTCTTGCGAAGTGGGGCTTTTTTTTTTCTGGAAAATCTTTTATTTAGCGTGATTGTCAAGTTTTTATTTTTCTTGTAACATTCTGCGCTAGTTGCGGTAGAAGGTGGCAAGAAAAGAAAATGTGATGCCTAAAGTAGGGGGGCGCACAAAAATATTATGCAAAGATGTTTGGAAGGAGAATATATTTTTATACATTCGTCGGACTAGGGTTTCGTTTTACTTTTCTTGTAAACGTTTTCGATTTTTTATTTAAATGCAAAGTTTTAGGATTTTAAGAAATTAAAATCACAGGTGCTTTGCTTAAAAGTTTGAATTATGAAGAAACCCATTCTCATTGCCTTCGCAGTATTGTGCACCAGTTTTTGTCAAGTGTTGAATGCACAAAAGCAGAAACAAGATCTTGCTGTCGCCAGCACCGGCAATCCAAAAGAAATCATTGCATACTTTCCTTCTTGGCAAATGTACAAGCGCAACGGTTGTGTTGTGCCTGAGGTATTGGACTACAGTCGTTACACCATTTTAAATTACTCTTTTTATTCGCCTGATAAAGAAGCGAACATTGAAGGAACGGATCCTTGGGCCGATACCATTTTGCTGAAAGGCAGAATTGACTGGAGTAAGCCTCAGCCTGCCTACTATCCCAATTCAAGTTTGATAGACTATGCGCACTTATACGGTGTAAAAGTAATGGTGTCAATTGGCGGTTGGACGCTGTCAGATAATTTTCCTTTAATTGCAGCAGATCCTAAAAAAAGAGGACATTTTGCGCAGGAATGTGTGCGCCTTTTGAAACACTATCAATTCGACGGTATTGACATTGACTGGGAATATCCTGGTTATGCAGAGCATAGCGGAACGCCGCAAGACAGAGCAAATTACCCGCTCTTTATGAAGGCCATCCGCGACTCTATTGACGCCTATGGAAAAACCATCGATTATAAATTTTTGCTCACGGGTGCCTACGGCGCAAACATTCCGCAAATGGACCAGATACAATGGGATGTTGTTGCTCCCTTTATGGATTACATCAACATGATGACCTACGATTTCAATGGTACTTGGAGTGACGATGCCAATCACAATTCACCTTTATACAACCCATCAAAAGGCTACAAAGGAAGTTTAGATGAGGCCTACCGTCTCATGACGACCAAATACAAAGTGCCTGCTGAAAAATTAAATTTAGGTGTTGCTTTTTATGGCAGAACATTGCGCGGGTTTGATGGCGATCAACCCATTACTATCTACAGAACAGGGCATCAGAAAAAGCAAGACGATGTGGTTTTTGCTGAGCACGAAGGAATGCCGCAGTATTTCAATATCATGGAAGAGTACAAAAAACATGGCTACAAAGAATATTGGGACGATGTTGCTAAAGTACCTTATTTGGTGAGTGAAGATGAAAAATCTTTTGTTTCGTTTGACAACGTAAAATCGGTGAAGTTAAAGGCGGAATACATTGTGAAAAACAAATGTGCGGGTGCAATTATCTGGGACGTTTTTGGTGATTATATCGAAAAAAAACCAGGTTCTTCTTTGATAACAGGAACGCCACTTGTGGATGAGTTGGTGAATACTTTTGGGACCAACCAAGTTGTTCGTCCACGCATCAAAAAAAGGTGGAAATAGACTTCCGTAACAATGCAATTCAAAAAATTAGAAATTAATATTTTCAATCTGATGATGAATAAGATTTCACATAAACGCAACTTTCGTTTGCTAGGTACCTTTGGCTTGCTGTTGGGCTGTGGCAGTGCCTTTGCCGGCGGCCACGCAAACGATTCAATACAAAGGGCCAACGACTCCTTGTCGTTGCGCGTACACTTTAGTTTCAGCAAAGAGCACCAAGTTCCTTTTATTGGAACGACGAGCTTAATGCTGCAACCGAACTACGCTCAATTTGGCAGCGGCACAAAATTGAACGACCATTTTAATTATCTGGGCGGAAATGAAGGCAAGGCTTTGTTTGCCGATGATGTAGTGGTGTCGGGGGTAATGCGTGCCTTGGTAGTTTACCGCGACATGCAAAAGGCCTATGACGACAACATCACTAGTGAAAAGAGCATTGCGTTTTCGGATTATCCTACTGCAAACGTTGGTACCACCAATGGTGGTGGTTATCCGATGTTGGAGTTGAATATTTCCTCTAAACTGAAAAGTAAAATCGATTTCAACGTCGGTTACTCATTGTCGCCAATTTTCACAGGAGATGTGCAAAATGGCGGAAGCAGAAGTATTAGTGCGCGACAAAACATTAATTTTTCGGGTAGAGTGAGAAGTGGTCTCTTTGAAACCTCAATTACTGCTGGAGAAATCCTGTGGCTGAAAATGAGCAAATTCACAATGGGACAAGCGGAGTACAGAGACAACTATTTCAATCGTTTGCCTTGGGATTGGTACAGAAGAAGTTTTGAGCGTTTTGAAGAATACTTCTCTATGTCAACCAATATCGGAACTCAAGGATTGGGCGGTAGCGCTATGACTGGGGTTGTTTTTGAAACCAAATATTTGCCATTGCAGGTGGGCGTTCGCGGTATGTTTGGAAGAACGAGTTCCAACGTGATTCTGTCGCAAAGTATCAACTATTTCCCGTCTTATACAGGAGTGGTGAAGTTGGAAAAGGTGGTTTTCGAACGCTTCATGTCGGGAACTATGGGTTTGAATTTTTACGCGAAACGCGCTCAGGTATCATTTGAAAACAAAGCGCCCGATAACAATACCGTGACGACTTTGGATTTTAGTTTTAAAATCAAAAAGGTAAATGTGTCGGGTGAGTTTGGTATTGGTAAAATTGAAAATCCGGGTACTGCCGCATCTGCGCCAATAGGACAAGGCTACTATTTTAAAACAGAATTCGACAAGCGTATTGTGTTGGTGCCTTTCTCTATTGAGTACTACCACATCAATAAAGGAATGGCGAGTTTAGACGGATCGATTATGAACTCTAATCAAACTTTAGGTCAGGGTGGTTATACTACTGATAAAGTATATGACGCTTTATACCTTCCTAATTTGTCACAAGAGGTTGGACAAATCGCCAATAATCGTCAGGGTGTAAACTTCAGAGCTGAAGGCGGTTTGGGTAAAAACATCAGAATTCAGTTTGGCTATGCTTTCGGATCTGAAATTGAAAACACGCACGATACCATTACCATTCAGCACCGCGTGAATGATTTCTCAAGATCAAGAATGCGACCTTGGTTTCAAGCGGATGGTCCTTACCACAGAGTTAAATCGGCTTGGTTTCGTACTTATGAAACCATTACCATTGATACCACAAAAACAGGCGGTGGCGCTTATGTTAAGGGCTTCAATGCTGCTGAATTGTTGTTGAAAGGGCAGTACCAAATTGGCAAACACAAATTGATTATTTTGAACTACAACAGCTTTAACTCGGTACAAAAAGGATTTTCTCCGCTTCCAGGAATGAACGAGAATACTTTCATCTCCGTGTTCTATGAAGACTTGACAGTGGCCTACAGTATTTTCAAAAATTTGTCGGTCGTTGGCGAGCTGGGTTTTGAAACTGTACACGGCAGCACGATGGTAGATCTTTCTCCTGATAAGGTGTTGGATTCAGACAATGTTGCTTATGCTGCTAAAGACAGGGTGATCAATCAACTTGGAACAACAATGGCCTTTGGTATTGACTATGATATCTCTAGAACAATGAATATCCATTTGCGTCAAAGATACATGACGCATCAGGATTTTAATTTCACGAGAGATGTTTTCCAAGGCAATGAAACAACAATAGAGTTTAAAATTTTCTTCTAATAATTTATAAAAATGCAAAACAAAAAATTATTACTTACGTCGGCGTTAATAGTAGCTTTTGGAGTTTCTTCTCAAGCACAAAGCCCAGCTAAATTTTCTTTGAACGGTTTAGGCAGGTCTTTCATTACTAATAACCAATTGAGCGGGAATATTATGGCTGGGGACACCAAAACGCACAGCGCGGGATTGGGCGGTTACAACCTTTTTGACCTTCAAAATAATTTGGCAGTAGATTCTGCTTTTCAAGCCATGGCGGTGTACAGGGTGCGCAGTGAGTTTGGTTCCTTTTACGGAAGTGCCAACTCCTTTGAGTTTCGTCAGTTTAAGTTGATGGGAAAGATCAAAGAATTTAAATATGAAATTGGAGATGTTCGCGTTGAGCTGACTCCTTTTACAGTGTTTAATTTTGGCGACATGTACCACAAATACGAGTCTGAAATTTTTCAAGTTAGAAGAAGTATTTCTGAATATGAAAACATGAATGTGGGCAGCGGATGGTTGCTGCAAGGTGCGCATTTGCAATACAAACACGAATTTGAAAAATGCGGAGTGGGTGCCTATGGTTTTGTAACCAGAACAACCGCTACCAATGAAATGAGCGTTTCTGACCGATTGCTGTCGGGTGGAAGATTGGGCGTGCACTGCGGTGAGTCATTGAAGATCGGTGCTACTTATGTTGGTTTGAGTGATGTTGACATTCAGTCGGCTAAATATTCGTACAAAAATTATGTAGGAACAGGAGATGTTGAATACATTAAGAATTCTGATGCTTCTGCATTGACAGTGAAGTTTGAAGGTGGTGCATCAAGCTTCATTTACAAAAATCAAGCGGCAGTGAATGACACGACTAAATCTTTTCAAGATTACTTTTTGGATTTGACTGCGCAATTGGCGTTGAAAGGACCTGGTATTAAATTTACGTTGAACGTAACCGATGTTGGACAATATTTCAACAGTCCAACTGCTCAAACAAGAAGAGTGGTTGACAATATGAATCCATCATTGTTTGGAATGGTAAACAACGCAAGCGTAATGCGTGCGCCAATTTTGTTCGATAGAATGACTTCAGAACAATTGTACAATAGCAAAATTGCTTATGTGTTGTCTCCTTATTTGAATGAATTCAACAACGCTCAGCCTTATGGCAAAGCAACGCCAAATAGAATGGGCGCTTCCCTTATGGTGTCGTCTGATACAGCGATGAAAAACATCAATTTTGAAGCTGGTGTTGATTATTTGAATGAGATCGTTGGTGAAGGAACAACTGACCTTAGAAACTTCATGGTGGTTAAAGGAGGTGTTAAATTGGAAATTGGTAAGATGATGGCCTTGGGCCGTAAATTGGACTTCTCAGTAGGCGGCAGAATGGAAAAAACAAGCAGAGCGGGTGCAGGTAAAGTTGACTTGGCAAGCACTGTTGCAGATGCTGGTGTTGCTTTTGAGGTGGTGAAAAAAATTGATTTGCTTTTCGGTTACAAAATGTTGATGGCCAATGGCAATGAATTTCAGGCACCAAGAAACGCTTTCAACGAAGTCACTGCGTTAACAGCTGTTAGTGTGAACTCAACAGAAGGCATCGCATCAGTGGGCGCGCAGTTGAGATTCTCTACCATGCAAGCATTTTCAGTGCACTACAATATGGTGAACTACAACAATACTTTGCTTACTGCGGGATCGTATAACATTTCTCAATTGCTTTTATCATACACAGGCAAATTTTAAGCGCTACTACTATGTATAAAAAAATAATATTTACATCTCTATCGCTCATCGTCATTATGGCGACTGGCTGTACGAGAGAGACCTTAGTGGGTGAGAAAACCTATTTTGTTTCAAGCAATCCTTTGCTTGCCAACACAGCTTTGACCGTTAATCATGCGCTGATCGACTTCAACGTCAACAACAAATTGGTGGGTACGGCATTGTCTTTTTCGGCGGCATTTAATACGGATGTTTCTTGGAAAATTGTGATTCAAGGAAAAGCATCACACGCCGTCAGAGAAATCAAGGGAACGGGAACTGTTATTGACAATACGAATGCTGTTTGGGAAGGCGATGCAACGAGCACTGTTTTTTTTAGAAAGGGCGACAGTTGTACTGCTTCTTTGTACGTGCAAGGAATTGACACGGCTATCTCTTCTGCAAAATTGGTGATTGATAAATTGATGTCTTACCACAAACGTACTGTTGACAATGTGCGCTATCTTTTGGTGGAAGATTTTGATGGCAATCACATGGGGACAGCTGGGATGAAATCGGTGTCGTTAGACATGGCTGATTTAGGTTCACCAGCTTATGCAATTGCAAGCATTGGACCTATCAATGGAAGCAGTGCTTTTCACATGAATGGCATCGACTACAACAACAATGGTTGGATAGCGAGTATGAACCATACGAATTTGAATGAGATGGTGAGTGCAACAGTGGCCGACAATGTGGCTTCAACAACGCCAGAAAATTTTTACATCAATTTATACATTCGTGGAACAGGCAAGCCAAATTCGGCAATTGCATTGAAAATTTACGAGTACGATGCAGCAACTTCTCCACAAAACTTGGTAGATGTTATGACCGACGCCAATTTTGTTTTTACCACGCCAATGCAAGGCCAAAACGATGGATGGGTCAGCACTGTTGGTGTAACCTGGGAAGGCTGGAAATTGGTGAGTGTTCCTTTTTCAGAGTTTAGAGTTGACAACGATTTAACTAAAGGCGGCGCTGGCAATCACATCAAGGAGCCTTGGAAAATTTGCGCTATGGCGGTTTCCTTGCTTTCTGATCCACAGTATGGCGGCGATGTAGCAGCTGATGTTGATTATATTATCCTGTCTGAAGGCGGTCCATTTGTTCCTAAATATTAAAATTCATGTTTATGACTTCAAAACATAAAATCTCTTTTGCTCACTTTGCACTCTTTTTGTGCGCTGCCTTGATGGCGGCGGGCTGTCACAAGAAAGAAAGTTTGGGTGAAACTGTTTGTCCTACCTCGGCATTTAAATTCACAACGCCTTTCGCAATTAGCAGCACTACGGTTGATCCGTCTGTTGGAAAGCTGAATATAATTGCGGCTTTCAGCGAGCCTGTGGATTGGATATTGACTATCAAAGGCGATCATTCGCAAGCAGTTAAAACGTTCAGTGCGAAAACAGATTCACTGAATGTTGACTTCTATGGGAATTCGTCCAGTGAACATTTCTTTCAAGCAGAGCCTTGCACTGTTGTGCTTGAGTTAGGCTGCGGTTTAGGCAGCACTACCTTGCATTATACCTATTCCAAGAAGCCTGCAATGAAGAATATTGATTTTGGCACCATGATTATTGATTTCGATTCTCCCAGCACCTACAGTATCTTGGGTGGATGGGGCAATGACCTTGTTAAACAAGTTGTGCGCACTGCAAGTGTGGTGAAAGACACTTCGGCACAAGGTGGAAAAGCAATGCTTTACTACGGCGCTGTTATTGACTCTACGGCCAGTCCGGTAGCCAAGCTATGGTACTACGGAGGTTTCTCTTCAGGCATTATTGCACAATTGAACATACTTAAGAGTGCAGGTGTCACCGATCCAAGTCGTATTTATCTGAATATGTACATCAGAGGGTACAACTCTACACATCCGAATACGCAATTGCAGCTTTCATTGGAAGGTCAGATGGTGAATTTGGAATCAGGTTCAGTGATGGAATCTAAAAACAACAACATTAGTGTCGATTGGGATGGATGGAGAATGGTGTCAATTAAATTTTCAGAATTCGTGAACCTGCATCCTTTCACCACCACGGCAGGTATTGGTTCTTTGGGAATGGGCTTGGGTGCTGGTCCGGAACAAAATAGTAAATCAAAATTATTGTTGGACTTCGTGATACTTACTGTTGACGCTCCATATAAGGAAATTGTGAAACGTAATTATTAGAAAAATAGTACACCAAAACAAAATGAGGATTCGCTTTTGGATCCTCATTTTTTTTAAAAGAAAGAATGCTGTTTGAAAGCATTGATTTTTGTTGATGAAAAAGTATGCTTTCGTTCTTTCGCTGATTAAATATTCTTATATATTTGTGACTACACTAAAAAACTACTTCTGTGGAAAAGATTAAAACGCTTGTTTACAATGACGATGTATCGGGATCAAAATTTGTTGCCGATAAAATTCGTACGCTGATTGAATCAAGAAACAAAAAAAACGAAAAAACAGTTTTGGGCTTGGCAACGGGATCATCTCCTTTGAAGTTATATGAGGAACTCATTCGCATGCACAAAGAGGACGGATTGAGTTTTGCCAATGTGGTGACTTTTAATCTCGATGAATATTTTCCAATGCAACCAGCGGCGATACAAAGCTACCATCGCTTTATGCACGAGAATTTATTCAACCACATCGACATCAAAAAAGAAAATGTACATATTCCTGATGGCGCTATTGATATTAAGGATGTAGAAAATTTTTGTCAGAAATACGAAGAAGACATTGTTGCTTCCGGCGGTATCGACATTCAATTGTTGGGTATTGGTCGCACGGGTCACATTGGTTTTAACGAACCAGGTTCAGCAGTGCAATCAAAAACAAGAATTGTTACCTTAGATAGAATTACCCGTAGAGATGCGGCATCTGATTTCTTTAGTGAAGAAAATGTACCGCGTACAGCCATTACGATGGGTGTTGGTAGTATTTTTAAATCAAAAACAGTTTACCTCATGGCGTGGGGTATTGGCAAAGCGTCAATCCTTGCAAGAACGGTGGAAGGAGATGTTTCGCACCAAGTTCCTGCTACTTATTTGCAAAATCATCCCGATACTACATTTGTTATTGATAAAGCAGCTTCTGAGGAATTGGCGCGACACAAAACACCTTGGTTGGTGGGCGCTTGCGATTGGACGGAGGAGTTGACGTACAACGCTGTAATGTGGCTGGCTTTGCACCTCAAAAAACCAATTTTGAAATTGACCGATGAGGATTATAACAAGTACAGCATGGGGGATTTGGTTTCAAAGGCCGGATCTGCATACGAAATCAACATTAAAGCTTTTGAGCGCATTAAATACACCATCACTGGATGGCCAGGCGGTAAGCCTGGGACTGAAGGACAAAATCGTCCTGAGAGACCGAGTCCGCAATTCAAACGCGCCATCATATTTAGTCCACACCCTGATGACGACGTTATTTCAATGGGCGGTACTTTTATTCGCTTGGTAGATCAAGGCCACGACGTGCACGTTGCTTATCAGGTTTCGGGAAACATCGCCGTTCACGATGACGACGTAATTTGCTACGCTGATTTTATGCGCGAAGCTGCTGAAATTATTGGTTTGCCAAAAGACAAAGCAGAAGATTTTTACAATCGCGTTAGAACGTTGTTCAATCAAAAAGAAATTGGTGCAGACGATGCGGCCTACGTTCGCGCAATGAAAGGTGCTATCAGAAGAATGGAAGCCAAAGCGGGATGCAGATATTGCGGTGTGCCTGATGAAAATGCACATTTCATGAGTTTGCCTTTCTATGAAACAGGTAAAGTGAAAAAGAATTTATTTGGAGAAGACGACATCAAAATCACGATGGATTTGATTCGAAAAATTCAACCACATCAAATCTATTTGGCAGGTGACTTGGCGGATCCACATGGCACGCACAAGGTTTGTTTAGATATTATTGTTGAGGCTGTAAATCGTTTGAAAGGCGAAAAATTCATGCAGGATTGTTATGTATGGATGTACCGCGGTGCATGGCATGAATGGCCAATCCACGAAATTCACATGGCAGTGCCATTGAGTCCAAATGAAGTAACGCGTAAAAAAATGGCGATCTTCAAACACCAGTCGCAAAAAGATGTACCAGTGTTTCCGGGTAACGACAGTCGCGAATTTTGGCAACGTGCTAAAGAGCGTAATGAAGATACTGCGCAACTTTATGATACGCTTGGCTTACCTGAATACGAAGCCATGGAAGCATTCAGAAGATGGAATTTTCAAGCAGGAGAAGTATTGTAATACATTTTTATTTAGCACAAAAAAAAGCCCTTGACAACAAGGGCTTTTTTTTTTGACACAAAGATCAAGGCATCATACTTTGATGAATATCTTTTTTTGATACAGGTAGCGCAACACAAAATAGAAGGGGATCAGCCACAGCAGCGCGTACAGATGAGAAGCCAGTTGTGCGTAAAAGTAATCGGGATGATTACTGTCAATGCTGGCGTAGGATGCGCTGCTGAATAGCGACAGCAAAGCGTTTGCCATTGCTTCAGATAGTGATTGACTTGCATTCCAAGGCACAAGATGTGCGATTGTGCTCAATATTTCGGAGCCCAGGTAAGCGACGATGGCATTGGATCCAAAATACAGAAAGGTGCCGGTGCCGCGCTGATAGGATTTGTAATCCATGAACCACAAACAAAGTGCAGTGAACATAAGTGCGATGCCTCCACTGAACAGTACATAGGAGCTGGTCCACAAGCTTTTGTTGATGGGGAATACATGATTCCATAAAAGGCCCAAAACCGTTAGCGCTAGACCGGTGTAGGCGAGTGTTTTTATTTTGTTAAGCAAAGTTTTTTCGCCGCGAATGATTTGTCCAGCGATCAGTCCCAGCAAACAAGTGCCAATAGCAGGAAGAGTTCCTAATAGGCTTTCAGGATCCCAGCCCTCTGTTCTCGAATATTTCCACAAGTGGTCTGCACTCAATAATTGAACATCGAACCAGGCCGAGAAATTGTGAGCGCCTGGTAGGTTTAAATTTTTTATGTAGGCAGAAGGTATTTCTATATTGATCAACCACCAATAGCCCAAAAGAAGGGTTACGAGTACAATGATTTGCGTTTTTATTTTTGTTTTCACAAAGAGAATTCCGGTGAAAATAAATACGAGACCTATGCGCTGTAATACGCCAGGTAAGCGCCATTGGTCGGGTAGCCAAGCGTGAAAGCTGCCTTGGTCAAGTGTGAAGTACGGGAAATTGTCTTTTAGAATGCCAAGAGCGATGATGATGGCACCCCGCTTAATGATTTTGAGAATCAAGCTTTGGTGTTCCTGTGGGACCGATTTTTTGCTTTGCATGGCAAAGGCGATGGATGCGCCTACAATGAAAATAAAGAAAGGATAAATAAGATCGGTAGGAGTACATCCGTTCCAATGGGAGTGAGATAGCGGGGTGAATAAATGGTTCCATGATCCTGGGTTGTTTACCAAAATCATCATCATTATTGTAAATCCACGCAGGAAATCTATGGCGATTATTCTGTTGTTTGTCATTGCACTGAATTGTTAGTAGTGCCCGAAAGGTAAACGAATTGTATGCAAAAAACAACGCCCTTCATTGTGCTGAAGGGCGGTTTGGTTTTTTAAAATCGTTTGGTGTAACGATGGCAGTAGGGCATGTGACCATTGCTTTCGTAGTAGTCTTGGTGGTATTCTTCTGCAACATAAAATGTACTCGTTGCAGTGACTTTAGTAGCTACGTCGTAGCCTTTTAGCTTAAGTATTTGAATGAGTTCAAGTGCTGTGTTTTTTTGCGCGTCATTCAAATAAAATATTTCAGAACGGTACTGGTTGCCGAGGTCGGGGCCTTGGCCATCCACCTGAGTAGGGTCGTGTGTTTCAAAAAACAACATCGCTAATTTTTTGTAAGATGTTTTGTTGGGATCAAAAATAACGCGCACCGCTTCTGCATGTCCTGTTCGACCAGTGCACACCTCCTTGTAGCTTGGGTTTTTAACGTGTCCGCCGATGTAGCCTGATTCAGCAGTGATGACGCCCACTTCTTTTTGCATGTGGTACTCAACACCCCAAAAACAGCCGGCTGCAAAAATTGCGGTATCGGTTTTTGCGTTTTCAACTTCGGGCGCAAAATTCAATGAAATAGAATTGACACAGTGACGGGTGTTTTTGTCGGTAAAGCCTTCGCCTTTGAACACGTGTCCGAGATGAGCGCCGCATTTGTTGCAAGTGATTTCAACGCGGTGCCCGTCGAGGTCGGGCGTTTCTTTCACGGCTCCCTTTATGGCGTCGTCAAAGCTAGGCCATCCACATCCACTATTGAACTTATCGCTAGAGCTGTACAAAGGAGTGTCGCAACGTTTGCACAAATAAAGTCCTGAGTCTTTTGCCAAATAGTATTTTCCAGTGAAAGGCGCCTCGGTACCTTTGTTTACAATTACGCGTTCTTCTTCTTTGTTGAGTGCATTATAGGTGTGGTCATCGCTTGTCATAGAATTTTGTTTTTGTGCACAACTTTGAAAGATGAGCAAGGTGATTAAGGAAAGAACAATGGATATTTTTTTTCTGTTCATAAGGATAATGTTAGGTTTAAATTTTCAATTCTTTGTGAATTTGACGTGACTATTTTTAGTTCCTGACAGAACTTCCCTTAAATTCACCACATGAAGATGTTTTTGCAATTTGGATTTTTACTTTTTTTATTTTTTTCCTGTGCTCATCCGCAGCAAAAAAAAGAAGTGAAATCGGCCTCGTTGGCGAAGTATGCAGTGGGATTTCATTTGTACGAGCGTGCTGATTCTTTTGATTTGGAGTTGGGGGAAGTTAAAATTTCTTTCGCCAAAAAAGATGCGCGTAATACCTTCATTGTGTCAAGTACCACGCAAGCCACTTTTTTAAAAGCCTTGGCTGCTAGCAAGCAGATGGTAGGGCTGGTGGATCCCAATATTTTTAGCGATAGTTTGTTGAATGCAAAACTGAGTAGCGGACAATTGATCAACTTTAAAACAGCATCTGCCCCCGATTGGGAGGCTTTGTTGAAGCATAAGAGCAGTATTTTGTTGGGCTACCAACATTTTTCGTTGTCCCAAAAAAATGCAAAGGAACTGGGGATTCGTATTTTTTCTATCAATGAATATTTAGAAGAACATCCTTTGGGAAAAGCAGAATGGATCAAGGTTTTTGGTGTTCTCACGGGACGTTATGCCATGGCCGATTCAATTTTTAAAAGTATTGAGGCGCGCTATCTGGCAGTGAAAAAAGGTGTTCGAAAGAAGGGCGTAAAAGTGATTGTAGGCGATTTTTACGACGGGTTTTGGTCGGTGCCTGGCTCACAATCTTACATTGCCCGTATCCTTAATGACGCCGGGGCTGAATACCTCGTGAAAAATGAGGGGCGCGCCACTATTCAAATGAGTAAGGAAGCTTTCGCTTCACTTTTTAGAGAGGCGACGTATTGGCGCAAACTCACGCCGATGGATTGGAAGCCATGTAAATTAACAAAACTTGAAATACAACAGCAGTTTTCGCTTTTCCCTACCTGTTTGAAGGCAGTGATGTATTGCGATGTGAACAAAAGTGCCTATTTTGAAGAAGCTTTATTGCACCCCGATCAGGAGTTGTTAGATTTGAGTCGCATGATTCAAGGAGAAAATGGAATTCATTTTTACAGAAAAATTGAAATTGAGTAGCATTGCTAACATATTGGCGAAGGAAAAAAGGAGGTTCCGATTTTGGATGCTTTTGCTGCTCTTCATCGTATTGGTTTTTTCACTGCTTGAGCTGAGCTTAGGCAGCGCTGGCGTTTCGTTTATTGAAGTGTTGTTTCCAAAAAGTGATTATGCACTTTTCGTTTTGCGTGAAATTCGTATTCCGCGATTGCTAACGGCTGTGTTAATTGGCGCCACGCTGTCGTTTGCTGGCTTGCTGCTTCAAACTGTTTTTCGAAATCCATTGGTTGGTCCATCAGTGCTCGGTATTTCATCGGGCGCCAGTTTAGGCGTTGCCTTGGTGACGATGGCCGGGTTTAATTCTTTTTTCATTTCCGATGAAGTTCCTAAAGTAGCAGCGGCAATAGTTTTTTCGTTGGCCGTGCTGTTTCTTTTGTTCTCAATTGCAGGTAGGTTTAAGGATCACGCGTCGGTGTTGATCGTTGGTATGTTGATCAGTTATTTGGCAGGTGCGGTGGTAGATATTTTGATTTTCATGAGTGACAACGATGCACTTAAAGAATTTACACTATGGGGGATGGGCAGTTTTTCGCGCATGGGTTACGGTGAAATTGCTTTGCTTTCGGCGTTGTTACTTATCTCATATATCATTGTGCATCGCCATCGCCATTTGATGAATTTATATTTGATAGGGGAGTTGGATGAGGTGAATGAGCAAAAGAAGCGGAAATTGGTTTTGCTTTTGTTGCTGTTAGGTGGCGTAATTACTGCTTTTGTCACCGCCTTTTGCGGCCCGATTGCTTTTATCGGTATTGCAATTCCCAATTTACTGCGTTTTGTTTTGCGCATTTCTGATCATAAATATTTACTTCCAGGCTCCATTATGCTGGGGGCTGCCGTTGCTTTAATGTGTGATTTACTATCCACCATGCCATGGACCAATCATTCTTTACCAGTCAACGCTGTTACCGCCCTTTTTGGCATTCCTATCATTGTTTTTATGATTTTTAAATCCCGACAATCTTCCATATGACATTGTTGTTAGGGAAAAATATAGTCTTTGGACATGGGGATCATACATTGGTAGAACCTTTTGATTTTAGCATTGCACCAGGCACGGTGGTTGGCTTATTGGGTTTGAATGGCAGTGGAAAAACGACTTTTTTTAAAACCTTAATGGGAGCGATTCCATTGATGGACGGTACTTTGAATTTTCGAGGGAAAGATTTGGCACAGTTCTCCTATGCAGAAAGACAGCCCGTTTTTGCTTGGCTGCCCGCACGAAAAGCGTTGGAAGAACGCTTACTCGTTTTTGAAGTATTGACGTTTTCTTCTCCGAATTTACTTATTGGCACAGCAGTACAGCAGGTAAAGGTGCTGCAACAAATGGATGACGTGATTGCTTTGTTGCATCTTGAAGAATTTTTGCAGAAGCCCTACCACCATTTAAGCGAAGGACAAAAAAAGAAGGTGGAGGTGGCGGCGTTATTGATGAAAAATGCTGAAATATTGCTTTTGGATGAACCATCTGTATTTTTAGATATTGAAAATCAATCCGAATTGGTGCGTATTGTAAAATCGTTGAGCAGGGATCAAAACAAATGCATTTTTGTAAGTTCTCACAATTTGTCATTTATTCAGGCTTGTGCTAATCAATGCTGGGAAATTGAAAAAAATAAAATGGTGATTTCTGAAAATACAGCAGTAGCTGTTGCGCGTTATGCTGATAAATTGTCGCGATAATGTTGATAAGTAGCGTTTGAATGTGTTTTGTAGAGTTGAATTAATGGCTAATTTTCCACTCTTAACAAGATAAGGTGGTCAAAACAACAACGAGCTCGATTGATATAGATTCCTTTGGTGTGGTGCAAAATGTATTTAAAACCAAGTCAGGTTTTAAATTGGCATACATCATTGAACAAAGCAACACGATCCGACAAATGTTGAATGGCAAGAAAGCACCTGTTTTGGTAAATGTTACAAAAGTTGACGAAATCACCTTGCGTTATTATTCTCGACTCATTCATGCCAACAATCTGGAAAGTGCTTCAGCATTGGCGGTATTGGTGTCTTCGACCTTACAAAAACGAATGTTGAATGTGTGGTACAGGTTGTACACACGTCATTGTCCGGTTAGGGCTTTTTCAAATGAACAGGAAGCTAATGTTTGGCTGCAGCAATATGTGACTGCTTCAAATAGTTAAAGAATGATTAACGCAAAAAAAACGTTGACTTTTTTTTGTTTGATCTTAGCATCAATACAGCTCTTAGCAGCGCGCGTTGAATCCATCAAAATAAGCAGTGTTTTTTTAGGGAAGGAATCTCCTGTCAATGTAGTATTACCTGACGTTTATGACGATTCAGACTCATTGCCCGTTTTGTATTTACTGCATGGTCATGGTGGCGATTGTGCTTCGTATATTCTATCTGACATGAATTTGCTTTCGAATGTTGATCTGTACAAAATCATTGTGGTTTGTGTGAATGGCGAAGCTTCATGGTACATTAATTCTCCCGTCGTGAAGGAGTCTGCTTATGATTCATACATCAGCGACGAGCTGTTTCCCTATATTGCTAAACACTATTCTATGAGTTCGAAACGGGGAGTGGCGGGTTTGAGTATGGGCGGATTTGGATCGCTTTCTTTGGCGCTACGACATCCATCTCTCTTCGCATATGTGGGAAGTACAAGTGGTGGGGTAGATATTTTGCCCTTCCCTAAAAACTGGGGCTTACCTGTTATTTTGGGTGAACAAAGCACCCATATTGAACAATGGAAAATGTATTCTCCTTACTATATGTTGGATAACGTGGACGTGCAAACGCTGAAATTTAAATTGGTGCTGGACTGTGGTAGTGAAGACTTTTTTTTTGCTGCCAACAATCTGTTTGATCAAAAGCTACGAAAGTTGGGTGTGAAGCATGAGTATTTTGTTTCTGCTGGTGCCCACAATTGGTTGTATTGGAACAAAACGATTTCCGTACATATCAATAAGTTTTGCGAGGCCGTGAAATAAATAGTTTCATGTTTACAATACAGAAACCGATTTTTTGTCGTCGCCAATGGCCACAAAAGTAAAGGTGCCGCTGATGGCTTTTTCTCTTGTTGTTGCATACATTTCTTCAATATAAATGTCTACCGATACTTTAAGACTGGTATTGCCAATGTGCACAATTTTGCCAATCAATTCAATAATTACACCTGCTGGAATAGCCTTGGTGAAATCAATGCGGTCACTGCTCACGGTAACCATTTTTTTTCTACTGAAACGTGTAGCAGTGATGAAGGCTACTTCATCCATTAAACTCATCGCAGTGCCGCCAAACAAGGTGTCGTAGTGGTTGGTGGTATTGGGGAATACTGCTTTAAAAATATGGGTTTCAGCGGCTGCTATTTTTTCATTGAGGTTCATGGTGATAGACTTGGTGCAGGTTTGTATAAAATCAATGCTAACATATTACTTTTTTTAAAATTGTTTGAATTTATTATTTTCCTCCATTATATTTGAAACAACAATAGTGTTATTATTAATTTATTTGGATTGACAGGTAAGGATTAGTTATCGTTTGAACCATGAAAAAGAAAGAATTCGACAAGAAGCCCGTTAAGAAAAAAACTCTTGGCGCTGACAGCACAAAAAAAGAAAAAATACAGATCAAGAAGAAAGCTTTCGAAGAAGACGAAGATGATTTTGTCGGAGGTGATTTGGATGGTTTGGATTTGTTCTTTGACGAAGATTAAGCCTCGAGCCACTTCGTCATTTTTTCAATAGCTATTGCGCGGTGGCTGACTTTACTTTTGTCATCTATCGTCATTTCTGCGAAGGTAGTGGAGTAGCCATCTGGTAAAAAAATAGGATCATAGCCAAAACCTTTTTCGCCTTTTTTAGTTGATGTAATGGTGCCGTGAATCTCCCCTCGGAAGTAAACTTCTTTGCCTTCTTTGAGCAGACAAATAACAGTCACAAATTTAGCTTTGCGCATTGTTTTTCCATCCATGTTTTTCAGCACTTTTGCAATATTGGCTTCGGCATCGTTGTGCTTGCCAGCATAGCGCGCTGAATACACTCCTGGTGCGCCATTGAGTGCTTCAATCTCTAAACCCGAATCATCAGCAAAGCAATCACAGCCAAAGCGTGATTGCAGGTACAGTGCTTTAATGCGCGCATTCACTTCAAAGGTGCTTCCTGTTTCTGCAATGTCATCAAAACAACCGATGTCTTGCATACTCTGTATTTGGTATTGTGGCAGACGGTGTCTGACTTCTTCAAGTTTGTTGCTATTGTTGGTGGCGAAAACGAGTTGCATACTATTTTATTTCAATACAAAGATCGTTATTTATTGTAAATGCACTTCATAAAAAAAGCCTGTTTAAAATATTTTAAACAGGCTTTTTAAAATTGCGTTGTTGCTACCTCAGTACGGTAATGGTACCCCTGTGGTAATCGTTGAATTCGAGGTCGCAAATGTTTTTTACGCGCACTGCAATGATGTATACATCTTCTTGCACCAAACGTCCATTTCGTGTTCCATCCCAACCTCCATTTACATCATTCCAGGTGAAAATTTTCTCGCCCCATCTGTTGAAAATCATGGCTTCAAATTCTTCAACGCCAAACGCTCCAACTCGGTAGATTTCATTTGTGCCATCATTGTTTGGCGTGAAAGCATTTGGAAGGAATAGTGTCGGTTTGAAATCGTCTTTTATACTCACCGTTACTGTGTCTCTCGCCAAACAACCGCCATTAGATGACAATAGATAATACGTGTTTGTATTTTCTGTTTGAATTTGAATGTTCTGACCATCTTGGGTTGTTTTGAAAATACTGTCTGTCCAAGTATACAATACAAGTCCTGAAGGACTTGATGTCAAAGGTGTCAAACGGTTGGCACAAGTTTCAAAATCAGGTAAAGCATCAACCGTGAATTGAGGTGAAACTGCTACCGTTATGTTCGCGCTAGAAGAACAAGACGGAAATGCGGTTAATGTTGTAGTAACCGTATATGGCGTAGTGCTTTTTGCAGTTGTTGTGGGCATTGAAATGTTGGTTGCACTTAGGTCTGTAGCGGGTGACCACAAGTAAGTGTAGCCAAGCACAGAGCTTCCTCCAATAATTGCGCTGTCACCAGCACAATAAGGAGCTGCTGTTCCTGCGTCAGAAATAGGTATTTCGTACACCGTCACTTTTGCTTTGATCGGCAAACCTGCGCAAGATGCCGCTGTTGGAGTGATGGTATAAGTTACCGTATCCGTTCCTGTTGAAGACAGGGTTTGTTGAATACTTGATCCAATGATCAAAGCACTTTCTGAATGCATTCCACTTGCTTTACTGAATTTTGCTGCAGCAGTTACATCAAAAGTAGCGCCGGGGGTCAGTGAGCTCAAGGCTATAGAAGTGGCACTTCCGCTGCACAATTCTAAAACGTTGTTGGTTGCCGTTGCAACAGGAATTGGTTTTACAACCACCGTTTTTACAAGTGGTGTTCCAATACAGCCGCCACCTGATGGAGTGATGGTGTAAACCACAGATCCGTTTGCCGAACCAGCGTTGGTCAATACTTCCGCAATGGTTGTTGGCAAAGCAGTTGACGTGCCAGTTGGACTAAATCCTGTTACATCTGTGCTCGCAGCCGTCCAATCGAAGGTAACTGGAATAGAAATGCTGGTATTGATTTTTAAATCTGTCGTCGCACCTGAGCATATAGAAAGTGAACCCGAAATAAACTTCGCGTCTGGTGAAGGATTCACTGTGATGGCGATAGGGGCGTCAGTACCGGTGCAACCTGCCGCACTTGGCTTCATTGTAAAAGTGATGATGCCTGGAGCGTTGCTGGTGTTGTTTAGTAACGTTGCCAAAGCACCAGTAGCTACGTTTGTGCCGCTTGTTGGTGCAGTGATCGTAGCTGTGCCAGCGCCACTTGCTACCGCTGTCCAATTGTAAGTTGTACCACTTACTGAAGATTGTACGTCGATACCTGGATCGTTACCACCGCAGATGGTAGCTAAGGTAGAAGTTACGGTTAGTACTGGTTTTGGTTTAACAGTGATGTTGATGTTGGCGGCTATACCAATGCATCCCAAACTAACCGGTACAACACTGTATGTAGCAGTGGCATCGGCAGTTCCGCTGTTGATCAGCGCGTCGTCAATTTTTGCGCCTGTATTAGGCGATACAATTCCAGTAATGTCAGCACTCAATGTAGCGCCTAACCAGCCGTATGATGTGGCAGTTGCAAGGTTCGAAGCCAAAGTGATATTGGCTTTGGCTCCGCTGCATATTGCAGGAGGTGTTACAGGCGTCAAAACAGGCGTTGGTTTAACAACGGCATTCACTGTTTTTGCTGTACCCGAGCATCCTGCTAGCGTAGCTGTCACCACGTATGTGGCAGTTCCATTTACAGTACCCGTGTTGATGAGGGGTTGGGCAATGTTTGTTAAAGTACCCGTATTGTCGGCCAATTGCCCCGTGACACCAACACCTGAGGCCGTCCAATTAAAAGTAGCGCCAGTGACATCGGAAGTCAAAGGAATGTTGCTCGTTTTGCCATCGCACAACAAATCATCAGTGGCAATCGCTGAAGGCAAAGGTTTTACCGTTGCTTTGGCTTGAATGGCAGCGCCAACACAAGTTCCTGCAGTTGGCGTGATGGTATATACAACGTCACCTGCGGCAAGTAAACTAGTGCTCAGGTTTTCAGAAATTGTACTGTCGGTTGGTGTGCTGTTTCCTCCCGCAGGATTTGAACCGCTAATGCCAGATGGTGCCACTGTCGTCCATGTAAACACGGTTCCGCTGGTATTTGATTTCATTTGTACAACTGATTTTACTTTGCTGCAAACCGATGCGTCTACCGCGGTAGCAACCGGCACTGGTCGAACGTCAATCACTGCGCTAGTGTCGGCAATTTTACTTGGTCCAGCGCAAGATAGGTTAGAAGTCAATTGTACTTCCAATACATCACCATTTACAAAAGCGGAACTGGTATAAGTTCTTCCGGTTCCAGTTTGAACGATGACGGTGTTGAGTTTCCATTCGAATACAGCTGTTGCATCACCTTCGTTTTCAGGATAAGCGGTAATGGTTTGGGCAACACCTTTACAAGCAAATTTAGGGTCAAGGGTAACTTTAGGTCTAACCATTCCCACGACTTTAACTTGAATAGCGTTTGATGTCACTTTTGCAGTGGTAACACAGCCTTCGTTAGAGGTCATTTTTACAGTAATGATGTCGTTGTTGGCCAAGGTCGTTGTTGAAAAAGAAGTGGTTGTACTTGATTGTTTCAATAAACCAACATACCATTCATAAGTGGGAGCAGTGCCGCCATCTGTTGAACCGCTAACAAAGAAAGTAGCATTTCCACCGCCACAAATTTCGGTTGGCCCAGAGATCGTCACGGTAGGAGTCAAGTTTTTCTTCACAGTCACCGTAAGTTTTGAAGGCGTGCCAGTTCCACATGAGTTTTTAGGAGTAGCAACAAAGTCGAATGTGCCATCTGTATTTCCAAATGTAACGGTAATACTGCTTGAATCGGCAGTAGCCGCAGTAATTGTTGAGCCCGCAGGTCTTGTCCAATTGTAGCCAATACCTGACACTACAGGCACAGTGTAGGTAACACCTGCTGTGCCGGCGCAAACAGTTTGTAAACCTACAATTGGGTCAGCAGGTCCAGGCAATGGAAGAACAGTGATAGTCACAACTCCTATTGATGGCGCACAACCAGGTACTAAACTGGTGATAGTATATTTAAACACGTTGTCGCCAAGTGCCAAAGCACCTGTTTGTCCTAGAGGAGTAATGGTAGCAGGTGATACAGCTGACCATGCGGCACTCTCGGTTATTTTAAGAGTCGCAACGCCTGTTGTGTTTAATAAAGGGGCTGCAATATTTGCACAAATTGTTTTTGTTTGTGTCGATACAGGTGTAGCTGAAGTGATGTCGCCTGCTTGTGCAATAAGCACAGTAGAAACTTTGTCGGGGCATTTTGCGCCAGCACCATTGCTAACGGTCCACGTGAAAGTATATGCAGTGTTTGCTGTCAACGTTGCAGCTACTGCAGTGGCAGTGTTCGCGTTGGCTGTAAAAGTGATTCCTGTCGAAGGTGATGCTGTCCAGGTACCAACGCCGTTGGTCACTGGGGTAGCGCCCAATTGGTAGCTGGTGGCGCAGGTAGCGTCTGGAGTTCCAGCTACTGAAGCATCTACTTCTTTTTCAACGGTAATAGTTACTGTGCCCACAGAAGGAGTACAACTTGCGATAGTGCTGGTAATGGTGTAGGTAAATACATTGGCCCCCGTCACCAAACCGGCTGTTTGACCAGTTGTGGCATTGATCGTTGCAGGGCCTGTGGCAGCCCATGTTCCTGTTTCTTGTAGTTTCAAAGTTGCTACTCCTGTTGTGTTCAATAGAGGAGCGGCTGCGCTTGAACAAATGGTTTTAGTTTGAGTCGATACCGGTGTAGCAGAAGTGATGTCGGTTCTTGTAATGACAACGGTGGCTTGTTTGTCGGGACAAGTTGCGCCTGCGCCATTGCTCACCTTCCAAGTGAAAGTGTATGCCGTTGCTGCAGCGAGTCCGTTGGCCGTTGCTGTTGGTGAATTCGCGTTGGCTGTCGTGTAGGTAATTCCTGTTGAAGGAACTGAAGTCCATGTACCCGTTCCGTTTGTCACTGGTGTAGCACCCAATTGAAAAAGTGCAGCGCAAGTGGAAGTGGCGGTACCGGCAACTGCAGCATCCACATCTTTTTCAACACTTACCGTTACATTAAATGGAGTGCCTGAGCAAGTTCCAGTTTTTGGTGTCACTGAATACACGGCAGTTGAAATACCTGTGGCGGTGTTGGTCAATGTTTGTCCAATGCTCGTTTGGTCAACTGCTTGCGCTGTACCTCCTGAGAAACCAGTACCTGTTGGCGCTGACCATGTGTAGGTTGTTCCTGCTGGAACGACACCATTGGTAACGTTGACTGGAGTTACACTAAATGCAGATCCGCTGCATATTTTGGCTGTCATTGCAGTAGGTGCTGGTACCGTGCTGAAAACAATGGTTACGCTATCTTCTCTGTAGCAACTTGCTGTTCCAGCTGCACCATCTTCAACGCGCAAGTACCACATTCCGGCGTCAGCAGGGATGCCTGTCAATACTTTATTTGCAACGGGTGCTAAAGCATAAGCGCCCGGTGTGGTTCCTTTTTTGTACCATACAAATCTGATGGCGTCTACTACACTAGCAGGAGTGGTTCCAGCAATGTATGTTCCCGACAGTGTAATAGCACTGCTCGGACAAACGGTTACAACCTTAGCAACAGCCGTTGGAACAGCCGTGATCGTAACTGACGCAGGTTGTTGACATGGGCATTGTTGTTTCAAACAAAGTTGTTTTCTATCGCAGTAGTGTTGGCTGCTTTGAAAATTAATATTAAAGAAATTTCCTTGATTTAAATTACCTCCTGTTTGCGGATTTCCATTAACACTTGAATTGGTGAATGAAATTAAGGATCCGTTAGAATCATCTTTAAGAAGAGTAGTAACTTGGCCGTTGGACGCGCCTTTTCCAATTTTCACATTACCAGCTCCAACAAGTGTGCTGTTGTCCAGGGAGATGAAGTATACGCCTGCGCTTGGTAGATTAACATTAATTGCAACGGTAGCGTCTGTAAAAACATTACCGGCAGCAGCAGCTGTTCGTGACCAACTGTAGGTAAATGTTCCAATTTTGTTAGCGTCGTCGGCAACTAACCCGCCGTTGTTTGTTTTGGATTTATAAACACCAAATGTCATGGTGCCGCTATGTGTTCCAGCACCGTACATTTCATCAGACATGCGAATTTGAGTGCTCGTGAGCGTCATTGCTTCAGTCACTGTAAATCCTGATTCAACAGTATTGGTTTGTGCGCCTGGATTTAAAAATTCCATATTGCTCCAAGTGGCATCCAGTCCCTGTGTTTTCTTAAATACGCTTCCACTTGCGTAGGAGCCTTCTTCTACCCATACACATTTATCTCCATTTCCTGCTGCGGTTATTCCAGCAAGGTTAATAATGGTAGTGCCACTTGCGATAGTTGTATCCATTGGTGTTGTACTCACTGCAGTTGGGTACCATATATAGGCAGGTTTTGTTGCTGCAGTAGAATTTACATTTACTGTCCCAGTAGCTCCGCAATAAGTGAGGTTGGTAGGAACGGTAAAAGTCACAGGGAAAGTAGAGATGGTCATTTCTGCTCTTGCAGTATCGTAAGGATCGCAACCAGCATTTAAGCCAATGTATATTACTTCTACTTTGTACGTTCCTGGCGTAGTTGCAGTATAGTTGATGTCGGTAGCAGCGGTTCCTGTTTTAACTAACCCGTTGTCTTTATACCAATTCAACTTATAAGAAGGAGCCAATGCTGCTGAAATAATAAAGCCTGATTTTAAAGTAATGCCCGTTAAAGAAGAAGCACAAACAGCGGTGTCACCTGGAGTTAAAAGCACTTCTGGAATAGGATCTCTAAATCCACATGCAGTAGGGGGAACAAGGTTAGTAGCGTACGGAAGGTTGGTGTTATTTCCAGTTCCTAAAACTCCGTTTGCACCGCAACCCCAGGCATAATATTTATTGTCGGCAGTTTGGTAGAATCCCCATAAATCACCTCTGTTAATTTGAATTACAGTACTGTGAACATCATTCACGCCTGGACCAAATTTAATGTACCCAGTTCCTGTTGCTCCTGAACCAGTCATGGTTCCATTTCCCGTAGCGCCTCCGTCGGTACAGCCACCACCGCCCCATGCCACAGGCTTTCCGTCAACTGTTACTGCCATCCCGTATCCTTGTCCACCGCCAATTTGTTTGGCCAATAAATAAGTGCCGTCATTACTTGCGCCAGTAGTACTTCCTTTCAAAACTCTACGTGGATCAGATCCTGTATAAGACACAGTTGTGTTTCCGGTAGCATTATTCCATCCACCATTTCCCCATGTCCAAACATATCCATCAACATCCAAAGCTTGTCCGGTACCATCACTACAGGAAATTGCCCTAATGTTGTTCATGTCACCAGGGATATGTTCAGGGGCTGAATACTGCACTGGGCATGCTCTGTTGCTAATTACCGTTGCAGCATCTTTTGGATTGGCGGTACCTGCCGCATTTCTTCCTAAAGATCCGTTTAAGCCTTGACCCCATGAATATACTGTACCAATTCCATCACCATCTACATCCACTAAAGCATAAGCGCAATTGTCACCTGCGAAAACCTGAACAACACCCTTCAAAGGAGCTCCAGCGCAGTCAACAACGTAATCAGCAAAATATTGATCTCCAACTTTTCCATTTCCCAATTGACCTTGATTGGAATTTCCATATGCGCCAGTATTGGTGTTTCCTCCCCATGAAAGCAGTGATCCGTCTTTCATAATAGCGAAACTATTTTCATTACCAGCGTAAATTACATCAGCATTTATAAGTTCATTGCTTGCGTTTCTAAATGCAGCCGGAAGAGTAGGAGAGGCTTTAACTTTAGTTGGTGTGGCAACATTTGCACAACAAATGCCATTTCCCAATTGACCTTTGTCATTTCCACCCCATGACCAAACAGTTTTGTCACAGGCTAATGCCACGTAGTGTCCTCCTGAACCGGAGTTAACCTGGCTGATAGTTAAACCTCCTGGAAATACCACTGGGGTGGGTGTAGAATTGCCTTGTCCCCAAACGTAAATTTGTTTGTTGGCACAAACCATACTCGATACGTTGTTTCCTCCAGATATTCCTAAATCGCGTTGCGCATAGCTATTGACAGCGAGGATAAATAGAACAAAAAGTGATACAGACTTTTTTAGTTTGCCTAAAATTGGTGTACTGACTTTGGGAATCATCATGTTTTTTAATTTTTGAAGGTGTTATTTGGTGTTGCAAATGTATTCGATTAATATCAAAGTCATACGAATGAATTTGATTAAAGTTAGCGAGCGCTAATGAGTTTTATTCTCATTCAGTAATCGACACCAAAAAACTGTGTGTTTATCAATACACGAAGCGAAATTGAGAGCTTTTTAATGACCCTTTTTTTTGCTGCGTTTACCCTTCCCACAACTAAGACAAACTCAAACAATAAAAGTTACAAGTCTATGAGAATAGATTTGAAATTGTTTTTCGTTTGTTGTTGGTGTTTTGGTAATGGTCATTGCAAGTGCTTGACATAGTTGTGTTTTCGCACTGCATTCCCCCCTTTGACGGCTCTTTTGCTTTATGCAGAAGACCCTGTGTTTTTGAAATAAAAACTGAATTTTGACGCCTTTTTGTATCTATTCCGTTTGTTCAAAAACGATGATTGCCCTTAGCCGTTAAAGTTACTTCCTTTTTCTTCAAAAGCAAATAATTGTTCGACGAATTTGCAATAGATGCGGGGCGATTGATATTTGACAAATTGTTGCAACACATGTTCAAAAAAATGATTATTCGTAGTTATGCCAGTCCTGTGACAGAAGTGGCGATAGATCCTTCAAAGACCGAAACTTTGTTTCACCTCTTAATCGCAAATCTCAGGAAGACAATCATTCTCGAAAAACCTATGTTGGAAATTGTTCGCATTTGTCCTCCTGAGGTACTCCGAAGGATCTATCGCCATATAGATGAATCTACTGGTACGATTCCGGATAATCATTTGGAAATTGATATATTTATCCACTACAAAAGAATAAAATGCACTACAACAAAATAATTATCAGCAGAACAGACGGCATCGGAGATGTAGTGTTGACACTGCCTTTGGTGGCTTATTTAAAAAAACGTTTCCCCAAAACGACTTTGGTTTTTTTAGGACGCGAATATACGATACCGGTGCTAAAAAATTGTAGTTTTATTGATGATTTCATGGACTATGATGCGCTCCTAAAATTAGATAGAAACGAGCAGGTGGAAGAAATGAAGCGCCAACGTGCCGACGTTTTCTTGCATGTATACCCGCGCAAGGATTTGGCGCACATCGCGCGCAAGGCGGATATTGCCAATAGAATTGGAAGCAGTCACCGTATTTACAACTGGATTGCATGCAACCACAAAGTTGCTTTCTCGCGGAGAAATAGTGATTTGCACGAGGCGCAGCTGAATTTCAAGTTATTGGCTCCTTTGGGCATTTCGGAGATTCCGTCGTTGGATGCACTTTCAACTGCTTTTGGATTGACTGTGACAGGTGATTTGTCGAAGGGAATGTTGCTTTCGCTGAACAAACAAAAAGTAATTCTGCACCCAAAATCTCAGGGAAGTGCTGTGGAATGGGGGATTGAAAATTTTGAGAAATGTGCTGAACTTTTGTTGAGCAAGGGGTTTCAGGTTATTGTTACTGGAACCGCAAGTGAAAAAAAATCTATAGCGACGTCAAGTTTGTTTAGGCACCCAGGTGTGATAGATGCGATGGGGAAATTGGATCTGCAAGAACTCATGGTGCTGATTCAGCATTGTGATGCCATCGTGGCATGCAGTACAGGGCCGCTGCACATTGCGGCAGCACTGGGTAAAAAAGCCATTGGTATTTATTCAGCGCGCCGTCCGGTGCATGCAGGCCGTTGGAGACCTCTTGGTGCAAATGCCTTTGTATTGGGTAAAACTGCTGATGGCGCCAGCGATGCTGAACTGGATGCCTTGGTGAAAGAGGTCAAACCTGAAGAGGTGCTGAAGTTGTTACTGCGCAACTAGTGCAGTAAGAGTATTATTTGATAGTCAATGATTCGGCAACTTGTTGAAATAGAACAGCCGATGTTTTAAAATCATTTTCAGGTGCTGTAAGCGTGAGTTGATAGGCAACACCGTTGATCAAAAAGAAATACGAACGTCCCTTGATGGTCGTCATTTTATCTTCGTAAGTATAGGTCACCCAGTTGGGTGTAAGTCCGTTAAAGTTGGCTGATCCGCTTTCTTCTGCACTGGCAACCAAAAACTTGCTTATCAGCAGGGAGTTGCGCGTAGTGAGCATTTCTAAATTAAAGTCTTTGGGTAAGTTGTCTTCTTTTGTCAACCGGTATTCGGCTTCAATTTGATTTGCTTTTGAAGCGGGCACAGTGATGGCCATTTCGCAGCCATTGTTTTGAAAAGCAACCGACCATGTTTTCAAATGTTTGATGCTGTATTTTCCATCTTTTGAGGTGGAAGTTGTAAAAGCATCAGCTTGCGCAAAAAACAATTGAAAATTTAAAAGAAGAGCAACTAGTAAAATATTTCTCATGGTAGTAAGATACAAATTTATAAGACTTGCAGTAAAAAAATTGCCGGTCGTTTGTTGAAAAGCAAGGTATTTTTTTTCCAGTTGGCGATGGGCATTGAAATGATTTCTTCTGTTTCTAAAGTGAGGTCAACTGCAATGCACAACATGCTTTGCGGCTGGCAGGCGATGAGAATTTCGTCGAGAATGGCTTGGTTGCGGTAAGGCGTTTCAATAAATATTTGTGCCGTTTTGTTTTTGCGTGATTCGTTTTCCAAACTTTTAAGCTTTTGGTTCAAGGGCGATTTGTCGCGCGGCAGGTAGCCGTGAAATTGAAAATTTTGTCCATTGAATCCACTCGCCATCAGCGATAATAATATTGAACTTGGCCCGGTAAAAGGCACAACGCGAATTCTTTTTTGATGGGCCGTTGCAACAATGTTGTTGCCTGGGTCGGCAATGGCTGGGCAGCCGGCTTCTGAAAGAAGTCCTACATTTTCACCAGCTTCCATTAATTTAAATGCTTCACTGAAATCGCCAATGTTGTCGTGTTTGTCTATCGTCCAAAAAATCAATTCGGGTATCGGAAATGAACTTTTGATGGCCGATAAAAAGCGGCGGGCCGTGCGCTCGTTCTCTACAATAAAATACTTCGTGCTGCGCATGAAACTCAGTGTTTTCAGGGGAAGCACTTCCTCAAAATGATTTTCGCCAAGCAGCGTAGGAAAGAGGAATAGATTTCCTTTAGTATTCATTGTTTTTCAGTTTTTGGGCAATGACGTTACACGCCTCATTGATGAGTTGGTAAACTTCCTCGAATCCGTCGGTAGAATAATAGGGATCAGGCACGGGTAGGTTTTTGCCGGGATGCGCCTCATTAAGAATCATCTTTATTTTTGCATGCTGCTCTGGCTGCGCCATTTCAATAAGGTGGTCGTAGTTGGCTTGATCCATAGCGAAAATCAAGTCAAAGGTCGTGAAGTCGTCTTTGCGCACTGGTCGCGATCTTTGTTTTCTAATGTCAATGCCGTGTTCCAAAGCATTTTCAGCTGACCGCTTGTCGGGCGTTTCTCCTTCGTGCCATCCCGATGTTCCGGCTGATGCTACCACCAGTTCTAGTTTTTGTTTCAGCGCGTGGTGCTTCATTAGCCCCTCGGCTACTGGTGAGCGGCAAATATTGCCCAAGCAAACCATCAGTATTTTTTTCATGCCTTGATTTATTTCAGCGCCTAAATTATTGAAAGGGATCAATATTAAAAGGAAAAACATTTATTTATTGATTTTGCTGTGCTAACTTTCCACTATGAATGCAATTCTTTTCGACGACGATACGCGGGATAATTTTTTGCCGCTGACCGCCACCAAGGCACTTTCTGATTTGCGACTGGGTATTTTCACCCTGCGCGAGAAATGGGAAAGGTATTTGCATTTGCCTTTCGCTGTGCGAACGAGCGACTACTTGCAAGAAAAATACGCGCCTGCGCAGGAGGGTTTTTACCTTGCTGTCAATTCGAGCGTATTGCCCACTGCCTTATTGCGTGAAAAAATAAAGGCCTTGTTGCCTGAACAAGGTTTGCGCTGCGGCGACTGCATTGTTGCATTTAAGAGTAAGCAAGCAATTGACAATGTACTGAACTGTGAAATTTTGATCGATTTTACGGAGCTGGAAACCGTTGAGCGCATTGAACACATGTGGGATTTATTTTTAAAAAATGCTGCTCAAATTAAAAGTGATGTAGCGCTCCAGCACTGTAAAAAGGCCAATGCGCAGCAGCTTGCTTCGTGCTTTGTTTACGGGGGCGACGCCGTTTATTTTGGTGAAGGAGTGCAGGCACAAGGTGTTTTTTTTAATTGTGCGGACGGACCTGTTGTTATTGACGACGGCGCCATGCTGATGGAGGGAGCGATGCTGCGGGGCCCTGTTTATATAGGTAAAGACAGCACGGTGAAAATGGGCGCGAAGATATACGGCGGAACTACCATTGGTGCAAAATGCACGGTGGGTGGTGAAATAAAAAACAGCATTTTCAACGACTGCTCCAACAAGGGGCACGATGGCTACATGGGCAATTCTGTGCTTGGCTCTTTTTGTAATTTGGGCGCCGATACCAATGCATCTAACATGAAAAATACTTTGGGCGAAATCAAGGTGTGGAATATGAAAATTAGCGAAATGCAGGCCAGCGGACAAAATTTTTGCGGCGTATTTATGGGTGACTATTGTCGCACCGCCATCAGTACCCGATTGACCTGCGGAACAGTAATAGCAGTGGCCTGCCATATTTTTGAGCACGGCGCTGTGCCCGTTTTTCTTCCATCGTTTTCTTATGGACTAAATGCACAAATGAAAATGGATCACTTGCACCTTGCCAACAGTCGCTTCGCTTCATTGAAAGGTGAAAAATACAGCGCTGCCGAAAAAAATATTTTGAATCATTTGTTTGAAAGTAAAACAGAATGATTGTCTGCAATTGTACCTGCAAATTTATGTTTAATGCGATAGATCCTTCAAATAGCGAAACTTCGTTTCTCCTCTTAATCTCAAATCTCAGGAAGACAAGGGTATTCAAAACAAGTTTATTTGTAATTGGTCACATTTGTCTTCCTGAGGTACTCCGAAGGATCTATCGCCACTTGCGGAACATAAATGGTGCAATTGCGGACAATCATTAAAACGGTGTTTCCGACATAATGTCGCAATTAATGCCTTGGCACAAGCATTGAACAATAGGCATTCGCTGCTTAAAAATACTTTCTGTTTAATTAATGAACGAAAGTAAAGCGCTACAATGAAATAGTAATGACAAATTGACCGAGTACCAAAACGCCTAGTTGAAACTGAATAGTGTTGATTGCAGTAAGGTGGATTGGGATAGGTCATTAAAAAGAAATACTGATTATGAAAGACGATGCATTTGACCTTAATCCAATGATAGTGAGCAATATTTTGGACGATGAAACTGAGTTTATTCCATTGATGACTACCGACGAAGACGACAGCTCGAATACTTTTGAGGTGCCTGCCGAATTGCCCATACTGCCCTTGCGCAATACGGTGCTTTTCCCCGGTGTGGTGATTCCGATAACGGTGAGTCGCGACAAGTCTATCAAACTCATTCAGGAGTCGTACAGAAAAGACAAGATCATTGGCGTTATTTCGCAAAAAGACAATGAGGTGGAGGAGCCTGGTTTTAAAGACCTCAATAAAATTGGTTCAGTGGCTTTAATTATGAAGGTGCTGCGCATGCCTGATGGCAATACTACGGTGATTATTCAAGGCAAACGCCGTTTTGAAATCACGGATGTGGTGAAAGAAGATCCATACATTATTGGAAAAATTGCGCAGTTGACCGAGTCGCGTCCCAAAGCCAACGACAAAAATTTTTCAGCTACGGTTTCGTCGCTCAAAGATTTGGCCTTGCAAATTATTCGTCAATCTCCCAATATCCCTTCTGACGCAGCATTTGCGATCAAAAATATAGAGAGCCCTTCTTTTTTGATCAATTTCATTGCGTCAAATATGAACTTGCCTGTTCAGGAGAAACAAAAAATGTTGGAGATCAGCAATCTCTCTGAAAGAGCTACGGCGGCATTGGGGCATTTGACGAAGGAATTGCAGTTGCTGGAATTGAAAAATCAAATTCAATCAAAGGTAAAAGTAGGTATCGACGAGCAGCAGCGCGAGTATTTTTTGCACCAGCAATTGAAAACCATTCAAGAAGAATTGGGTGGCAATTCTAACGAACGCGAAATTGAAGCGCTGAAAGAAAAGGCGAAATTGAAAAAATGGGGCAATGAAGTACAAGTGCATTTTGACAAGGAAATTCAAAAATTGTCACGTATGAACCCGCAAGCTTCTGAATATTCGGTGAGTCTGAATTATTTGGAAGTGCTCTGCGACTTGCCCTGGAACGAGTATACGGAAGATGATTTTGATTTAAATAAAGCCAAAGAAATATTGAACCGCGACCACTACGGTCTCGATGATGTGAAGGAGCGTATTTTGGAGCATCTTGCGGTGCTCAAGCTGAAAAAAGACATGAAGGCGCCCATTCTTTGTTTGTACGGACCTCCGGGCGTTGGTAAAACGTCGCTGGGTAAATCGGTGGCAGAGGCACTCGGTCGCAAATATGTGCGCATGTCGCTGGGTGGCATTCGCGACGAAGCTGAAATTCGCGGCCACCGCAAAACTTACATTGGTGCGATGCCGGGACGCATCATTCAGAATTTAAAAAAAACAAAGTCGTCCAATCCTGTTTTTGTGTTGGATGAAATTGACAAGGTTACCCGCGATTCACACGGCGATCCGTCGTCGGCTTTGCTGGAGGTTCTAGATCCCGAGCAAAACGATAAGTTTTACGACAACTATGTGGAGATGGATTACGACTTGAGTAAAATTCTTTTCATCGCCACTGCCAATTCTTTAAGTACCATTCAGCCCGCCCTGCGCGATCGTTTGGAGATAATTGATGTAACGGGTTATACCGAAGAAGAGAAAATTGAAATTGCCAAAAAGCACTTGATCCCTAAACAAATTGCGGAGCACGGACTGAAGGCAGCGCAAATTAGTTTTGACAATAAAGTGATCGAAGCGATTATCGAAGGCTACACCCGTGAATCGGGCGTTCGTTCATTGGATAAAAAAATCGCGAAAGTAGTGCGTCATCAAGCGAAAAGCATTGTGATGGAAGAGGAGGTGACTAAAAAAGTATCGCTCGCCAGTTTGCACAAAATATTGGGACCTGCACGCATGAAGGACAAGTACGAAGGAAACGATGTGATTGGCGTTGTTACAGGCTTGGCATGGACAGCAGTGGGTGGTGATATCTTGTTTATTGAAGTAAGTTTAAGTAAAGGCAAAGGCAAATTAACCCTTACCGGAAACCTGGGAGACGTCATGAAGGAGTCGGCTGTATTGGCTTTAGAATATCTGAAATCGCATGCTGCCGATTTGGGAATTGCCGATGAAATGTTTGAGCAGTGGAATGTTCACGTGCATGTGCCTGAAGGCGCAACACCTAAAGATGGACCGTCGGCAGGTATCACCATGCTGACTGCCTTGGCTTCTGTGTTTACCGGTCGTCGCGTTAAAAATAAATTGGCGATGACGGGCGAAATTACATTGCGCGGCCGAGTATTGCCGGTAGGAGGGATTAAAGAAAAAATTCTTGCCGCCAAAAGAGCAAACATTAAGGAAATTATTTTGTCGAGCGAAAACCAAAAAGACATCGAAGAAATCAATGCCAAATATGTCAAAGATTTGAAATTTCACTATGTTAAAACAGCGGCAGAAGTGCTTACGCTTTCGTTGCTGAAAAAAGGAAAATAGATCTTGTTTATGGATCACCTTTGATGGTCTGCTTTTTTGATAGCGCAGTTCTGTTATATTTGTATAAGTAAAATGAGCCGATGCTGACCAAAAAATCAAAATACGCCATTAAAGCTTTAGTAGCCCTCGCCCGACATTATGAAACAGAAGGGCCGCTGCGCATTGCTGAAATTGCTGAAAGCGAAAAAATACCGACTAAGTTTTTAGAGGCTATTCTTTTAGAACTGCGCAAACACGGCATTCTGGGCAGTAAAAAGGGGGTCAATGGTGGCTACTATTTGCTTAAAGATCCTAAGGATGTGGTATTGAGTTCGGTGATTCGAATTACCGGCGGCCCCATCGCCTTGATACCCTGCGTGAGTTTGAATTTTTACGAGCGCTGCGAAGAGTGCACCAATGAGGTCACTTGTGCCTTGCGAGAAATAGCGCTCAAGGTGCGCGATGCTAGCTTGGAAATTTTGTCGAATACCAGTATTTGGGATTTGGTGCAAAGAGAAAAGAAATTGGCGAAGGTCAAGATTAAAAAATCATCGAAGAAATAAATTCCAGTCTTTTGTGGTAGTCATGGCTTATTGTGCCGCGCTGTGCCTTGTTTTTACTGAGATTGTCAAAATATATTGCAATCTATACTAAATTGATAGACTTTGTTGTATATTTGCGGGCTTTGATTTTTTAGAATCCCTATTAAATCTATATGCTTTATATAATGAAAAGTATTTTGTACTATCAGCGCTTCGTTTTTTTGTTCAAGCTTTTGCTTGTAACAGGCGGTGTTGCGCAGGCGCAAAGCGATACGATTTACGGTACTTCGATTTCATCAAGCGCAAAGCAGCAAGCAAAGGAAGACTTTCATATTGATTTGGATATTCGTCCGCGAACAGAATACCGCAATGGTTTTCGCCAGTTGAGAAGCGACAGCAGTCAAGCTGCATTTTTTACTTCACAGCGCAGTAGATTGAATTTGACTTTTAAAAAGGATAGATTTGGCGCTGCTCTTTCGCTGCAAGATGTTCGAATTTGGGGAGCAGCCAACCCTGTGTCGACAAGCGCTTCACTGCAAATTTTTGAGGCTTATGTTGAGCCATATTTCAATAGTAAATTGTCGTTGCGTTTGGGTAAGCAAAAAATAATGTATGACAACCAGCGCTTGTTTGCGCAAAGCGACTGGCGGCAAAGTGGCGCTACACATGATGCTGTGAATTTGCGCTATTACAATGGTCGCGTTGAAAGTGAGTTGGTGCTTGCTTTCAATCAAAGCGGCGAGAATACTTGGTTTACAAATTTCGCCCCCATTGGTTTTTTGCAATACAAAACCTTGGGGGTGCATTATTACAAGTACACGTCGAGCAATGAAAAGTGGGTGCTCACAAGCATCAATTATTTTGAAGGCTTTCAACAGCAGAGTGCTAACAATGTTGGGTCCGATGCACAAAATTTTCGCTACACCGATGGAGGTAGAATTACATACAGCAGTAAACGATGGTGGCTTACTTTTAGTGGGTATTTGCAACATGGACACAATCCTTCTGGTAAAATACTTTCAGCATTTTACCTTCAACCCGAAATAAAATACTCGCTTAAAAAGACGGCATTTCGTTTGGGTGCTGAATTTAAAAGCGGCAACAATACTTCAAGTAATAACGCTGATTACCGCGCAGTGGATCACTCTTTTCAATATCCGCATGGCGTTGCCCATCGCTTCAATGGTACGATGGAGTATTTTACGTCAAATTATGTGGGATCAAGCAAGGATGTGGGATTGTTTGATCCTTACTTTTTTGTGGAACAACGCGTCAATGATAAAATTTCGTTCTCGTTGCAAAACCACTTTTTCTTTTCGCAATGGCGTCCGATTAATGCGCAGCTGCAATTGCAAGATCAAACCTACTTAGGTTTTGAAAACGACGTACTTTTAACTTATAAACCTAATGGCTATACAACGGTGGATTTGGGTTTTTCATGGTTGTTGGCAAGCAATTCAATGCAAGCTATCTCGGGAGGAAATAAAGATTATGTAGCGCATTGGACGTATATGCAAGCCAGTTTTACGCCGCGTTTATGGCCTGCAAAAAATTAGTGATCATGAAGAAAATAATTTTAAATAGTCCTTTTCAACTCTTGCTTTTTGCTGTGGCGCTTTATTTTATTTCATGTTCAACGCCACAAGAAATTAAGGTCAATGGAAATGATTCTTTACATGGAACGATTAATATTTCCGGTGCCTTCGCGCTATACCCGATTGTGGTAAAGTGGAGTGAAGAATTTAAAAAAATACATCCCAATGTGCGGTTCAATGTATCTGCAGGTGGAGCCGGCAAAGGTATTTCAGATGCTTTGGGTGAATTGGTTGATCTTGGTATGGTGTCTCGCTCGCTCAATGATTCTGAGTTGTCGAAAGGTGCATTTGTTCTTGCCGTCAGCAAAGACGCCGTTGTGCCAGTGGTTAATGCGATGAATCCAAATTTAAGTGAATTACTGCGCAAAGGGATGTCACCTCGTGTTTTCGCCCAAATATTTGTTGAACAACGCTACCACTCGTGGGAAGAAATGGGCTTTGCGAAGGCTTTGCCCTTGCATGTATATACGCGTTCTGATGCAGCGGGAGCTGCGGAGTCATGGGCAAAGTACTTTGGTAAAAAACAAGAAGACTTGCAGGGAATTGGCGTTTTTGGTGACCCTGGTCTGTTACAAGCAATTAAAAAAGACATTCGTAGCATTGGCTACAACAACATTGGTTTTGCTTATAACATTAAGACAAGAAAAGCCAATAAAGGCGTGTGCGTGGTGCCTATAGATTTAAATGATAATGGACAAATTGATGCCGACGAAAATATATACGGCAGCTTAGACGATGTGTCAAGAGCTATTGTCGCCGGAAAATTTCCTTCACCACCCGCTCGCGATTTGTATTTAGTGAGCAAAGGAAAACCAAAAAGTGCTGCCGTATTGGCCTTTCTTAATTGGGTGCTTGCCGACGGTCAAAAATTTGTTTTTGCCAGTGGCTATGTTCCATTTTCAAAGGAGAAATTGGAGTTAGAACTTGCTAAGCTCAAGTGAATTGTAATGATGGAATGATATATTTGTAAACACAAACCTTAAACTTAAAATTATGGCTATCCGATTAGGGGACATTGCTCCCGACTTTACCGCAGAAACAACCGAAGGTGTTGTTAATTTTCAGGAATGGTTGGGTGATAAATGGGGCATCCTGTTTTCTCATCCAAAAGATTTCACTCCTGTTTGTACTACAGAATTGGGCACTGTAGCACGATTAAAAGGTGAGTTTGACAAAAGAAATGTGAAACCAATTGCGATCAGTGTTGACTCTTTAGAATCACACAATCAATGGGTGCCCGACATCAACGAAACGCAACACGTGACCTTGAATTATCCTATAATTGCTGACCCTGAAAGAAAAGTGGCCAACTTGTACGACATGATTCATCCCAATGCCAACGATAATTTTACAGTGCGTTCGGTGTTTGTAATTGGTGCCGACAAAAAAGTGAAATTGACACTTACTTATCCTGCGTCTACAGGTAGAAATTTCGACGAGATTTTGCGTGTGATTGATTCATTGCAATTGACGGCAAACTACAGTGTTGCTACTCCTGCGAACTGGAAAAATGGCGAAGATGTGATTATTGCGCCTGCTATCAAAGACGAAGAAATCGCTGCTAAATTTCCAAAAGGCTTCACAAAAATTAAACCTTATTTACGATACACTCCGCAACCCAACTAGTTTGATTTTCAATGAAGTTCAGAATTGTAAAAGATAAAATTGCGGGCAGCACCATGTTGGTGCTTACTATACTGTCGGTGCTGCTCGCCGTTTTAGTGGGTTGGGGTTTGTATTACAAATCGCTGCCTTTGTTGGAAAAAAACACATTGTGGGACTTGCTGTCTTCCTCTGCATGGAAACCATCGAAAGGTCAGTTCGGTTTTTTTGCTTTTATTATGGGAACCCTGTGGGTTACTGCTATTGCTGTGCTGCTCGCTTTGCCGTTGTGTTTGTTGAGTAGTATTTTTATTTCCGAATATGCACATCCTCGTCTGCGCAAAATCATTGTGCCGGTGGTGGATTTATTGTCGGGAATTCCTCCTGTTGTATTTGGGGTTTGGGGTGTTTTAATGGTGGTTCCTTTTATTGAGAATTATGTCGCTCCGCACTTTGTTGCCTATCCAATGGGTTACAGTGTGCTGGCCGGCGGAATTGTTTTGGGTGTGATGATTTTCCCCTTGATTATAGCTCTTTTTTTAGAAGTTTTTTCTGCCGTTCCACGCGAAATGCGCGATGCATCATTGTCTGTCGGTGCCACCAAGTGGCAAACGGTGAAATTTGTACTGTTGAAAAAATCATTGCCCGGTCTTGTTGCCTCTGTTGTACTAGCGGTATCTCGGGCTTTTGGTGAAACCATTGCGGTATTGATGGTGTGCGGAAGTGTGGCCATTGTGCCTCAATCTGTTTTTGATTCAGGTTATCCTTTGCCTGCTTTGATCGCTAATAATTATGGCGAAATGCTGTCGGCACCTGAATATGAATCGGCATTGTTATTTGCGGCCTTTTTGCTTTTTGCAATCATTTTTCTTTTCAATGCCGTCTCGCGAATTGTGCTCGGTCGCATCAAAAAAAGAATAGAATAGTAGTATATGAAGTGGAAAAAAATAGAAGAACAGTTTTTTAAAGCGCTGATGATTTTGTCTACAGTGGTGATCGTTGCGAGTTTTTTTCTCATCGTGGGAACCATTGTTTCAAAAGGCTTGCCATCCTTAAGTTGGGAGATGCTCAGTGAAATTCCCACAGGAGATTTTTACATGGGTGGTGAAGGTGGAATTTTAAATTCTATCGTTGGCTCTTTGTACATCGCAGCAGGTTCCTCTTTACTGGCTTTGCTGATTTCTTTGCCCATCGTTATTTATATCAATGTGTATTTGAAAAAAAGTTCATGGATGGGTAATCTTACGCGTTTAGGATACGACGTGTTGTTTGGCATGCCTTCTATTGTTTATGGTGCTTTTGGATTTACATTGATGATTTATTTAGGAATGAAAGCTTCTCTTCTTGGCGGTATCATAGCTGTTACTTTGCTCATTATTCCAATCATGGTGCGCACTATGGATGAGGTGGTGCGCAGCGTTCCCAAAGAATTGTTTGAAGCTTCTTATTCTCTGGGTGCAACGCGTTACGAAACTGCATTTGTGCTTTTGAAACAAGTAGCTCCCGGTATTTTTACGGCCATTTTGTTGGCCTTTGGTCGTGGGATCGGCGATGTCGCTTCCGTGATGTTTACAGCTGGATTTAGCAACGATTTACCGCAAAGTTTGCAAGATCCTGCATCAACTTTGCCTCTCGCAGTATTCAACCAATTGAGCAGTCCTGTTGAAGAAGTACAAGCCCGTGCATATGGTGCTGCATTGATATTGACTATTGTTGTGCTGTTGATTAGCATCAGCGCACGGATGATGAGCAAACGACTTTCAAAAAACAAAATATGACTATAGCAACTCCGCATATCAGCGTTCAAAATTTGAATCTGTACTATGGCGATCACCATACTTTGAAGAATATCAATATTGATATTCCCGACAAAAAAGTAACGTCGTTTATCGGGCCATCTGGCTGCGGAAAAACAACTTTGCTGAAAACTTTCAACCGTTTGCACGACTCTTCTTTGGAAGTTAGGGTGGAGGGAAAGGTGTTGCTCGATGGGGAAAATATTTACGACAAAAATGCGGAAGTGACTTCGATACGCAAAAAAATGGGTTTGCTGTCGCAACGCCCCTTTCCTTTGCCGATGTCGATTTACGACAACATTGCTTATGGCCCAAGAATTCACGGTGAAAAAGACCGTCACAAACTTGACGAAATTGTAGAGCGTTATTTGAAAGACGTGGCCTTGTGGCCCGAAGTAAAAGACCGCTTGAAAAGTCCTGCGTCGCGCTTGTCCATTGGCCAGCAGCAGCGTTTGTGTTTGGCGCGCGGCTTGGCTGTAGAGCCTGAAATTATTTTGGGTGACGAACCAACATCGGCGCTTGATCCAAAGTCGACGCAAAAAATTGAAGAGCTTTTTTTGGAGCTGAAAGAAAAGTACACCATCGTTTTGGTGACGCATATTTTGCGTCAAGCACGCCGCGTATCTGATTATGTTGCCTTTGTATACAACGGTGAAATTGTGGAATTTGGACCTACCGAGGAACTGCTGTTGCATCCCAAAGAGAAACTAACGCAAGACTACGTTAAAGGATTTTTTTCCTAGCACTGGACAAAAATTGTGGAGGAATAAAAATGCTTTTTGACTGCCTCGATTCTTAGTGCTGCTATTGTTGAGTTAACCGTAAATCCTGTGGAGTACAGCCTCGATCAGAAAATATTTGTGGGAAATAGCGCGCATTTGTATTCTTGAGATTAAGAGGAGAAACGAAGTTTCGGTTTTTGAAGGATCTATCGCCTTAGACATAAATCTACTGGTACGATTCCGGATAATCATTTTGTTTAGTTTATTTTTTTTAGTTCCTCTTCGTATTCGCTACGGCTAATGAGTCCTTCTGCATATTTGCGTTGCAGAGCTTCTTTTGGTGAATATTTTTCCTTTGCTTTTGAAGTATCATTGCGTTGTTCCAGCTTGTACAAAAGTATGCAAATAATTGCAATAGCAGCTACAACCCAAATATACGCTGGTATAAGTACCTCAGAAAAGTATAGCATGTGATAGATTTATATTTCTGTTTACTACAAAAGTGTTCCACCACAAACTGATAGGACTCATTACAAAAGCTGTCGCAGCAGCATTGTTTATTCTTTTTTTTAGTTCATTTTTGCCAATATTAGCATACGATTTTTAAAATTGTAAAAATGAAAGTAGCAGTATACAGCGCGCGCGCTTACGAAAAAGAAGCCTTGCAAAATGCCAATGCGCAAGAGCATGATTTGCTTTTTATCGATCAAAAACTACATGCATCAACGCTGCATTTGGCCACGGGTTGCCAAGTTGTATCGGTGTTTGTGAACGACGATGTGTCTGCAGAAATATTGCATGGCTTATCGGATTTGGGTGTGCGTTTTGTGGCGCTGCGTTGCGCAGGATACAACAACGTTGACGTGGCTGCATTGCGTGCTTTAAAAATGTCGGCTGCGCGTGTGGCAGCGTATTCGCCCCACGCTGTTGCGGAGCACGCGGTAGCATTGATGTTGGCCTTGAACCGCAAACTGATTGTTGCGAATGAACGTGTGCATCGTTTTAATTTTACTTTGGATGGATTGGTTGGTTTTGATATGCACCATAAAACGGTTGGCATTTTTGGTACGGGTACCATAGGTGCTGTGGCAGTGCAGATATTGCATGGCTTTGGCTGTAAGGTGGTGGCTTGTGATAAAATAGAAAATCAAGAATTGATCTCGCGTTTTGGATTGCGTTATGTGTCTTTTGACCAGCTTTGTGCTGAGTCTGATATTGTGTCTTTGCACCTTCCTTTATTGCCCGACACCAAATATTTGGTCAACAAAAGTAGTATTGCTAAAATGAAAAAAGGGGTGATGCTCATCAATACCAGCAGAGGCGCTTTGATCGATACGCAAGCCGCGATAGAGGCTTTGCGCAGCGGGCACATAGGTGCGCTCGGTATCGATGTGTATGAGGCCGAGCAAGCTCTTTTTTTTGATGACCATTCGGCAGCTCAAGGCGGTGACCCTGTGCTTGCAGAATTGATGACTTTTTCAAATGTACTGC